>NZ_JBBMMC010000016.1:0-119711 GCF_037936805.1 Nocardioides epinepheli | reverse complement strand
GCCTTGCCTTCGACACCGGCCAGCATCGAGTTTCCTATGTCCTGAGACATGGGTTTCCTATGTCCTGAACCAGCACACTGCCGGGGGCACCGACGACCGGGTCGATCAGGCGCGCCGCTTCGGACGCCTGCGGCCGGCATCGCACTGGCGCTCACGCATCGCCGTCAGGAAGCCGAGGCCGCCCCGCACCAAGGAGACGCCGAGGACGCCGAGAAGCCCGGCGACCAGATACAGCGGCACGTGGTAGCGCGCGTGCGGGTGGTCGTTGAGATCGCGACCGAGGTCGAAGTCGTTGACGACGACGAGTCCGACGGCGTACCCGAGGCATCCGAGGCCGACCAGCCAGAGAGCGATCGCGATGGCCACCGTCGACCACTCGATGCCGGATCGAATCGGCGGTGTCATCGGGGTCAGAGGACGCCGAGGTGGTCGAGCAGGATCCGCAGGCCGATCACGATGAGGATCAGTCCGCCGACGACCTCGGCAGGTCCTTGGTAGCGGGCCCCGGCGCGGTGGCCGATCGCCACGCCGGCCAGCGAGATCACGAACGTGGTGATGCCGATCAGGATCACCGCACCGAGGATGCTGACGTCCAAGAAGGCGAAGCCGATGCCGACCGCGAGGGCGTCGATGCTGGTGGCGACGCCGAGGATCAGCATCTCCCGGATCGGGATCCGTGGCTCCTCCGACTCTTCCTCGTCGTCGTCCTGGAAGGCCTCCCAGATCATCTTCGCGCCGATGGCCGCGAGCAGCCCGAACGCGATCCAGTGGTCGACCGCGGTGACCTTGTCGGCGAACCCGGTGCCCAGCAGCCACCCGATCGTGGGCATCAGCGCCTGGAAGACGCCGAAGGTGAGCGCGAGCAGGACGGCGTCGGCCATCCGGAGCCGACGCATGTGGAGGCCCTTGCCGACCGCGACCGCGAACGCGTCGGCCGAGACACCGAGCGCGATCAGGAACAGCGTGAGGAGCGACATGTGGACCTTTCAGGGGCTGACGTGCGGAGGCCGGTCGACTCCCTCGTCGTCGGTGCGCATTCTGGCAAAGCAGGGGCTGGGGTGACGCATCGGCCGCAGCCGCGGGCTCTCCGGCGCGCCTACCCAGTCGGCGCGGCGCGATCGGTTAGACAGGACTCGGCCCCGCGGCGTATGAGACCGCGGGGCCTTGAGTCTCTCCGGTGCGTGGTCAGTCGCCGGCGTAGTCGCTGATCTCTCCGAGGACCCGGGTCTTGACGTCGTCCGGGGCGAACGACGACGTGACTGCGGTGCGGGCCAGGTCGGCCAGACCCGGCTCGCCGAGCCCGAGCAGGTCGGCGGCGATCTCGTACTCTCGGTTGAGCGTGGTCGCGAACATCGGCGGGTCGTCGGAGTTGATCGTCACGACCACGCCCGCCTCGACGAAGCGGCGCAGCGGGTGCTCCTCGAGCGAGGCGACCGCCCGCGTGGCGATGTTCGAGGAGGGACACACCTCCAGCGGGATCGCCCGGTCCGCGAGGTGGGTGAGCAGCGCGGGGTCGGCGACCGCGGACGTGCCGTGGCCGATCCGTTCGGCACCGAGGAGCCGCAACGCGTCCCACACGGTGTCGGGGCCGGTGGTCTCGCCCGCGTGCGGGACCGAGTGCAGCCCGGCCTCCCGGGCGGCATCGAAGTGCGGGGCGAACTGCGCCCGCGGTACACCGATCTCGGGTCCGCCGAGCCCGAACCCGACAAGAGCCTCGGGTCGATGATCGAGTGCGTAGGACAGCGTCGCGTCGGCTGCGGGGATACCTGACTCCCCCGGGATGTCGTAGATCCAGCGCATGGTCAGCCCGAAGTCGCGTTCGGCCGCCACCCGGGCGTCCTCGATCGCCTCGGTGTAGCCCTCGATCGCGATTCCTCGCACGACCGAGGTGTAGGGCGTGCAGGTGAGCTCGGCGTAGCGCACGTTCTGCTCGGTCGCCAGCTCGCGGGCCACCTCGTAGGTGAGGTAGCGGACGTCGTCGGGAGTACGGATCAGGTCGACGACCGCCAGGTAGACCTCGATGAAGTGCGCGAAGTCCCGGAACTCGTAGAAGGCCCGGAGCGCCTCGGGGTCGGTGGGGACCGTTCCCGGATGACGTTCGGCGAGCTCACCGACGATCCGCATCGACGCCGATCCGACGTGGTGGACGTGAAGTTCGGCCTTGGGCAGACCCGCGATGAATGCGGCGTGCGGCGACTCGGGCCTCGATGCGGACGGCGTGCTCATTCGCGCGATGCTGCCAGGCCCCGTGCCCGTGGGGCCAGTTCGCGCTGAGCCGGTACGCGTGCCGGGCCAGGGCGACGTCAGTCCTCGAGGGCCTTCCAGAGGTCCTCGTACTTGCCGGTGAAGGTCTCGCCGTCGAGGAGCACCGTCGGGGTGCCCTGGACGCCGGCTTCGAAGGCCTCCTTGGTGGCCTCCTTCGCCCAGTCGTTCTCGCCCTCCTCGATGCCCGGGCGGACGGCGGCCTCGTCGGCGCCGGCCTCGACCGCCTTCTCGATCAGCCAGTCGGAGCCCGGGAAGCTCTCGGCGTCCTCGGCGGGCTGGTTGGCGTAGAGGATGTCGTGGAACTTCTTTGCGATCTCGGGGCCGGACTCCTCCAGCACCACGCCGAAGGCGCTCGCGGACTCCGCGGAGTAGGGACCGAACCGGTCGAGCAGGGTGAACGGGCGGTACTCGACGAGCACCTTGCCCTCGTCGGCGAGCTTAGTGAGCCGCTCGCCGGTCGCCTCCTCCAACGCGCCACAGGCCGGGCAGAGGAAGTCCTCGTAGATCACCAGGGTGTGCGGGGCGTCCTTCGAGCCGATCGTGACGCCGTACTTGCTGGAGCCGGCGTCGGTGGCCTCGACGTCGTTGGAACGGCTCACGAAGTAGAAGACACCACCCAAGATGGCGAGCACGACCACCGCGACGCCGGCGATCATCAGGTTGCGGCGTCGCTCGGCAGCCTTCTCGGCCTTCTTGATCTCGGCCAGCCGAGCGGCTCGCGCCTCAGCCTTGGCCTGCGCCTTCGGCTTGTTCGACATCTTCTACACACCCTCCAGGTCGTGCTCGCGGTCCTCACGCGAGGTTGTACGGAACAGCAGCGAGTCGAGCGACCACCGTCGCGACCCCACCCAGACCAAGAAGAGCGATGCGGCCAGCAGGGCGACGTCCCGAGCGATCTCCCAGGGATACTTCGAGGACGCATCCGGATCGTAGCCGCCGCCTCCGAAGCAACCACAGTCGATCTCCAGGCCCCGCGCCCACGCTGAGGCGATGCCGATGATGAACGCGACGAACAGGATCGCCGAGATCAGTGCCGCGCCCCGGGTCAGCACTCCCACGACCAGCGCGAGACCGACCACGATCTCCAGCGGGGGCAGGATGTAGCCGATCGGCACGGCCAGGGAGTTCGGCAGGAGCTCGTAGGCCTGCACCGCCTGAACGCTCCCGAGCGGGTTGGTGATCTTGGCCAGGCCGGCAGCGATCCACACCCCGCCCACGACGAGGCGCGCGACCAGAGCGACCCACTGCTTCACGGGAAGCCACGCTATCTGCTGGGTCTAAAGCGGCGCTGAGAAAGGAGCCGTCCCGCGGTGTCGACCGGCTCACATGCCCGTAGGGTGAGCGACCGTGAACGAACGACTGGTCTGGATCGACTGTGAGATGACCGGCCTCGACCTCGGCGCCGACGCGCTCGTGGAGGTGGCGGCGCTGGTCACCGACTTCGACCTCAATGTCCTCGGCGAAGGGGTCGACATCATCATCAAGCCGCCTGAGGCGGCACTGGAGCAGATGATCGACTTCGTCCGCGACATGCACACCACCTCCGGGCTGCTCGACGAGCTCGCCGACGGCGTGAGTCTCGCCGAGGCCGAGCAGCAGGTGATGGCCTACCTCACCGAGCACTGCGGCCCCGACAGCCGGCCGCCGCTCGCCGGCAACAGCGTCGCGACCGATCGCGCCTTCCTGGCACGCGACATGGCCGACCTCGACGCCTTCCTGCACTACCGCATCGTCGACGTCTCCTCGATCAAGGAGCTGTCTCGTCGCTGGTACCCGCGGGCCTACTTCGCCGCTCCCGCCAAGCGTGGCAACCACCGCGCGCTCGCCGATATCCAGGAGAGCATCGAGGAGCTGCGCTACTACCGCGACGCGGTGTTCGTACCTCCGCCCGGGCCCGACACCGCGGCCGCCCGCGAGATCGCCGCGCGGCACGGGGGCGCTCTGACCGGCCTCGCGTCCGATCCGGCGACAACCGATTCTGATCCGGCGCCCTGATACGTCTACACTTCATGCGGTCCCGGTCGTCCGGGACGATGGTGGGTATAGCTCAGCTGGTAGAGCGCCGCGTTGTGGTCGCGGATGTCGCGGGTTCAAGTCCCGTTACTCACCCAGAGAAGTCCGAGCCCCCGGCCCCGCAGCCGGGGGCTCGGCCGTCTCCGACGCAGATCCCCTCCGCCGCTCAGCGGGAGTGGGTGATCTCGATCAGGCGGTCCCAGTCGGTCACGATGGGCGCCAGCGTTCCCTGCGCCCACAAGGTCAGCTGATCGGCGTAGTGCGGGGACGCAGGGTCGCCCGAGGCGCCCATCGGGACCACCCAGCCGCCGGCCTGGCGGTCGGCGAGGTCCCACACGTACCGGGCCACCGCGCCCCGGTAGGCGCCGTCGTCGATCCCGGGCATCGACCCGACGCACCGCACACAGTCCTGGTCGCCGCTCAGCGGGACCTCGGGCACCGGTGGCGCCTGGAGGTGGTCGGCGAGATCGAACGGGTGCGCGGGCGAGTAGACGTGGGTGCTCCCCCAGGTCGGACGGGGCTCGCTCTCCAGATCGGCCAGCACGGCGTGCCGGGCGAGGTCGATGCCGAACGGCGTCCCGGCCGCGGCGAGCGTCGCCAACGCATGGCCGATCGCGAAGGTCACGTCGAAGTACGGGGCGAACAATCGGTCCGGCGGTGGCTCGCGGAGCGCGTCGAACACCGGCTCAGCGGCGATCCGCCGGACGAACGCCGAGCGCCACGCGACGAAGTCGGCCGCTGTGGCCGAGTCGGCGTCCATCCGCCCGTCCCAGTCACGCAGCCGCTCAGGGAGGAACGGCCGCAATGCCTCAAGGCCGCCGAGCAGAGTGTCGTTGTGGATCTGCTCGAAGTCCGCGGAGGTCAGTCCGGTGCGGTTCGCCAGCAGGGCGGCGATGCGCTCACCGCGATGCGGTGGCGCGAACTCCTCCCCCAGCTCTGCGCTCTGCGGCCCGCGCCGGTCGTTGGCGGTGACGATCTGTCCCTCGGACCCCACGTCGAGCCGATGCCGGTCGGTGCGCCAGCCGGTCCACCGCCCGCGCTCGTCCCGCACGGGTACCCGTCCGGCCCATCGGTAGCGCACGGTCCCGCGCACGTCGGCGATCACGACGTTGTTCACCGGTTCGACCCAGTGCTCCAGGGCCGCGTCGACGTCGTCGACGGTGCGCGAGCGCAGCAGCGGCAGGAGGGCCTCGAAGCCCAGGTCTCCCAGCTCCGTCGACGGCCCGCGCAGGCCGACGCCCGGCAGCACGGTCGGCCGGTCGGGAGGGGTTCCCTCCGCGCCCGCAGCGGACCCGAGGTCGTCGAGGTCCTGGTACCTCGCCATCGCGTTGGTGATCGCCCACGCGACCTCTCCGGCATGAGCGAAGTGCTGAACGCCGGGGGTGCCGGCGAAGCTGAACCCGACGACGTCGAACAGGTCGTCGGGATCCTCGCAGGCCAGACGCACCTGGTGGTAGACACCCGGCGACTCGAAGTTACGGTGCGGGTCGCCGCCGATGAGCGGGGAGCCGGAGGCCGTGCGCGCACCTCCCACGACCCAGGCATTGCTGCCGGCCGAGTGCGGCCCCTCCCGCTCGAGCAGGGCGCTCTCGGCTCCGAGCACGTCGTCGACCCGTCGCTGCCACAGCAGCGAGCCGATGTTGGCGAACAGGATCTGCTGGGCGTGGAAGGTCGCCAGCGGCATCCACGCCGGCCACGCCTGCGGCGAGATGCCGAGGGCCTCGAACTCGTGAGACCCGCGCCCCGCGCCGGCCGCGAACGCCGCGCTCACCCCGTCGGCGTAGGCGGCGACGAACCGGCGTGAGGCCTCAGTGAGCGCTTCGTAGGCACGCTGGGCGGTGTCGATGATCCGGACCGACACCGAGAACCGGTCCCACGGGACGCCGGCGTCGCCGAGGACCTCCGCGGTCGTCCCGGTCACGCGACGGCGCAACCACTCGAGCTGCCAGGCGCGGTCCTGAGCGATCGCGAACCCTTGTCCATGAGCGAGATCCCGTACATCGGCCGCGCGGACGTGAGGGATCCCGTATGCGTCGCGGTAGATCCGGGCCATGGGTAGTGACACTAGTGTCGCGTCGCGCCGGTTGAACGGAGGCCGGGGCCGCGGTCGATACGGTGGACAGATGACTCCTCCCCCCGGTCATCCCCCCACGCATCCAGGAGATCTCGCCGAGAACTACGACGTCGTCATCGTCGGCGGCGGTCACAACGGGCTGGTCGCAGCCGCCTACCTCGCCCGCGCGGGCGTGTCGGTGCTCCTCCTCGAGCGCTTGGACCACACCGGTGGTGCCGCGGTCTCGGCCGCGGCGTTCGACGGCTGGCCGACGCGGCTCTCGCGGTACTCCTATCTGGTCTCGGTCATGCCCGAGGCGTTGATGTCGGACCTCGGCCTCGACGTCACCTTGCGCTCGCGCTCGACCGCGTCCTACACCCCGACCCTGCGGGACGGGGTCGCGTCGGGACTGTACGTCGAGCGTGACGAGGGCGATGCGACCAGACGCTCCTTCGCCGCGCTGACCGGCTCCGATGAGGAGTACGAAGCCTGGCGTGCCTTCTACGCGGAGGTCGGCGAACTCGCCCGCGTGGTGGCGCCGACCCTGCTCCGACCGCTCCCGCACGAGCGGGATCTGCGCGAGCAGGTCGACCCGACGATCTGGCGGGAGCTGGTCCTGGAGCCGATCGGGGCCGCGGTGGAACGCCGATTCCGGGACGACACGGTCCGCGGCGTGGTGGCGACCGATGCCCTCATCGGCACGTTCGCGTCTCTGCACGATCCTTCGCTGATCCAGAACCGCTGCTTCCTCTACCACCTGATCGGGAACGGGACTGGCGAGTGGCGGGTTCCGGTCGGCGGCATGGGGGCGGTCACCGACGCGCTGCATCGTGCCGCGACCGAGGCGGGGGCCACGATCCGGACCGGAGCCGGGGTCAGCGACATCCGCACCGGCGCGTCAGGCGCGGGCGCCGAGGTGACCTGGGACGAATCGCACGGCTCTCGCACCGTTGGAGCGCGCTTCGTGCTGGCGAACGTCGCGCCTTGGGTGCTGCGGATCCTCCTCGGCGAGCCGGAGGAGCTCGAGACGAAGCCGCAAGGGGCCCAACTCAAGATCAACGTCCTTCTCGACCGCCTGCCCCGTCTGCGTTCGGGAATCGATCCGGCCACGGCGTTCGCGGGCACCCTGCACCTCGGCGAGGACTTCAGCCAGCTGGAGTCGGCCTACGCCGAGGCCGCCGCCGGCCGGATCCCGACGTCGATGCCCGGCGAGGTGTACTGCCACTCACTGACCGATCCGAGCATCCTGGGCGACGTCGCCCCGGGCATGCACACACTGACGTACTTCGGGCTGCATACCCCGGCCTCGCTGTTCGACGCTGATCCCGAAGCGGCCAAGCACCTCGCGGTCGAGCGGGCGATCGCCTCGCTCGACGAGCACCTGGTCGAGCCGCTCTCGGCCTGCGTCGCCCGTCATCCGGACGGGAGCCCGTGCATCGAGGCGAAGGTCCCCCAAGACATCGAGCGTGACCTCGCGATGCCCGGCGGCCACATCTTCCATGGAGACCTCGACTGGCCGTGGGCCTCCTCCCGGGCTCGCCTGGACACCCCTGCCCAGCAGTGGGGCGTGCAGACCGACCACGATGCGGTCCTGCTCTGCGGATCGGGTGCACGACGTGGCGGCGCGGTCTCGGGGATCGGCGGCCACAATGCAGCGCAGGCCGTGCTCGCCTCGCTGTGACCCTCCGGGGCCGCCGGGGGCGCTCCCGAATTTCGTGGCGCACCATCGCGCTGGTAACGTTCCTTCCTGCGTTCACTCGCATGCGCCATTAGCTCAATTGGCAGAGCAGCTGACTCTTAATCAGCGGGTTCGGGGTTCGAGTCCCTGATGGCGTACCGCTTCGGCCCCCGACCAGCCCCGGTCGGGGGTCGATCTGTCTCCATCGGGCCGTGGTCGGGGCGAGTCGATCGTGAGTCCCGCCTCACCGGCGGTGGCGACCATCGGTGCCGCCCTCGTGCGGGCAGGTGATCCCGAGGTGGACGTGCCAACCGAAGGCGCCATGTGCCGCTCGCACACCTGTCACAGGACGCGTGTCGGGTATGTCGGATCGCTCTCGATGGCATGGGAAGCGGCGACCGGTCCACCACCGACGAAGTGCGTCGACCCGCGCCACGAGCGCATGGAGCCGTGACTTCGAGCACCGGTCGGGTGCCGTGGCGTCCGCTGGCTCGGCGTCGGGAGGATCGTCGGCGGTGATCGCGGGCCGCTCGTGCTCGGCATCATGGACAGTGGCCGGCCCGTGGGCGTCGGCAGTCTCATGACCGGTGGCGATGTCAGTCGGGCTGTCAGCGGGATCGTCAGTGGGGTCGGAGCTGACAGACCGGGTGAGGTCGGGGGCCCGTCCCTGCTCGGACCAGGTGGCTTCTCGGGTGATCTCGAGCGGGCCTGGTCCGATCGGCGGCGCCAGCGTGAGCGGGTTGTCGCTCTCGTCCCGGCTCGAGGTGGTCGCAGACGTGGCCATGAGGTCGCGGGCGAGAACGCTCAGCTCGGAGTCGTCCTTGGAGTCCGCGGCGGCGACGAGTCGCCCGATCAGCTGGGAACGGCTCCCGACGACGTCGGCCGTCGACTCGAGGATCACCTTGGCCTGTCGTGGCAGCAGCCGGCCCTCGGCCATCGCCTCGCGCATCGCGGGGAACTCAGCGAGTCCACGCGCCAATCGAGCCTTGTCATGGGTGGCACGACGCGATTGGCGAGTGGCGACGGCCAGCCAGGTCGCGGTCGACTTGGCGCCGCGCTCCTCGCCGGCGCGGACCTGCTCTGCGCGCCGGAGCACCCGCAGTTCGAGTTCGGCGACCTGGCCGGCCAGTGCGGTGAGGCGCAGGAGGAGCATCCGGCAAGCGGCTGCATCCAGGTCGGCCACGGTCGCGTGAGCGACTTCTGCCAGGGCGGTGCGAGCGCTTGACTCGGCGTCCTCGATCGGACGCCCGGAGCCGAGCGGGGCGAGGGAATGGGTCATCGGTGAGGTGGTCATGGAGCCACCTCAACAGCGGATCGCGGGCCACGCGAGCGGCGTCTGGGCCGCCTGTGGAGAACTGCAGGCACCAGAAACCTGGGGAGAAACCGGGCCCGGAGGACGCCTCGACGGGCCGCGCGGTCGTGACCTATAGATACAGTCCGGCTGCCTCATCGCCGAGACGGTCCGCGGCGACGGCGTGCACGTCGCGCTCGCGCATGACGACGTAGGTGTCGCCCTGCACCTCGACCTCGGCCTTGTCCTCGGGGTCGAAGAGGACCCGATCACCGACCTCGATCGACCTCGCGTGTGGGCCGACGGCCGCGACCACAGCCCATGCCAGCCGGCGCCCGCCCATCGCGGCGGTCGCTGGGATGACGATGCCGCCCGAGGACCGCCGTTCGCCGGTCTCTCGGTCGAGCTCGCACAGCACCCGGTCGTGGAGCATCTTGATCGGTTGCTTGAGGCCGTCTGGTTCGGTCATGACGGGTCGGATCAGCGGGTCACCCGACGCAGGACCACGAATACGGCGACGGTCCCGACCACGATGCCCACGGTCTTGAGGATGTTGTCGGTCCGGGGCTGCCCGGTGGCCGCATCGACGTAGTGGCCCTTGATGCTGGCCACCTCGCGACGCGCGATGGTCTTGGGACTCGAGCGGTACAGCAACTGGTCGATGGTCGCCGCCAGCCGCTCCCGGGTCTCCTGGATCTCGGTCTCCAGTTCGGAGAGTTCGTCGCTCACCCTGGAAGGCTATCAATGCGACGCGGGTCGAATCCGAAGGGCAGCTCCAAACGGTGCGCTCGCATCAGCGCGTCGTCGGTCAACACGTCGAAGGTGGACCCGTCGGCCACGACCTGACCATCGCTCAGCACGACCGATCGCGGGCACAACTCGAAGGCGTAGGGCAGGTCGTGAGTGACCATGAGCACCGTGACATCGAGTGAGCGCAGGATGTCGGCGAGCTCACGACGCGAGGCTGGATCCAGGTTCGAGGACGGCTCGTCGAGGACGAGGATCTCCGGTCGCATCGCCAGCACCGTGGCCACCGCCACCCGCCGTCGCTGGCCGAAGGAGAGATGGTGCGGCGCACGCGAGGCGAAGTCGGCCATGCCGACCTGGTCGAGCGCCTCCATGACACGCGCCTCGAGCTCGGGACCCTTGAGCCCGAGGTTCGCCGGACCGAACGCGACGTCGGCGCGGACCGTGCCCATGAACAGCTGATCGTCGGGGTCCTGGAAGACGATGCCGACCCGACGACGGATCTCCTGCAGGTTCTCCTTGCGGACCGGCAGGCCGCCGACCTCGACACTGCCCGCCCCCGCGGTGAGGATCCCGTTGAGGTGCAGCACCAGGGTGGTCTTGCCCGCGCCATTGGGACCCAGCAGGGCGACCCGCTCCCCCGCGTGTACGTGCAGGTCGACCCCGTACAGCGCCTGGTGCCCGTCGGGGTAGGCGTAGGCGAGACCAGCGACGTCGAGGACCGGCACGCTCATGACGATCTCATGACCGCGTCCGGGGTGGTGCCGTCGTATCCCCGGGAGAGCATCGCGAGATGGACCCGCTCGCCCCGCTCGAAGCTCCGGATGAAGAGGGCTCCGAACGAGCGGGCAAGTACCGACCAGTGTCGCGGGTTCCGAGCCCGGAAGCCGCGGGACTCGCGCGCGATGGCCATGCGTCGCAGCTCGTCGGTGACCACTTCGAGGTAGCGGATCATGAATCCCATGATCTGCACCATCAGCGAGGGCACGCGCAGTCGGGCCAGGCCGGCGAGCAGCGCCTGAGGCTCGGTGGTGGCGGCGAGGGTGAGGCTCGCGAGGACCCCGAGGGTCCCCTTGATCAGCAGCGCCGTGCCTGCGTGAAGACCCGACTCGCTGACGGTCAGGCCGAGGAACTCGGTGCGTGGCCCGGTCGCGACGAACGGGAGCAGCACCGCGAAGAGCACGAACGGGGTCTCGATCACCATGCGCTTGAGCAGGTAGGTCGGCGGGACCCGACTCGCCGCGACGACCACCAGCAACGCGATGAGGTAGACCCCGTATGCCAGATACCAGCCGCGCGGGGTGGCCACGACGAGGAGCATGAAGCCGACCAGCGTCAGGATCTTGACGTGAGCGGGGGTCCGATGGATCGGTGAGTGAGCGTGGAAGTGGAGCAGATGCCCGTGCGGCCCACCCATCAGGAGGCGGCCGAGTCGGTCTCGCGCTCGACCGACGAGTCCTCCTGCGACCGATCGCCCGGTGTCCCCCGACGCCGCAGCAGGAGCGTCAACCCGCCGAAGACGGCAAGCACTGCGACGACCCCCACGACCCCGGCGACCCCGCCGCTGAGGCGATCGTTGTCGATGAAGCTGGTGCCGTAGCCCGCGAACGGGCCCTCGGCTGCGTCGTGCTCGGTCTCGGTGTGGGCGAAGCCCTCGTCCTCGGAGACCTTGGTCAGTCCGTCCGGCGTGCTGGCGGCGTAGAAGCTGACGACCCCGGCGAGGATGAGCGCCACGACGAGGACCGAGATCGCCACGACGCGGGTCGAGACCCGGTGGCGCGCGGCGCTCATGCCGAGGCCCCGGCCGTGCGGACCTCGAGGGTGCGGGCCGCGAGGACGCGCCGAGCACCGTAGACGAGGTCGGGCCGGGCAGCGACCACGCTGCCCACTGCCAAGAAGGTGATGATCCCTTCCCCGACGCCGATCAGGAGGTGCACGCCCACCATCGCCGCGGCGAGCTTGCCGAGCGAGAGGTCGGCTGTGCCACCGATCGCATAGAGGCCCACGAACACCAGTGCCGCGACCGGCACGCTGAGGAATGCTCCGATCCCCGCCGCCACCGGCACCATCGACACTCGTTTCGGCAACAGCGCCTGGACACCGCGGAAGGCCAGCCACCCCACCCCCACGGTGACCACCGACATCAAGATGATGTTCGTGCCGAGCGCACTGACGCCACCGTCGGCGAACAGGAGGCACTGGACGACGAGGACCACTGCCGTCGCGAGAACCCCCGTCCACGGTCCGACCAGCACGGCGGCGAGCGCACCACCCATCAGATGACCGCTCGTCCCGCCGGCCACCGGGAAGTTCAACATCTGGGTCGCGAAGATGAATGCGGCGACCAGGCCCGCAAGCGGTGCGGTGCGGTCGTCGAGCTCGCCACGTGCCTTGCGCAAGGACACCGCGACGGCTCCTGCCGCTATCACCCCGGTGGCGATCGACGTGGGCGCGTCGAGGAAACCGTCGGGCACGTGCATCGGCACACTCCTTGGCTCTGTCGCCTGGACGACTGAGTAGGCTCCGTCATTAGGCCATTGCGCAGCCTATCTTTCTGCAAGTCGTTTGCGATAGCCAACACAACGTGAACTTTCGCCCGCCAGCTCAGGAGCCACCACGATGAGCACCCCCAGCCGCCTGTCCCCCGGAGATGTTGCTCCCGACTTCGCCCTCGCGGACGACGCCGGCGAGTCGGTCTCCCTGAAGGACCTACGAGGCCGCAAGGTCATCGTCTACTTCTATCCGGCCGCGATGACCCCGGGCTGCACCAAGCAGGCGTGCGACTTCACCGATTCCTTGGCGTCGCTGCAGGCGGAGGGCTACGAGGTCCTCGGCATCTCTCCTGACAAGCCGGAGAAGCTGGCCCGCTTCCGCGAGAAGGAGGGGCTCGGCATCCGACTGCTCTCCGACCCCGACAAGGCGACCATGCAGGCCTACGGCGCCTTCGGGGAGAAGAAGCTCTATGGCAAGACCGTCGAGGGAGTGATCCGCTCGACGATCGTGGTCGACGAGGACGGCAAGGTCGACCTGGCCCAGTACAACGTCAAGGCGACCGGCCACGTCGCCAAGCTGCGCCGCGACCTCGGTCTCGACTGACCGCGTCCGGGCCCACTGCGACAGTCGCGGACCCGGCTGAGAGACTGAGCGCTCTCGCCGGAGTGGTGGAATTGGCAGACACGCAGGTTTTAGGTACCTGTGCCTTCGGGCGTGGGGGTTCAAGTCCCCCCTCCGGCACCCGCCGACAACCACGCGTCGGGCCGCACCTCGCATAATGGCCAGGTGAGTGAGCAGACCCCGTGGGGCACACCTCCGCCGTCCTCGCCCTACGGCTCCTCCCCTTCGGGCCCGCCGGGGCCACCCCAGAATCCGCCCTTCCAGGGTGGGCCGCCCGACGGTTGGTCCACCGTCCCGCCCGGAGGTCCCTCGGGCCCAGGTGGCAAACCACGCCGGACCGGACTGATCGTCGCGATCGTGGTGGCGGCGGTCGTCGTGATCGCCGCCTTCGTCGTCACCCTCGTGATCTCCGGCGACGACGACGAGCAGTCGGCCGATCCGACCTCGTCGGGTCCCGAAGAACCCGGCAGCGACGAACCCAGCAGCGGTGGATCACAGAGCGAAGAGCCGACGACGTCGGACCCCGCGACGGGCTCTCCCAGCGATGGGACCACGACCACCGACCCCCAGATCGACCCGAACGTCGAGCCCGGTGACGGCTCCACGATCACCGGCGACGGCTACACCTTCACCCTGCCCGATGCCGCCTGGACCGACGTGACCGATGAGGCCGGGAAGATCCCCGGCGGGGGCTCGATCGACACCTTCGTCGTGCTCGGCTCCTCGATCGCCGTGGCCCAGAGCAACGTGATCGTCGAGGCCATCCCCTCGCCTGCGTCGAGTCCCGAGGAGCTCGAGGCCCTGTGGAAGCGGAACGTGAGCAGCTCCGACGGCGCCACGACGGTAGACATCCCCGACATCGAGATCGACGGCGAGCGCGCGATCGGCATCGAGGTCCCCGACCGCAGCAACAACGCCGGCGTGCCTTTGACCCAGATCGTGTACCTGACCCTCCACGGAGGCACGCAGTACTCGATCGGTCTCAGCTACCCGCGTAGCGGCGACAGCATCTCCAAGGGTGACTTCGAGAAGCTGCTGGCCAGTTGGACGTGGACGGCCTAGCGCTCTTCGCCCCTGCCGGCCAGTAGCCCGGGGAGCCGCGGGGCGAGCTCGCGCAGCGCCTTGCCCCGGTGGGAGATCGCGTCCTTCTCCGCCACCGTGAGCTCTGCCGTGGTCGCGCCCGGACGTTCGTCGGCCTCGAAGAGCACGTCGTAGCCGAAGCCACCGGTGCCCCTCGGCTCGCGCGCGATCCGGCCGTCCATGCGTCCTTCGACCACCTGCTCGACACCTCCGGGCACCACGAGAGCGACCGCACAGCGAAAGTGCGCTCCGCGGCGGTCGTCGGGGACGTCCGAGAGCTGGTCGAGCAGCAGCCGGTTGTTGCGGGCGTCGTCCTTCGGTGGCCCCGACCAGCGCGCGGACAGGACCCCCGGCATCTCGTTGAGGGCGTCGACGCACAGACCACTGTCGTCGGCGAGGGTCGGCAGGCCGGTGGCCGCGGCGCCGGCTCGCGCCTTGAGCAGAGCGTTCCCGGCGAACGTCGCGGCGTCCTCCACGGGTTCGTCGTAGCCCGCGACGTCGTCGAGGCCGAGCACGGCGACCCCGGGGAGGTGCTCGGTCAGGATCCGCTCCAGCTCGGCGAGCTTCTTGGCGTTGCGTGAGGCCAGGTGGATGCGAGGCGCCTCAGCCATCCGCGAGCGCCTCGCGCTGCAAGATGGTGAGGTCGGCACAGCCCTTCTCGGCCAGGGTGAGCAGCGCGTCGAGCTCGCGTCGGTCGAAGGCCGCTCCTTCGGCCGTGCCCTGCACCTCGACGTAGGACCCGGCGCCGGTCATCACCACGTTCATGTCCGTCTCGGCTCGCACGTCCTCGACATAGGGAAGGTCCAGGCGCGGTACGCCGTCGATGATGCCGACCGAGACCGCCGCGACCGACCCGGTGAGCGCATCGAGGACCCCGAGGGACGCGCAGGCGTCGGCGAGGGCGACGTAGGCGCCCGTGATGGCGGCGGTGCGGGTGCCGCCGTCGGCCTGGAGCACGTCGCAGTCGAGCTGGATGGTGTTCTCCCCCATCGCCTTGTAGTCGATGACGGCGCGCAGGGACCGGCCGATCAGACGGCTGATCTCGTGGGTGCGCCCACCGATCCGGCCCTTGACCGACTCGCGGTCGGACCGGGTGTGGGTCGAGGCCGGCAGCATCGCGTACTCGGCGGTGACCCAGCCGAGCCCGGATCCCTTTCGCCAGCGCGGCACCCCGGTCGAGGCCGAGGCGGCGCACAGCACCCGGGTCTTGCCGAACTCGACGAGCACCGATCCAGCCGCATGGTCGAGCCAGTGGCGGGTGATCCGGATCGGTCGCAGCTCGTCGTCGGCGCGGCCGTCCTCGCGAAGGGTGTTGGTCATGTTCTCGACCCTAGTGCCGTCACGTCGAGGAGCGCACACGAAGGGGATCCCGATCGTGACGACCGGGATCCCCTTTCGTGACGGATCCAGGAGGAGCGCTACTTCGGCTCGGAGGTGAGCACTCGACGGGTGCCGATGGCGATCGGGAGCACGACCCAGATCACGACGGAGGTGACCAGCTTGGCGACGTCGGTGCCGCTGATGTCTGGGTTGGTCTCGAGGAACGGAACCGTGGAGTAGGTGATGTCGAACCACGGGATGAGGCTCTCGGCCCAGCCGAAGAAGGCCATGAGGGTGCTGTAGACCATGATCGGGAGCAGCAGTGCGGCGATGTAGTAGACCGCGATCGCGCCGGGCGTGTTGAGCAGGGCCATGCCGATCCCGAAGGCCATGAAGAAGAACAGCAGCTGGACGACCACGGACGCGAAGAGCTCGTACGCGGTCAGGTTCCATGTGGCGTCGTACCCGCCGATCTGAGCAGCCACGATGTTGCCGATGGCGCCGAGTCCGATCGCCAGGACGATCGTGGCCACGGCAAGCAGGAACACTGCGGCGGCCTTGGCGCCGATGAGCTGCATCCGGTGCGGGACGAGGGTGAAGGTGACCAGCCCGGTGCGTTGGCTCCATTCGCTGGTGACCGTCAGGATCGCGATGGCCGGAAGCAGGATCTGGAGCGGGATGCTCATGGTCTGCGACCACGCTCCGGCACTCATCGTGATGCCGTCGTTGAGCGCGACCACCAGCAGCGAGATCGCCGCAGCGAAGACGAGCAGGATCGCGGTGATGGTGAGTAGCCAGAACCCACTGCGGGTGTCGATCATCTTGCGCCACTCGACCTTGACCAGGCGGCCGAAGGGGACCGGGGCCGTCTGCGAGACGTCGATCGTGGCGCGTTCGGCGGCGTGGGTGCTCATCGGTGGGCTCCTTCCGAGGTGGCCTGCGCGGCGTGGGCCGGCACGGCGGGGGGCATCGACGCGGCGGCGCCGTCGCGCTGGGTGTCTGCGGTGAGGTCGAGGAAGAGGTCCTCGAGCCCCATGGCACCGTCGCGGAGATCGGTCAGGACGACGAGGTGCTCGAGGGCCGAGCGTCCGACGTCGGCGGTGCTCGCGTTCACGCGGAAGCAGGTGCCGTCGGGTGTGACGGTGTACCCGTCGGATTCGAGTCCCTTGACCAGTGCATCTCGGTCCAGCGCGTCGACCAGGCTGCTCACCGTCGAGTCGAGCGAGCGCAGGGTCTTCTTGTCACCCTGGGCCACGATCTTGCCGCGCCCGATGAGAACGAGGTTGTCTGCGATCAGCTCGACCTCGTTGAGCAGGTGGCTCGACAGGAGCACCGTGCCGCCACGGCGGGCGTATCCGGTGAGGAGGTCGCGCATCCAGCGGATGCCGGCGGGGTCGAGGCCGTTGGCCGGCTCGTCGAGGATCAGGACCTCGGGGTCGCCGAGCAGCGCGTGCGCGATGCCGAGCCGCTGCTTCATGCCGAGGGAGTAGTTGCGCAGCCGCCGGTTCGCCTCGGTGTCGTCGAGGGAGACCATCTCCAGCATCTCGTCGACCCGGCTGGCGGGAAGTCCCATGGTCTTCGCACCGATGGTGAGGATCTCGCGCCCCGTCCGGCCGGCGTGCTGGGCCCCGGCGTCGAGGAGGACACCGACGTGCCGTCCGGGGTTCGGGATGTCGCGGTACAGGTGCCCGCCGATGGTCGCCCGGCCGCTGGTCGGCGGCGTCAGCCCCACCATGATCCGCATCGTGGTGGTCTTGCCCGCCCCGTTCGGCCCGAGGAAGCCGGTGACCCGGCCGGGCTCGCAGGAGAAGGTGACGTCGTCGACGGCCGTGAACGGCCCGTACTTCCTCGTCAGTGCGTTCACTTCGATCATGGCTCCATCGTGCTTGCGGGATGCCGCCGTCGGCATCGGCCGGGAGCATGCGGATGGGCGACCAAAGTAGGGGGTCATCGAGGCGACCGGACGATGCCGGGGGCGCACGCCCTCCCTACGCTGGTCGGGTGTCTACCGATGACTCCCCGCGGCCGGAGGAGTACCAGCCGGCCCTGACCTGGTGGAGTCATACCTGGCGGATTCTCGTCATGGCTCTCATCGGCGCCATGGCATGGCTGACGATCTCGCAGGACCAGGTGCGCCTGATCCTCGATATCGCCTGCGGCGTCCCGGCCGTCGTCCTGGTGTTCTTCCGGCGGCGTTGGCCGATGACGGTCGCGGTGGTGACGGCACTGCTCGCCTCGGTCTCGGCGCTTGCTGCGGGGCCAGCCACGCTGGCGGCCGTCTCGCTCGCGACTCGGCGCAACTGGGGACAGATCGTCGTGATCGGTGTGCTGTCGCTGATCACGACCGAGGCGTTCGCTCGGGTGAACCCGGTCAACGACGGGGAGGAGTGGTGGGTGACGCTGATCATCAACACCGGTTTCATCTCTGCCGTGCTGGCCTGGGGCATGTACATCGGGTCGCGCCGCGAGCTGCTGTGGACGCTGCGCGCGCGGGCCGAACGCGCCGAGGCGGAGCAGGAGCTGCGGGCCGGGCAGTCCCGCCTGGAGGAGCGGGGACGCATCGCCCGCGAGATGCACGACGTGCTCGCCCATCGGATCTCCCAGATCTCCATGCGCGCCGGCGCGCTCGGCTATCGCGACGACCTGGACGCGAGCGACCTGCGTGCGGAAGTGGCGGTGATCCACCAAGCCGCCCATCAGGCACTGACCGATCTGCGCGCCGTCCTCGGGGTGCTCCGCGACGACGAGGGTGCGCCCATGCATGCTCCTCAGCCCACCTATGCCGACCTCGACGACCTGGTCTCGGAGGCGCGTGAGTCGGGCATGCGGATCGAGTTTCACGACCAGGTCACTCCGGATCACCCCGTCCCCGAGGACACGGGCCGCACGCTCTACCGGATCGTGCAGGAGGGGATCACCAATGCTCGCAAGCACGCGCCGAGCGCCGAGCTGCGGATCGACGTCGCGGGCGACCCCGACGAGGGGATCGAGGTGGTGCTGCGCAATCCGCTCGGTTTCGGCCGATCGGTGACACCTGGGGCCGGTCTCGGTCTGATCGGGCTCGCCGAACGGGCCACGTTGAGAGGCGGCACCGTCGAGCATGTCTCCGATGACGGCGAGTTCCGGCTTCGTGGATGGATACCGTGGACCGCATGACGACCGTCCTTCTCGTCGACGACGACCCACTCGTGCGCTCGGCGCTGCGCCTGATGCTCGGCGGGCAGCCCGATCTCGACGTCGTCGGGGAGGCTGTCGACGGTCACGACGGGCTGGCCCAGGCGACCAGGCTGACCCCGGACGTCGTGCTCATGGACATCCGGATGCCCAAGCTCAACGGGATCGAGGCGACCAAGGCCCTCAGAGAGCGGACCGAGCCACCCAGGGTGATCGTCCTGACCACCTTCGACGCCGACGAGTACGTGCTCGAGGCGCTTGCCGTGGGCGCGGATGGATTCCTGCTCAAGGACACCGCCCCCGAGGAGATCGTCACCGCCATCAGGAAGGTTGCCAGCGGCGATCCGATGCTCTCGCCGTCGGTGACTCGCACTTTGATCGACAAGGTGCGCCGCGAGGACGGTGACGATCGTGCGCAGGAGGCCGAGCGCCGACTCGCGTCCCTGACCGATCGCGAGCGGGAGGTCGCGATGGCGATCGGCCGGGGCCTCGCCAATGCCGAGATCGCTGAGACGTTGTTCCTCTCGGTGCCCACTGTGAAGGCCCACGTGTCGCGTGTCTTCGACAAGCTCGGCGTGAGCAACCGCGTCCAGATCGCGATCTGCGTCCATGACGCCGGTCTTGTCGACTGAGACCCCGGCGTTCGCTATCCGTCACGTAGCGGATCCGTCACGTACGCGATCGGCGACGTTCGCGATCCGCTACGACGCCGCTCCTCGTCGCGGCCCTACTTCACTTCCGCCCGAAGCAGGCGCATCGTGCCCAATCCCAGTGGGATCACCATCCACACGAGCAGGGCGACCGATAAGTGGCCCCAGTCGCTGCCGGTGTCGACCGACCAGGTGAGCACCGGGTTGGTCGCGGTCTGCAGGTTCAGGTAGCGACCGACCGGCGCGAAGTCGCTCCAGAACAGGCCTACCAGACCGAGTCCGGACGGGATCGCGTACGCGACGATCGGGAACGCGCCGATGGCGGCCGGGGTGTTGAGGATCAAGGTGGCGAGGCCGAAGCCGATCATCACCGCGATGCCCAAGAACAGCATCAGCCCGATGACGTCGCCTACGCCGAGATCCCACTCCAGTTCGCCACCCGAGGTCGCGGCGAGGATCCCGGAACAGATCGTCGCGATGAGGAGCAGGACGACGATGAACGCCGCGGTGAGTGCCAAGGCTGCGACGAGCTTGGCCGCGAGGACCCGGGTCCGTCGGGGCTCGAGGGCGAAGGTCACCATCGCCGTGCGCTGCCCCCACTCGCTGGTGACGAGCATGATCGCCAGCGTGGCGAGCAGCGGTTGCAGCACGTAGGCCATCGGGCTCGTGAAGATGGTGAAGGTGAACCCGGAGGTATCGAAGAGCCCGACGACCAGGAAGAAGCCCTCGACGATCACCAAGAACACCGCGATCGCGGCGAGCAGCCAGAATCCGGAGAGCGTGTCGACGGACTTGCGCAGCTCGAGGTAGACCCACCGATGGAACGAGACCGACGGGGTAGCCGAGGCCTGCATCTGGTGGTCGTGTCCGGGCGGTGATCCGGGTGGCCCGGAGGGCCGAGGTTGGGCCGGAGGTTGCTGGGGAGCCGGCGGCGGCCCGGGCTGGTGGCCGTAGTCGCTCATCGGGGTACTCCTGGGTGCTGCTGACCGGACGGTGGAGGGGGCGGGAAGCCGCTGGGGGGCGGGCCGGGCGGGTACGAGGGTGAGGCCGAACCTGGCGCGGAGCCGCTCATCGCCGCGCCCGGGTCGCGCTGGGTGCTGGAGGTCAGCTCCAGGAAGAGATCCTCCAAGCCTCGGTCGACCGCACGGAGGTCGGTGAGCACGATCTGGTGCTCGGCGGCCGTCCGCCCTACCTCGACAGCCTCCGCGGAGACGGTCAGTGCATCTGGCCCTTCGGTGACGGTCAGGCCGCGCTGGCGCAGGAGGTCGGCGAACTTGGCGTTCTCGAGCGATGTCACCGTGGTGGTCGCGGCGCGTCCGGCCTTGTTGGAGGCCAACAACGACTTCTTGTCGCCCTGGGCGACGATGCGGCCGTGGCCGATGAGGATCATCTCGTCGGCGATCTGCTCGACCTCGTGCAGGAGGTGACTCGAGAGCAGCACGGTGCCGCCACGATCGGCGTAACCCTTGAGCAGGCCGCGCATCCAGCGGATGCCGGCTGGATCGAGACCGTTGGCAGGCTCGTCGAGGATCAGCACCTGGGGGTCCCCGAGCAGCGCGTGGGCGATCCCGAGTCGCTGCTTCATGCCGAGGGAGTAGTTGCGCAGCCGCCGTCCGGCCTCCTCGGGCGTCAAGGAGACCAGGTGCAGCATCTCGTCGACCCGGGACCGGGGAAGGCCCATCGCCAGGGCACCGAGGGTGAGGATCTCCCGGCCGGTGCGACCACCATGTTGGGCACCTGCGTCGAGGAGCACGCCCACGTGGCGCCCTGGATTGTCGATGTCGCGGTACTCGAGGCCGCCGATGGTCGCGCGACCGTGGGTGGCCGGGGTCAGCCCCACCAGGATCCGCATCGTGGTGGTCTTGCCGGCGCCGTTGGGTCCGAGGAATCCGGTGACCCGCCCGGGCTGGCAGGTGAAGGTGACGTTGTCGACCGCGACGAAGCTGCCATAGGTGCGAGTCAGGCCCTCCACGCTGATCATGCGGACACTCTGCCCGATGCGTGTCGGGTGGGATGTCGCGACTCGCCTGACCGGGAGAGGTTCGCCCCGGTCGCTCAGACCTGGTAGGTCTCGCCCGCTCGCGCCAGGGCGATCGGTCCGGCGAAGGTGGTGCGGGCCTCGGCGCCGAGATCCTCGGCGTCGTACCACGGCGGGATGTGGGTCAGGACGAGCCGGTGAGCGCCGCCACGAGTGGCGATCTCGCCGGCGTCGACCCCGGTGAGGTGCACCCCGTCGGGGTTGGGCGCGTCGGCCCGGAAAGAGGCCTCGCACAAGAAGAGCGATGCCCCGGCCGCAACCCGGTCGACCCCTGCACACGGGGCCGTGTCGCCGCTGTAGCCGATGGTGGCGCCGTCGGCGCTGATCCGCAGCCCGAACGCCTCGACCGGATGATCGACCGCCACGGGCTCGATGGCGAACGGTCCGACAGCGAAGGACGCGTCGTACTCGCGGAACTCGAACTCCTCAGTCATGCCGGGGTCCTCGGGGAGGTCGTAGGCGCGCGCCATCCGGGCTGCGATGCCGGCCGGCCCGTAGACTGGGATCTGGGGCAGCTCGCCGTCGGGGTGGTACTTGCGCAGCACGTAGTAACCGCAGAGGTCGAGGCAGTGATCGGCATGAAGGTGGCTGATCAGGACGGCGTCGATGGATCCCGGATCGACGTACCGGTGCAGCGCCCCGAGCGCGCCGTTGCCGAGGTCGACCAGGATCCGCCACGTGCGGGATCCGCCAGACGCGGGATCGCCGTCGGGACCGTCGGCCTCGATCAGGTAGCAGCTGGCTGGGGAATCGGGACCCGGGTACGAGCCCGAGCACCCCACGACGGTGAGCCTCACGAGACCAGCCCGCCGACGAACTGACCGGCCTCGACCATCTCGGGGCCGAGGAAACGTCGTCCGATGCGCTCGAACTCCTCGGGCGAGCCGGTGGTGACGAACCGGTACACCGGGGCTCCGAACTCGCGCATCAGTCCGGTGTCGGCCAGCATCCGGTACACGTCCTTGGCACACTCCTCGGCACTGCTCACCAGCGTGACGTCGTCGCCCATGACGTAGGAGATGACGCCGGTGAGCAACGGGTAATGCGTGCACCCGAGGATCAGGGTGTCGACGCCGGCCGCGCTCAGCGGGTCGAGGTACTCGTGGGCGGCGGTGATCAGCTCGTCGCCGGCGGTGATGCCCGCCTCCACGAAGTCGACGAAGGAGGGGCATGCGCGCGTCGTGAGGCGGACCTGGGGTGCGGCGGCGAAGGCATCGTCGTAGGCCATCGACTCGGCGGTCGCGGCAGTGCAGATCACACCGATCCGGCCCGAGCGCGTGGCGGCGACGGCCCTGCGGGTGGCGGGATAGATCACCTCGACCACCGGCACGTCGTAGCGCTCACGTGCATCGCGCAGCATCGCCGCGCTCGCTGAGTTGCAGGCGATCACGAGAGCCTTCACGCCCTGGTCGACCAGGTGGTCGAGGCACTCCAGGGCGTACTCGCGGACCTCGCCGATCGGCTTGGGCCCGTAGGGCTGACGCGCGGTGTCGCCGACATAGAGCAGAGACTCGTGTGGAAGCTGGTCGATGACGGACCTGGCCACGGTGAGGCCCCCGAAACCGGAGTCGAAGATGCCGATCGGCGCCTCGGAAGACTCGGCGCCGCGGGGCCACCGAGGCGCGATCGGATCAGACACAGGCGTAACGGTACGGCGTCGTCCCCGACCCACGAAGGCATCGTGACCGGGATCTCGGTGGCGGACTCCGCTGCCCGGGTCAGTCGAACAGCCGCGGCTGCGGGGTGCCGAGGGTGGGGTCCACGTCGTCGAACAGGCTGCTCACCGACTCACCGGCGTGCACGCGGGCGACCGCCTCGGCCAGGAGCCCATCCACCGAGCGGACGACGAGCTCGGGCCAGTCGGCAGCGACCATGGGCGCCGGGACGGTGTCGGTGGAGACCACCTCGCGGATCATCGGGTGGCCGCGCAGCCGTTCGACGGCCTTGCCGACGAACAGCCCGTGGGTGCAGGCGACCGAGGCCTCGGTGCAGCCCTGGTCACGGAGCCGGTCGAGGAGCTCGACGATCGAACCGCCGGTGGCGATCTCGTCGTCGAGCACGATCGCGCGCCGACCGCTGACATCGCCCACGATCGCGTCGATGACGACCCTGTCGTCGGCCAGCCGCTTCTTGCTGCCCGCCGCGACGGGAAGCCCGAGCAGGCGAGCGAACTGGGTCGCGGTCTTGGCATTGCCGAAGTCCGGTGAGACCACGACCGCGTCGGTGAGGTCCTGGCCGATGAAGTGGTCGGCCAGGACGCCGAGAGCGGTGAGGTGGTCGACCGGGACCGAGAAGAATCCGTGTACCTGCGGAGCGTGCAGGGTCATCGTGATGACTCGGTCGACGCCGGCGGTCGCGAGCAGGTCTGCCACCAGACGCCCTCCGATGGACAGACGCGAGGCGTCCTTCTTGTCCGAGCGGGCGTAGGCGTAGTACGGGATGACCGCGGTGATCTTCGCGGCCGAGGCGCCGCGGGCGGCGTCGATCATGAGGAGCAGCTCCATGAGGTGCTCCTGGGTCGGGGGGACCAGCGGCTGGACCAGGTAGACGTCGCGCTGGCGGCAGTTGGCCTGCAACTGCGCCTGGAGGCAGTCGTTGCTGAACCTGGTCATCTCGACCGGCGAGAGCGGGACGCCGAGTCGTTCGCAGATGGCGGAGGCGAGCGCGCGATGGGCGCTGCCGCTGAAGACGACGATCTCGCGCACGCCGTCACCCTACGTGCTGGCTGGGGCGCGGCGCTCGGCGTGCAACCGAAGTGCGGACAGGACCGGGCCGGCGAGGGTCATGCGGGTGCTGGCCCACCCGGGCTCACGCCCAGAGCTGTCCTTCCAGGCGCTCCTCGGCCTCGTCGACGGTGCCCTCGTAGGCGCCGGTCGAGAGGTACTTCCATCCGCCGTCGGCGACGACGAAGGCGATGTCGGCGCTCTCCCCCGCCTTCACGGCCTTGGCCGCCTGGCCGAGCGCGGCATGCAGGATGGCGCCGGTGGAGATGCCCGCGAAGATGCCCTCGAGTTCGAGCAGCTCCCGCACTCGGCGCACGGCGTCACGCGGGCCGACCGAGAACCGCGAGTCGATGAGCTCGGCGTCGTAGAGCTCGGGCACGAAGCCCTCGTCGAGATTCCGTAGGCCGTAGACCAGCTCGCCATAGCGCGGCTCGGCCGCCACGATCCGGACCTCGGGCTTCGCCTCCCGGAAGAAGCGAGAGACCCCCATCAGGGTGCCGGTCGTGCCGAGCCCGGCGACGAAGTGCGTGATCGAGGGGAGGTCGGTCAGCAGCTCGGGACCGGTGCCCAGCTCGTGCGCGCGGGCGTTCGCGGCGTTGCCGTACTGGTAGAGCATCACCCAGTCCGGATGCTCGGCCGCGACCTGCTTGGCCACCCGCACCGCCTCGTTCGACCCGCCGGCGGCCGGTGAGGAGATGATCTCCGCACCCCACATCCGCAGGAGCTGGCGGCGCTCCTCGGAGGTGTTCTCGGGCATCACACACACGATGCGGTAGCCCTTGAGCTTGGCCGCCATCGCCAGCGAGATCCCGGTGTTGCCCGAGGTCGGCTCCAAGATCGTGCAGCCCGGGCGGAGGGTGCCGTCCTTCTCGGCCTCCTCGATCATCATCAGTGCGGCGCGGTCCTTGATGGAGCCGGTGGGGTTGCGATCCTCGAGCTTGGCCCACAACCTGACGTCGGGGCTCGGCGAGAGGCGGGGCAGCCCGACCAGCGGGGTGCCACCGACGGAGGCCAGCAGGTTGTCGTACCGCACTGGTCCAGCATGACACCCGGCCGGTGCGGACCGTCGCCGGACGCCGCGGAGCGGGATCGCATCGGGCCAGGTGCCGACTCGTAGCGGATCGCCTCGGTGGGGAACGGGCTGGCCCAGGTGTTCCACTACGTGGCCGGTCCACCGCGTAGCCGGTCCGCTACGTGCGGGATCCCCCACGTGAGCGATCCGGCACGAAGGCGCTCGCGCTCACACGTGGCCGGAGAGCTGGGCCATCCGGTTCTCGAGGGCGGCCAGATAGGCATCCCGCCGATCGGGCGAGATCGCCGTGCCGTCGAGGTGACTGCACGCCGGAAGGACGTCGATCGAGAGCTTCGCCGCACCGGCCAGCGCCCGCAGGTCGTCGAGCCGGTCACCGAACGGCGTCCCACTCCCGGGTGAGTAGGACCGCACGACGGCATCGACGTCGTCGGCGTAGAGGTCGACCTTGGTGACGACGATGACCAGCCAGGTCGGGTGCGGGCGACGGACCGCCATCGCGGCGATCCGGTGCGCGGTGACCGTCCAGTCCTCCAGCTCACGGGCGAGCTGCTCGTCACGGTCGACGACGGCGGCGCCGGTGGTGCCTGCCGGCCGGCGGCCGGTGGCATAGCCGTTGGCGACCACGTGCAGGACGCCGTCGACCGGCTCGTCGTGGAACACCTCGTCGAGCGCGCCGAGGCGGGTGGCGGCGTTCTCGCCAGGAACGACACGGAACCGGAAGCCGCGCAGTCGGCGGTCACGGCTCACACGTCGCTCCATCACCGCCGATCCCGACTCCGAGGTGCCCTCGGGCGCGGCGCGCCCGCACAGGTGGTCGACCAGCTCGGTCTTGCCGACGCCGGTCATCCCGGTGACGGCCACGGTGGGGAATCGGTGACGGAACAGCCCGCGCACGCGATCCCGACCGCGACCGACCGCATTCGGGACGCCTCGGACGAAGCCGGGGCCCGATCCGACCGGCGAGCGCGAGGAGCCGGGTGCCATCAGCGCAGGAAGAAGGTCGGGTCGAACTCGGCGAGCGGGATGATCCGCACCCGCGGGAGCTCGGCGTTGAAGGCACGGACGTCGTACTCGAGATCGAAGTGCGAGATCCCGTCGTGACCCAGCTGGGTGCTGGTGAACTCGCGGAAGCCGAGCACGCCGACGCGACGCCCGTCCCCGAGCAATGCGCCGAGCTCCTCGGCGAAGTCGGCGTCGTGGCTGCCGAGGACGACGTCGGCGTCCTCACGATCGCGCAGCGCCTCGAGGGTGCGCAGGATGCCGATGTCGACGACCTTCTCGTCGGCGCGCCCCGACAGCGGGATCGGCCGGTAGTCCATCGCCAGCAGCGCCTGGACGAACCCGGTGGGCAGGTTGCCGTTGCTGGCGTTGAGGAAGAACAGCCCGGTGACCGGCTGCTGCCACTCCTCCTCGATGAAGGAGGTGACCCGCTCCCAACGGGGGCGCTCCTCGGGCAGCGGACGCCGCCCGAGGACCGAGTTGCCGAGGGTGGCGTCGATGTTCTCCCCGTCGATGAGGACGAAGGTGCGGCGACCGGTCATGCGCAGGAGTCTGTCACCCTCCGGCAACGGCCGGGAGGACGACGACCTGGTCGCCGTCGCTGAGCTCGGCGTCGAGACCACCGATGAACCGCACGTCCTCGTCGTTGACGTAGACGTTGACGAACCGGCGCAGCTCGATCTTGTCGTCCTTGGACTCGACGAGGCGGTCCTTGATGCCGGGGTGGTTGCCCTCGAGGTCGTCGATGAGCGCGCTCAGGGTGTCCCCGGCTCCGTCGACGGCCTTCTCGCCGCCGGTGTAGGTGCGCAGGATGGTGGGGATCCGGACCTCGATGGCCATAGCGGTGATGCTCCTAGTTCTCGGGGAGTGCGGCGACAACGGCGACCTCTTCCTCGGTCACCTCGCCGTCGATGATTCTGTAAGACCTGAACTCCACCGGGCCCTCGTTATTCCCGTGCTCGCGAGTGCTCACGAGCACGTAGTGGGCCCCGGGCTCGCTGGCGAGCCCGATGTCGGTCACGCTGGGGTAGGCCTCGGTGGCGGTGTGGGAGTGGTAGACCACGACCGGCTCCTCGTCGTTGGCCCACATCTGCTTGTAGAGCGCGAGTAGTTCGGTGGAGTCGAACTCGTAGAACGTCGGGCTGCCGGCGGCGTTGATCATCTCGACCAGGCGCTCGGGCCGGTCGCTGCCCTCGGGGCCGGCGACGATGCCGCAGGCCTCGTCGGGGTGGTCACGGCGGGCATGGGCCACGATCGCGTCGTAGGTGGCCTGGTCGATCGTCAGCACCCATCCAGCCTAGGCGGCGACGGGCGCGCCGCCCGACCGAGCCCGCGTCGCGGGACAGGGCGCGGGACGAGGCGAGCCTCGGTCCGGATTCAGCGGGTCAGTGCGCGGACCAGGGTCTCCTGGAGGTAGCCGATCCACTCGTAGATGTCGTGCGCCTGGGCCCGCGGATCCTCGTCGGGGAGCGAGTACCAGTACTCCTCGTCTCCCTCCTCCACGCCGAGCCGCGTCGCGAGCGCCAACCGGATGTCGTTGAAAGCCCGTAGCCAGGTCTCCGCGGCGGCCTCGTCGAGCTCGACGTCGATCATCAAGCCGTTCTCCTCCAGCTGGGGCGGGAGTCCGGCGTCCTGGAGGTGGTCGATGATCGAGGAGGCCGCGCGCGCCTTGCCGTCACGCAGGGAGCCTTCGGTGAAGCGCCGGAACTCCGAGGCGGCCTCAGCGTCGTCGGCATAGGCGGTGGGGAACAGCCGGAGCAGAACCGGATCCTCGGGTTCGGTCGTGGGCCCGGAGAAGTCCATGAGCGCCTCGAGGGGGTCGCGGTCCTCGTCGGGTATTGCGGACTCGTTGCGCAGCAGCTCGACCACCTGCCCGGCCAGCGAGCGCAGGAGATCGGCCTCGAAGCCGCTGAAGGTCGCGATGACGCGCCGGCTGCGGCGGTGTCGGGTGAAGCCGCTCACCGGGTCACTCCGACTTCGACAGGGTGGCCCACAGGCCGTACTCGTGCATGGCCTGGACGTCGCGCTCCATCTCCTCGCGGCTGCCCGTGCTCACCACCGACTTGCCGTCCTGGTGGACCTCCATCATCAGCTTCTCGGCCTTCTTCTTGGCGTAGCCGAAGTGCTTCTGGAAGACGTAGGTGACATAGGACATCAAGTTGACCGGGTCGTTCCACACGATGGTGACCCAGGGTGAGGCCAGGACGGTGATGTCGTCGTACTCCGGAGTGGTCTCGAGCCCCGGATCGACCTCGACAGGACTGGCGGCGGACACATCCTCATGGTGGCACACTCGCGACCATGCCCGACCTCGACGTCGACCTCTCCGACTCCGTGCTCCGGCTGCGTCTGAACCGGCCCGAGGTGCTCAACGCCCTCAGCGGCGACCTGGCACGCGGCCTGGCCGAGACGCTGGAGCTAGCGAACTCGCGTGACGACGTCCGCGTCGTCGTCCTCACCGGCACCGGCCGTGCGTTCTCGTCCGGCGCCGACCTGGGGAGCGCGGGCGACGGCCGCGCCGAGGACCGCCTGGGCCCCGGCGCGATGGACGTCGCGACCCGCCTGATCCGTGCCGTGGTGGCAAGTGACAAGCCGGTCGTGGCGGCGGTCAACGGGATCGCTGCCGGCGTCTCGTGCTCTCTCGCCCTGGCCTGCGACCTCATCGTCGCGCGCGAGTCGGCGAGGTTCCTGCTGCCGTTCGCCCGGGTCGGCCTGATGATCGACGGCGGCGCCTCGGCCACCGTCGCCGCGGCGATCGGACGCCCCCGCGCGATGCGGATGGGCCTGCTGGCAGAGCCACTCTCCGCGGCCGAGGCCTTCGAGGCAGGACTCATCACACACCTGTCGACCGACGACGAGTTCGAGGCCGAGGTCGAGGCCGTGGTGGAGCAGCTGCGGGCCGGTCCGCCGCTCGCCCAGACCGCCACCAAGCGCGCGATCAATGCCGCCACGCTGGCCCATCTCGACGCAGCACTGGAGCGTGAGCATCGCTCGCAGGAGCTGTTGCTGCGCACCGAGGACGCCTCGGAGGGGATCGCCGCGTTCACCGAGGGGCGCTCACCGACCTTCCGCGGAGATTGAACTCCCAAAGAACCATTTGACAGTCAGCCCGGCTGCGCGCACGATGAACTCTCCAACAGATCTTGGAGGGTCCCGTGAACGATGACGATCGCGCCGACGTGAGCGCCCTGCGCGCGGTGGCTCACCCGGTGCGCCTGCGCATCCTCTCCCTGCTCACCGGCAGCGCGATGAGCGCCGCCGAGGTCGCGCGCGCGCTGGACCTCACCCACGCCAACGCGTCCTACCACCTGCGTCACCTCCTCGCTGCCGACGAGATCGTGGTCGAGGGCGAGGAGAAGATCCGGGGTGGCGTGGCCAAGCGCTACCGCTACCCGCACGAGCGCAACGGCCGGCACGCCGCCGGCGGCCCACCCACCGACGAAGATCAGCTTCTCTACCTGCGGGCGACCGCCCAGGAGGTGGAGCGGCGGCTGCTGCGTCGCCGCCAGGGCGCCGGCAGCGGTCGCTCCGCCGACCTCGAGGGCTGGGTCGACCCTTCGGCGTGGGCGCGCGCGCTGACACTGCTCGAGGAGGCGTCGATGGTGCTGCACGAGGCGAACCGCGCTCCGCACACCGAGGGCACGCTCCACGTCAGCCTGACCACCTGGGCCTTCGAGATGACCACCGACGACCCGGAACCGGAGGAGCGCCGATGACCTGGCGCGAGTCGCTCGCGCCGCTGCGCGAGCGCAACTTCCGCTTCTACTTCGGCGCCCGGTTCGTCAACACCCTCGGCAATGCGATGGCCTCGGTCGCGCTGGCCTTCGCCGTGCTCGAGGTCACCGACGACGATCCCGCCGCCCTCGGCTACGTCCTGGCCGCGCACACGATCCCGATGGTCGTCCTACTCCTGTGGGGCGGGGTGCTCGCCGACCGGTTCCCCCGGACCCTGGTGATGCAGGTCTCGAACCTGACCTCGGCGGCCAGCCAGGGACTCATCGCCGCGCTGGTGATCCTCGGCGCCGCCGAGCTGTGGATGCTGATCGCGCTCAGCGCGGTCCACGGCGTCGTCTCCGCGGCCGGGATGCCGGCGATGGCGGGCATCATGCCCTCACTGGTGCCCCGCTCGGAGCTGCAGCGGGCCAACGCCCTGATGTCTCTGGTGCGCTCGGGCCTGGTCATCGTCGGGCCCACGATCAGCGCCCTGCTCGTCGTCGGCGTGGGTCCGGGGTGGGCGCTGGCGGTCGACGGGCTCACCTGGCTGCTCAGCGCGTTCCTGCTCGGCTTCGTGGCCCTGCCCCCACGTGAGCGCTCCGGGACGACGAGCACCTGGACCGAGCTGCGGGAGGGCTGGACGTTCGTGCGCTCGACGCAGTGGCTGTGGGTGGTGGTGCTCGCCTTCGGCGCCCTCAACGCCATCCACGCCGGCGCCTGGTTCACCCTCGGCCCGCTGCACGCCAAGGACACGATCGGCGAGAAGGGCTGGGGCCTGGTCCTCTCCGCGGAGGCCATCGGCCTGCTGGCGATGACCGTGGTGATGCTGCGCGTCCCGCTGCAGCGTCCGCTGCTGTGGGGCATGCTCGGGATCTCGCTGCTCGGCGTTCCCATCTTCGTACTGGGTGCCCATCCGACGCTGATCGTCCTCATCGTCGCGACCTTCGTCGCCGGCGCGGGCACCGAGGTGTTCGGCATGGGCTGGAACCTCGCGATGCAGGAGAACGTGCCCGACGAGATGCTCTCGCGGGTCTCCTCCTACGACATGCTCGGCTCGTTCATCGCGATGCCGATCGGGCAGTTGGCGATCGGTCCGCTGGCGGTCGCGTTCGGCTACGCCGACGTCCTGATGGTCAGTGGCGCCCTCTACGTCGTGATCTGCCTCCTGGCGCTGCTCTCCCCCGCCGTGCGACGACTGCCGCGGGCCGGGGAAGCTAGCACCATCGCTGCGCCAGAGCCCGCAGCACCGTGACGTTGCGGTTCGTCGCGACGCCGAGATGGCGTTCGACGACCGCGTTGTTGAGCCTGGCCTCGTGGTAGTTCTCGCCGAGGAGCAGGTGCACCGCGCGACCGCGCAGCACGACCCGCTCGGCCTCGGAGCTGCGCTCCTCCAAGGCTGCGCGCGCCTCGGCATCCGGCTCGTCTCGCAGGAACGACACATAGTGGCGTCCGGCATGCCCTTCGCCGATCGCGTCGGCGTCCGCCGCGATCCCCCGGAGCTCTGCGACCGGGAACACGATCGAGGGCACCTCGAAGCCGCGATCGGCGGCATAGGCGGTCTCGAGCCGCTCCTCGATGCGTGCGAGCGAGCGCATGGTGGTGGCGAGTCTGACGTTCCCGGTGTTGATGTGCGTGGCGACGTCGGTGAAGCCCGCCCCCTCGGTGGCGGCGATGATCGCCTCCTTGGGGAACTTCCGTCTCGCACCGAGGTTGATCGCGCGCAGCAGCGCGACGTAGGTCGCCATGCGCGGAATCCTGCCAGTGGGATCGGCGACGTAGGCGATCTCGCACGGGGCGGATCCCGTGCGAGGCGGATCCCGTACGAAGCCGGATCCCACACGAGCCGGATCCCACACGACGACGAGGGTGTGACAATCCGCGTAGCGGTGTCACACCCTCGTCGAGGATCGGCCTCAGAGGTTGCCGCGCTGCTCCTGCTCGCGCTCGATCGCCTCGAAGAGGGCCTTGAAGTTGCCCTTGCCGAAGCCGAGCGAGCCGTGTCGCTCGATGAACTCGTAGAACACCGTCGGGCGGTCGCCCATCGGCTTGGCGAAGATCTGGAGGAGGTAGCCATCCTCGTCTCGGTCGACGAGGATCTTGCGCTTCTTCAGCTCCTCGATCGGCACGCGCACCTCGCCGATGCGGGCGCGCAGCTCGGGGTCGTCGTAGTAGGAGTCGGGGGTGTCGAGGAACTCGATCCCGTTCGCGCGCAGGATGTCGACGGTGCGCAGGATGTCGTTGGTGGCCAGCGCGATGTGCTGGCAGCCGGCGCCGTCGTAGAACTCGAGGTACTCGTCGATCTGCGACTTCTTCTTCGCGATGGCCGGCTCGTTGAGCGGGAACTTGACCCGGTGGTTGCCGCTGGCCACGACCTTGCTCATCAGCGCCGAGTAGTCGGTGGCGATGTCGTCGCCGATGAACTCGGCCATGTTGGTGAAGCCCATGACCCGGTTGTAGAAGTCGACCCACTCGTCCATCCGGCCGAGCTCGACGTTGCCGACGCAGTGATCGATCGCCTGGAAGAGCCGCTTGGGGTGCCCCTGTTGGCGGGTGACCGTGGTGGTGCGGGCCTCGTAGCCGGGAAGGTAGGGACCGGAGTAGCGGCTGCGGTCGATGAGCGTGTGCCGGGTCTCGCCGTAGGTCGCGATCGCGGCCATGCGGACCGTGCCGTGCTCGTCGGTGACGTCGTGCGGCTCGACGAGCACCGTGGCGCCGACCGAACGGGCGTGATCGATGCACTTGTCGACGTCGGGAACCTCCAGGGCGAGGTCGACCACGCCGTCGCCGTGCTTGCGGTGGGTGTCGTGCAGCGGACTGTCGGGCTGCACCCCGCCGGTGAATACGAAGCGGGCACTGCCGCTGCGCAGGACGTAGGACTTGGAGTCGCGCACCCCGGTCTCGGGGCCGCGGTAGGCCTCGAGGTCCATCCCCATGGCCAGCTGGTAGAAGGTGGCGGTCTGGGTGGCGTTGCCGACGACGAAGCACACCGCATCGAGCGCGGTGACCGGGAACGGGTCGCTGCTGGCGTCGTACTCGATCAGGCCGACGAGCTCCTTGAGCTGGTCGAGGGTGAGGTCTGCCTTGAGTTCGTCAGGGGTCAGCGTCATGCCATCAGCGTCCCTGCTGTCGACAACCTGTGCAACAGTGGGCCACCCAGTTGTACAACTTGCCCAAAGGAGTGGGAGCGCGTGGACGATCTGGACCGCACCCTGATCAATCTGTTCGCCGCGGAACCACGGGTCGGGGTCCTGGAGGCCTCGCGGCGACTCGGCGTCGCGCGGGGCACCGTGCAGGCCAGGCTGGACAAGCTGGTGTCGACCGGCGTCATCACCGGCTGGGGACCCGAGCTGTCGCCCGAGGCCCTCGGCTATCCGGTGACCGCCTTCCTCACCCTCGAGATCAGTCAGCTGACCGGGCATCAGGCCGTCGCCGAGCATCTGGCCACCATCCCGGAGGTGCTGGAGGCCTACACCATCACCGGCACGGGCGACCTGTGGTGCCGAGTCGTCTCCCGTTCCAACACCGACCTGCAACGAGTCATCGACCGCGTGGTCGCGGTGGGCGGCGTCCAGCGCGCCTCGACCGTGATGGCCCTGGCGACACAGGTGCCCTATCGCGTGCTGCCACTGGCGGGTCAGGTAGCGGGTCAGGCGTGACCTGGTTGGAGGACTTCTGGCATCGGGTGAGCGAGGTGCGGCCGGTCCCCGACCCGGGAGTGGTCCTCGGCACCGGCGTGATCGCCCTCCTCCTCGTGCTGGTGCCCGCGACGTGGCGGCGGGTGCGCCTGGGGATCACCGCCATCCACGAGGCCGGGCATGCCGTGGTGGCCGTCCTCGTCGGACGGCGGCTGCAGGGCGTCCGGCTGCACGCAGACACCTCGGGGGTCACCTTGAGCAAGGGCCGCCCGACCGGCCCGGGCATGGTCGCGATGCTGGCCGCCGGCTATCTCGCGCCGGCGGCGGTCGGCCTGGGCGCGGCGGCACTGCTCGCCGCCGGCCGAGGGATCGCGATGTTGTGGGCCCTGCTCGCCCTCGTGCTCGCGCTCCTCGCCTGGGTGCGCAACTGGTACGGCGCGGCCCTGCTCGTGCTCGCGGGCCTCGGCCTGGGCGCGCTCACCTGGTCGGCACCGCCCGAGGCGCAGTCGACGGTCGCCTACCTGGTCGCCTGGCTGCTGCTGATCGCCGCACCGGTGCCGCTGGTCGAGCTCCTCGCCGCCGGACGACGTCGCAGCCGCACCTCCGACCCCGACCAGCTCGCGCGCCTGACCCGCCTCCCGGGCGCGGCCTGGTGCGTCCTGCTGCTCGTGGCGAACCTCGGCGGACTGGCGCTCGGCGTCCTCACCCTCGCACCCGACGTCATAGATCGGCTCAGGTGAGGATCATGCAGGACGACGTGGCGTAGGCGACGAGGCGGCCCTCGGCATCGAAGAGCTCGGCCTGGGCGAGGGCGGTGCGACGTCCACGCTGCAGCACCGAGCCGACGCACCGCAGCCGTCCGGACTCGACGGTGACCGGGCGGAGGAACTTCACGGTGAGGTCGAGCGAGGTGTAGGACTCACCGGCCGCCAGCGTGGAGTGCACCGAGCAGGCCGCGGCGGTGTCGAGCAGGGTGGAGATGACTCCGCCGTGCACGGTGCCGATCGGGTTGTAGTGCCGGCGCTCGGGGTCGAGTCCCACCGTGATCGAACCGCGCTCGCCGGTGAAGTCGACCATCCCGATGGTCTCGGCGATCGGCGCCGGGGGCAGGGTGCCGTCGAAGATCGCGCTGAGCTGCTCGAAGCCGTCCATGGCGGAGAGGTCGGGCGTGCGGCCGGTGCGATCCTGAGTCTCGGTCATGGACTCAGCGTGCCTGGCCTGGCTGAGTCTGTCAACAAGACCTAGAGTGGTGCCATGACGTCAACCGACGCCCCTCCGGCTCTCGCGTGGTCGACGGCGAACTGCCAGATCTCCCGCGCGATGGCGGTGCTCGGCGAGAAGTCGACGTTGCTCGTGCTCCGCGAGGTGTTCAACGGGGTGCGCCGCTTCGACGACATCCAGCATCACTCCGGCATCTCGCGCCAGGTGCTCAGCAACCGATTGGCGCTCCTGGTGGAGCACGACATCCTGCACCGGGTCCCCTACCGGCCCGAGCGCGGCCGCGAGCGACACGAGTATCGGCTCACTCCCAAGGGTTTCGAGCTGTACCCCGTGCTGGTCGCCGTCGCCGAGTGGGGCGCGCGCTACTACGCGGACGCCGAGGGCCCACCGGTCGAGATCGCCCACCGCGGCTGCGAGGCGCCCGTCCACACCCGGCTCGTCTGCGCCGAGGGGCACACCCTCGCCGACCACCGTGAGGCCGCGCCGCGTCCCGGGCCGGGTGCCATCCCTGCGGAGTCGGCGACCCGATAGGCCGCCTCGGTGCGACCGGGGTGGGTCAGCTGGTCCTGCGCAGGGCCCACTCACGCACCCGGTCGATGCGGGCGCGCAGCTGGCCGGCGTTGGCGACCGCGGCCGCGGGACCGCCGCACTCCTTGCGCAGCGCGGCGTGGATGACGCCGTGGGGCTGGCCGGTGCGGTGGTGCCAGGCCCCGACGAGCCCGTTGAGCTCCCGGCGCAGGACGGCGAGCTGCTCGTGGGTGCTCACCTCGGCGAGGCTGTCGCCGGCGCTCGCCGCACCCTCGGCGGCAGCGCGACGTGCGTCGGCCTCCCGAGCCTTCTGCGACCGGGCCCCGGCGGCCTGGCGCTGCTGGAGCAGGTCGCGCATCTGCTGGGGCTCGAGCAGGCCGGGGATGCCGAGGAAGTCCATCTCCTCCTCCGAGCCGTACATGTCGCCGTCGTAGAGGGCGTGGTCGAAGCGGGCCTCGGAGCCGAGGGCCTCGAAGGGCAGCGCGTCCTGCTCGTCGGAGGCCGACTCCCCCGCCTCGGCCTGGGCGAGCAGGTCGTTCTCGGCGGCGAAGATGTCGTCCTCGTCGGTGACCCGCCTGCCCAGCACGTGATCGCGCTCGACCTCCATCTCGGCGGCGTGGCCGAGGAGGACGGGTACCGACGGGAGGAAGATCGAGGCGGTCTCGCCACGTGAGCGTGCGCGGACGAAGCGGCCGATCGCCTGGGCGAAGAACAACGGCGTCGAGGTGGTGGTGGCGAACACGCCGACCGCCAGGCGCGGCACGTCGACGCCCTCGGAGACCATCCGGACCGCGACCATCCAGCGCGAGTCGCTGTCGGTGAACGCGGTGATCTTCTTCGAGGCCGCCTTCTCATCCGACAGGACGACGGTGGGCGCCTCGCCGGTGATCGCGCGCAGGGTCTTGGCGTAGGAGCGGGCGGCGTCCTGGTCGGTGGCGATCACGAGTCCGCCGGCGTCGGGGACGTGCCGGCGCACCTCGGTCAGGCGCTTGTCGGCGGCCTCGAGCACGGTCGGGATCCACGAGCCGGCCGGATCGAGCGCGGTCCTCAGCGCCTGGTTGGTCATGTCCTTGGTGAGCGGTTCGCCCAGACGCGCGGCGACCTCGTCGCCGGCGCGGGTGCGCCATGACATCTCACCGGAGTAGGCCAGGAAGAGCACCGGACGGACGACGTGATCGGCCAGGGCGTGCCCGTAGCCGTAGGTGTAGTCGGCCACCGAGCGCGGGATCCCGTCGTCGCCGGGCGCGTAGGTCACGAACGGGATCGGGTTCACGTCCGAGCGGAACGGCGTCCCGGTGAGCGCCAGGCGGCGGGTGGCCGGCTCGAAGGCCTCCCGGATGCCCTCGCCCCACGAGAGCGCGTCGCCGGCGTGGTGCACCTCGTCGAGGATCACCAGGGTCTTGAACCGCTCGGTGCGGATCCGCAGCGCCAGCGGGTTCACCGCGACCCCGGCGTAGGTGACCGCGATGCCGAGGTAGTCGCTGGAGATCTTGCCCTTGCCCGCCGAGTACGTCGGGTCGAGCGGGATGCCGGCCTTCGCGGCCGCCTCGGCCCACTGGAGCTTGAGGTGCTCGGTGGGGGCGACGACGGTGACCCGGTCGACCACGCGGCGTCCGATCAGCTCGGCGGCCACCGAGAGCGCGAACGTGGTCTTGCCGGCGCCGGGCGTCGCGACGGCCAGGAAGTCACGCGGGCTGCGGGCGAAGTAGTCCGACATCGCCGCGCTCTGCCAGGCGCGCAACGACGTCGCGGTGCCCCACGCCGCACGCTCCGGCCACGCCGGGGTGAGTGCCGAGGTGAGGTGCGCGTCGTCGTGAGGTCGGGGCGCGCCCGTCACTCGCCGGAGCCCGAGTCGTCGCGGAGGCTCTCCCAGACTTCCTTGCACTCCGGGCAGACCGGGAACTTCTCCGGCGCCCGGCTGGGCACCCACACCTTGCCGCACAGGGCCACCACGGGCGTGCCCATCACCATCGCCTCGGTGAGCTTGTCCTTCTCCACATAGTGCGAGAACCGCTCGTGATCGCCCTCGTCGGTGGGGACCGTGCGCTCCTCCTCGCGCACCTTGGTGTCGGTCGAGGTGCCGAAGCCGAATGAGGAGGTCACGGCTCCCAGGGTAGTCGCGGGCTGCGTCGCCCACGAACTCCCCGGGTGTGGTCCATCGCTCAGTTCAGCCCCGGGTCCAGCGGGCGCGTGGAGTACAGCGCGAGATCGCCCGGCTGACGACGCAGGACGTCGCGCCACAGCGTCGAGGTGTCGCTGCGGAACACGTCGGGCGCGATGCCCGGGACGACGTACCAGCTGCCCTCCTCGATCTCCCGGTCGAGCTGGCCGGCCCCCCAGCCGGCGTAGCCGGCGAAGATGCGCAGCCCGTCGATCTCGTCGCCCACCAGCTCGACGGGGGTGTCGAGGTCGAGCAGCGCGAGGCGGTCGACCACCGCGCGCATGCCGAGGACGCCGTCGTCGTCGCTGCGACGCAGGGCCACCGCGAGCGCGCCGTCGGTCTCCACGGGACCGCCCTGGAAGAGCACCTCGGGCTCGTCGACGACCTCGCCCCACCCGCCGAGCACCTCGGAGACCGCCAGCCCGGTGGGCCGGTTCAAGATGACGCCCACCGAGCCGCCGTCGTCGTCGACGTCGAGGAGGAGCACCACCGTCTCGGCGAAGTTCGGGTCGCCGATGGCAGGGGTCGCCACGAGCAGCATCCCCGCCCGCAGATCGCTCACCGCCCCATCATGACCCGTGCGGGCCCCGAGGCCAACGACCCCGCTGGTCGGGCCGACGCCGAGCCGGCGCGGCTGTGCGCAGACTCGCCTGCCCAGATGCCGCCTACCGCCTAGGCTGTCGCGGTGCCGACGCCGAGCGATTCGCTGCCCGATCCCGCGGCGGCGACGCGGGAGGCGCTGCTCGAGGCCGCCGAGACGACGTTCGCGAGGGCGGGATACGCCGAGGCCCGGTTGGAGCTGATCGTGGCCGCGGCCGGGGTGAGCAAGGGTGCGCTGTATCACCACTACTCCGGCAAGCAGGCCCTCTTCGAGGCCGTCGTCGAGCGCCTCGGCACCGGGGCGGCCGACCGGGTCCGCGGTCGGTGCGCCGGCATCGCCGATCCGTGGGACCGGACGACGACGGGCGTCGGGCTGCTGCTCGTCGTCGCCGGGGAGCCGAGCTTCGCCCGCATCGTCGTCCAGGACGCGCCGGCGGTGCTCGGCGCCGAGCGGTACCGGGCGCACGAGCGCCGCACGACCTACGCCTGCCTGCTGGAGCTGCTGACCGAGGTGCTCCCCGCCGCCGCGGCAGCACCTGCCACCGCGTTCGCCCTCGAAGCGGCGCTGCGGGCCGGCGCGGCCGATCACGAGACCGCCCTCACCCTGATCGTGGGCGGTCTCAGGGCGCTCGCCGCTACTTGAACGTGACGTCGCCGCCGTCCTGCGGCACCAGCTCGATCCACGTGTGACCGGCGGGCACCGTGAGGTCGCCCTCCTTGGTCGAGAGCGTGATGGTGGACTCCAGGGCGTCCTTGGTCCAGGTGCCGCGCACCAGGCGGCCGCCGTGGAAGAGCATCGCCTCGCCGCTGCCCTCGAACTTGGTCTCTGGCACCGGGTTCCCGGCGGGGTCGACGTAGCCGGCGTCGCCGACCTTGACGCGCAGCACCAGGATCGTGTCGGCCGGGAACTGGTCCCCCTCGGCGGCGAAGGAGTTGTCGTTGACGTAGGTGCCGTCCCGGTAGGTCCACTCGGTGGTGTGACCGGCCGAGAACGCCGCGGTGATCGAGGTCGCCTTCTGACCCTTGGGGAGGTCGTCGGCGCTGCCGAAGGGCAGGTAGTCCTCGGGGCGCACGGCCTTCTCCTTGGCCGCCTTCGCGACGTCTTGGAGGTTGGCGAACAGGTTGTAGGGCGCGCTGCGGGAGTCCTCGCGGAAGAAGCCCTCCGAGCCCTCGGTGACCCAGGAGATGTCGGCCTTCTTCAGGCGCGCGATCGTCGGCGCGGCGGCGCCGCTGGTGACGACGGTCGCGTCGGCCGGCGTCACGATGCCGATGTCGGAGGCCCGCATCGAGCGCACCGGACCGACGTCGCCGGGGATCTTGGAGTAGTAGAACGCCGCCAGTCGGGTGGCTCCGCCCTCGACGAGCTCCTCGACGACCAGGTCGGCGGACCCGAGACCCTGCTGGGGCGCGCTATTGGCGGTGTTGTCCATCTTCAGGACGTACACCGGGTGGTCCTTGGCCGCCTCGCCGTCCTTGACCGGAAGACCGGTCAGCGGCCACGTCTGCGGCTCGGCGGCCTCCGAGGTCGGCGCGTCGGAGGCGGGCGCGGAGGAGTCGTCTTCCTTCTTGTCGCCTCCGCAGGCCCCGAGCATCAGGCAGACGGACAACGTCGTGAGGGTGGCGAGAGCGGTGCGGGTGCGGCGCACGGTGGATCCCTTCAAGCAGTGGTGGTGCAAGTGTTCTTCGGAGGGCCTGATCGTGTACTGAAACAGTCGACTATCGGCTCCAGTGTGCGCGCCGACGACGCCCGGCGCGCGCAGGCGGCCGGGCGTGTCGACGTCGCCGAGGCCCCGATGGGCGTCGGCCGGGCTCAGACGAGGGTGGCGCCGCCGTCGACGTAGAGCGTCTGGCCGGTGATGTAGGAGGCCTCGTCGCTGCACAGGAACGCGACGGTCGCGGCGATGTCCTCGGGGAAGCCGACCCGCTTGACCGGGTTGGCCTCGCCGCTGAGCCGGCGGAACTCCTCGACGTCGAGCTTGAGGCGGGCCGCGGTGGCGTCGGTCATGTCGGTGGCGATGAAGCCGGGCGCGATCGCGTTGGCGTTGACGCCGAACGGGCCGAGCTCGATGCCGAGCGTGCGGGTGAAGCCCTGCACGCCCATCTTGGCCGCGGAGTAGTTGGCCTGGCCGCGGTTCCCGAGCGCGGAGACGCTGGAGAGGTTGAGGATCTTGCCGTACTTCTGGTCCACGAAGTGCTTCTGGGCGGCCTTGGTCATCAAGAAGGCGCCCTTGAGGTGGACGCCCATCACCAGGTCCCAGTCGTCCTCGGTCATCTTGAACAGCAGGTTGTCGCGGGTGATGCCTGCGTTGTTCACCAGCACGTGGATGCCGCCGAGCTCCTCGACGACCCGCGCGATCGCGGCGTCGACGTCGGCGGCGTTGCTCACGTCGGCGCCGATGCCGATGGCCTTGGCGCCCTCCACGAGCGGGAGACGACCGGCAGCCTCGGCTGCGGCGGACTCATCGAGGTCGACGACGGCGACCGAGGCGCCCTCCTCGGCAAGGCGGGTAGCGATGGCGAACCCGATGCCGCGCGCTGCTCCGGTGATGATGGCGACACGCCCGTCGTAACGACCCATTCCTGGTGACTCCTCTGCTGGGGGACTGACCGGTCCACCGTAAGGGCAACCGTCAGCGCCCCCCGAGCGGGGTCTGAAGCATGAACGCGAGGGCGGTGAGCACCAGGATGCCCGCGGTCGCGACCAGGGTGTTCCGGAGGTCGGTCATGCCTGAGTAGACGCGGTGGGCGCCGGCAAGGTTGCCTCACGGCCCAGACGAGCGCTCGGCCGGGCTACAGGACCTCGCGCAACCGCGCGGCGTACTCGGCCGCCTCGCCCTCGGTGTAGGTGGTGCGCGGCCAGAAGAATCCGCGCAGCCCGTCTCCCTTGGTGCGCGGGACGACGTGCAGGTGCAGGTGCGGCACCGACTGGCTCACCGTGTTGTTCATCGCCACGAAGCTCCCCTGCGCGCCCAGCCCCTCCTTCACCGCGACCGCGAGTCGCTGGGCCGCCTCGAGGAAGCCATCGCGCTGGTCGGCCGGGAGGTCGGGCAGGGTCTCCACGTGCGAGCGAGGGATCAGCAGGGTGTGGCCCTTGAAGACCGGTCGCCGGTCGAGGAAGGCCAGCACGTCCGGCTCGTCGAGGACGAGGTCGGCCGGCGTCTCCCCCGCCGCGATGGCACAGAAGGCACAGCTCATCCGCGGGCGCTCCCGTAGCCGAGCACGGCAGCCAACCCGAGCGCGCTGCGCGGCTCGTAGGCCGCGCGCCACAGGCCGCCGTGGACGGCGGCGTCGTCCTCGTCCTGCCAGGGGTGGGCGTGCCGAGCGGGCGGCTGGGCGAGGTCGCGCACCAGCAGCGCGGCCATGAGCGTGTTGGCGGTGGCCGGCTCGAACACCTCGACGCCGAAGCGGTGCGCGCCGGCGAACGCGGCGGCCAGGGCGCGGTTCTTCACCACCGAGCGGGTCCGGGTGGAGGGGGCCACGTGGAAGGACACCAGCTCGCCGTCGGCCCGCGAGACGCTGGCGCGCCACCGTTGGATCCGCTTGGCCAGCGCGTAGTTCGGGCCTTGGACCGGCACCAGGCTGTCGCCGATCCCCGGGTCGGCGCCGGGCGGATAGGCGCGGTGGAGCAGGCGGCCGCGCGAGGCCCAGCGCAGGGGTCGGCCCAGCGTCTTGGCCAGCGCGGAACGCTGCGCATAGGCCGCGTTGGAGGCCTCGACCGCGGCGCGCGGCACCGCGAAGACGTCGGTGGGAGTGGCCAGGAAGGCCCGCCCGGTGCCGGGCCGCGCCGCGATCAGCCGGGTGCCGAGGACGTCGGCGGCCACGCTCACCCGGACGTGGGTCGCGCCGTCGGCGTAGAGGTAGTTGCCCACGACCAGGCGTCCGTCGAGCCCTTCGGCCCAGGCTGCGACGTCGGGCACCTCGGCCAGCAGGTCGGCCCCGGCGGCGCCGTCCGCGCCGACGGGCACCAGCAGCCGACCGGCGGATTCCGCGGCGGTGCGTCGGACCCGCTCCCACACGGCCTCGCGGGGCAGGTCGACGGCGGCGACGGTGGCGCCCCAGCGCAGCAGCGGGGCCAACGGCCCCATCTCGGCGCCGGCGCCCAGGACGACGACCGTGTGGCCCTCGGCGGCCAGCCACTCGGGATGGGCCACGACCTCGCCGACCGCCTCGGCCGCCGACGGCTCGAGGATGCCGCGCTCGGCCCAGGCCGCCAACTGGGCGACCAGCTCCGCGCCCCGCAGCACCCGGCCGCGATAGGGCACCGACAGCTCGGCGGTGGGGTCCGCCGCGCCGTGCACGATCTCGGTCCGCAGGGTGCGCGACGGCGTGGCGGTCGCGAGCGAGGCGAGCGGCGCGTCCGCCGAGTCGTCGGCGTCCGGGTCGGCGACGACCATCCGCGAGCCGACGGACTCCAGCCCGTCGCGTGCGATCCGCACCCAGGCCTCCGGCGAGATCAGCCCGGCCTCCACGAGCCGCCGGAAGTGCGCGAGATAGCCGCTGCGCCAGTTGGTCTCCTGCTCGACGCCGAGCGCACCGGCCGGGTCGACGCCACGCAGCGCGTCGGCGACGACCTCGCGACCGAGCTCGGTGGTGCTGCGGCGCCCGTCGGGGTCCGCCGGGAACGAGATGCCATGGGTCACCGGGTCATCATGGCCGACTCCGAGATCGCCCGCGAAGCGACGACGGCGCCGCCCCGGTCGGGGCGACGCCGTCGTCGCGTGCGGCCCGTTGACGGGCCGTCGGAGGATCAGTCCAGGTCGAACCGGTCCAGCTCCATGACCTTGGTCCAGGCCTTGGCGAAGTCGCGGACGAACTTCTCCTCCGCGGAGTCGCTGCCGTAGACCTCGGCGACCGCGCGCAGCTCGGCGTTGGAGCCGAACACGAGGTCGGCGCGGGTGCCGCGCCAGCGGACGTCGCCGCCATCGTGACCGCGGGCCTCGAAGAGCGAGGAGTCGTCGTTGGTGGCGCTCCAGGCGTTGTCGGAGTCGAGCACGTTGACGAAGTAGTCGTTGCTCAACGTGCCGGGACGATCGGTGAGGACGCCGAGGTCGGAGCCGTCGTAGTTGGCGCCGAGCACCCGCAGCCCGCCGACCAGCACGGTCATCTCCGGGGCGGAGAGGTTGAGCTGGTTGGCGCGGTCGACCAGGAGGTACTCGCCGGGCACCGGGACGCCCTTGGCGACGTAGTTGCGGAAGCCGTCCCAGCCGGGCTCGAGCGCCTCGAAGGACTCGATGTCGGTGTTCTCCTGGTCGGCGTCGACGCGACCGGGGGTGAAGCCGACCTCGACCGGGTGGCCGCCCTCCTTGGCGGCCGCCTCGACGGCGGCGGTGCCGGCGAGCACGATGAGGTCCGCGAGGGAGACCTGACGGCCACCCTCGGCCTTGCCGTTGAAGTCGGCGCGGATCTCCTCGAGCTTGCCGAGTACGCGGCGCAGCTGGTCGGGGTTGTTGACCGCCCAGCCGACCTGCGGCTGCAGCCGGATCCGGGCGCCGTTCGCGCCGCCGCGCTTGTCGCTGGCCCGGAAGGACGCCGCGGAGGCCCACGCGGTCGAGACGAGCTCGGCGGTGGTCAGGCCGGAGTCGAGCACGGCCTGCTTGAGGGCGGCGATGTCGGCGGCGTCGATCTGCTCGTAGTCGGCCGCGGGGAGCGGGTCCTGCCACAGCAGGTCCTCGGCGGGCACCTCGGGGCCGACGTAGCGCGACTTGGGGCCGAGGTCACGGTGGGTGAGCTTGAACCAGGCGCGGGCGAAGGCGTCGGCGAACGCCTCGGGGTCGGCCAGGAAGCGCCGCGAGATCTGCTCGTAGACGGGGTCGAAGCGCAGCGCGAGGTCGGAGGTGAGCATCCGCGGCTCGCGCTTCCCGTCGCCGAACGCGTCGGGGACCATGTCGGCACCCGCGCCCTTGGTGGGTCGCCACTGCTGGGCGCCGGCCGGCGAGTGCGTGAGCTCCCACTCGTAGGCGAACAGGATGTGGAAGAACTCGTTGTCCCAGCGGGTGGGGTGGTAGGTCCAGGTGACCTCCAGCCCGCTGGTGATCGCGTCGGGGCCCACGCCGGTGCCGTAGCTGTTGCGCCAGCCCAGGCCCATCTGCTCCATCGGGGCGGCCTCGGGCTCGCCACCGAGGTTGTCGGCGGGGGCGGCACCGTGGGTCTTGCCGAAGGTGTGGCCGCCGGCGATGAGGGCGACGGTCTCCTCGTCGTTCATCGCCATCCGGGCGAAGGTCTCGCGGATGTCGCGGGCCGAGGCGACCGGGTCGGGCTTGCCCTCGGGGCCCTCGGGGTTGACGTAGATCAGGCCCATCTGGACGGCGGCGAGCGGGTTGTCGAGCTGACGGTCACCGTGGTAGCGCTCCTCGCCACCGCGGTCGCCGCCGAGCCACTCGGTCTCGGGACCCCAGTAGATGTCGTCGTCGGCCTCCCACGCGTCGACCCGGCCACCGGAGAACCCGAACGTCTTGAAGCCCATCGTCTCCAGCGCGACGTTGCCGGCCAGGACGATCAGGTCGGCCCACGACAGGGACGAGCCGTACTTCTTCTTCACCGGCCACAGCAGGCGGCGGGCCTTGTCGAGGCTGACGTTGTCGGGCCAGCTGTTGAGCGGGGCGAAGCGCTGCTGACCGCTGCCGGCGCCGCCGCGGCCGTCCTGGATCCGGTAGGTGCCGGCGCTGTGCCAGGCCATGCGGATCATGAACGGGCCGTAGTTGCCGAAGTCGGCCGGCCACCAGTCCTGGGAGTCGGTGAGCACGGTGGCGATGTCGGCCTTCACCGCCGGCAGGTCGAGGGTCTCGAACGCCGCCGCGTAGTCGAAGTCCTCGCCGAGCGGGTTCGCCACGGCCGGGTTCTTCGCCAGCACCTTCAGGTCGAGCCGCTGCGGCCACCAGTCGTGGGGGCCGCCGGTCTCGGCCGGGGTGGCCTCACCGTGGATCACCGGGCACGCGGCGTCCACCGCTGCCTGGCTGTCGTTCACCTCGCCGACGACGGCGTCGGCCTGGTTCTTCTCGGACATAGTTCCCTCTCTCGACTTGCTCGGTGTGCTGGATCGATGACTGGGCGTGCTCAGGGGGTGGGAGCGCTCGTTGCGGCGCAGGTGGGGCAACGGCCCCAGTAGATGACCTCGGCCTCCTCGATCGCGAAGCCGTGATCGTGGGCGGCGGTGAGGCAGGGCGCGTCGCCGACGGCGCAGTCGACGTCGGCGATCGCGCCGCAGGATCGGCAGACGAGGTGGTGGTGGTTGTCGTCGATGCGCGCCTCGTAGCGCGCCACCGACCCGTTCGGCTGGATCCGGCGCAGCACCCCCGCCCCGGTGAGCGCGTGCAGCGAGTCGTAGACCGCCTGGTGGGAGACCTCGGGCAGCGCCACCCGGACGGCCCGGATCAGGGTGTCGGTGTCGGCGTGCGGGTGGTCGTGCACGGCGGCGAGGAGCGCGACCCGGGGGCGGGTGACGCGCAGCGAGGCGCCGCGCAGCACCTGCGCGAGGTCCTCGGCGTCCGCGATCTGCTCCATGAGGCCACCATGTCGGCGATTCTTGAATTAATCAAGTTTGGTGAGCCATGCCTGAGACGGCCCCGACCGGCTCCGGAACCGGGCGCCTACCCTGGTCGCGATCGGGACGTCGTCCCGACCGGCGCTCAACGACGCTCGCCGCCCCCCGCCGAAAGCCGGTCCACACCGGCCGACAGGAGACAGTGCCATGCCCGGGCTCGACGAGAAGCTCCACGACATCTACGACGAGGTGCTGCGCCGCAACGCGGGCGAGACCGAGTTCCACCAGGCCGTCCACGAGGTGCTCGACAGCCTCGGACCGGTCGTGGCCAAGCACCCGCACTACGCCGACGCCGCGGTGATCCGCCGACTGTGCGAGCCGGAGCGGCAGATCATCTTCCGGGTGCCGTGGGCCGACGACCAGGGCAACGTGCAGATCAACCGGGGCTTCCGGGTCGAGTTCAACTCCGCGCTGGGCCCCTACAAGGGCGGCCTGCGCTTCCACCCCTCGGTCTACCTCGGCATCGTGAAGTTCCTCGGCTTCGAGCAGATCTTCAAGAACTCCCTCACCGGCCTGCCGATCGGCGGCGGCAAGGGCGGCAGCGACTTCGACCCCAAGGGCCGCTCGGACGCCGAGGTGATGCGCTTCTGCCAGGCCTTCATGACCGAGCTCTACCGCCACATCGGCGAGTACACCGACGTGCCGGCCGGCGACATCGGCGTGGGCGGGCGCGAGGTCGGCTACCTGTTCGGGCAGTACAAGCGGATCACCAACCGTTACGAGTCCGGCGTGCTCACCGGCAAGGGAGTCACCTGGGGCGGCTCGCAGGTGCGCACCGAGGCCACCGGCTACGGCACGGTCTACTTCACCCACGAGATGCTCAAGGCCCGCGGCGAGTCCTACGACGGCAAGAAGGTCGTCGTCTCCGGCTCGGGCAATGTCGCGATCTACGCCATCGAGAAGGTGCACCAGCTCGGCGGCACCGTGGTGGCCTGCTCGGACTCTTCGGGCTACATCGTCGACGAGGCGGGCATCGACCTCGATCTGGTCAAGGACATCAAGGAGAACCGGCGCGGCCGGGTCGCCGAGTACGTCGAGGCCCGCGGCGGGGGCGCGCGCTTCTCGGCGTCCGGCTCGATCTGGGAGGTCCCCTGCGACATCGCGCTGCCCTGCGCCACCCAGAACGAGCTCAACGGCACCGACGCCAAGGCGCTCATCGCCTCGGGCTGCACGATCGTCGCCGAGGGCGCCAACATGCCGTGCACCCCGGACGCCGTCCGCCTGTTCGTCGAGGCCGGGGTCGGCTTCGCTCCCGGCAAGGCCGCCAACGCCGGCGGCGTGGCCACCAGCGCCCTGGAGATGCAGCAGAACGCCTCGCGCGACTCGTGGAGCTTCGAGCACACCGAGGCACGCCTGGCCGAGATCATGCGCGGCATCCACACCCGCTGCCTGGAGACCGCCGACGAGTACGGCTCCCCCGGCAACTACATCGCCGGCGCCAACATCGGCGGGTTCATCCAGGTCGCCGACGCCATGCTCGCCCTCGGCCTGATCTGACGGCGCGGGGAGTCCCACTTAGGGAGTCGCGGCGGCCACGACGAGCCGGGCGGCCGCCTTGGCGCGCACGGCCGCGTCCGGGTCGGCGGCCAGTGCGCCGGCCGACAGACCGCCGTCGAGCAGCAGGGTGAGCGAGCGGGCCACGGCGTCGGCGTCTTCGAGTCCGGCGTCGGCCGCCAGGTCGCGGACCCACCGCAGGACGGCCTCCTTGTGAGCCACCGTGCGCTGGTGCACCGGCGTGCCCGGCACGGACTCGGCGGCGGCGTTGATGAACGCGCATCCGCGATAGCCGTCGCGCCGGCAGGCCAGGGCGAGGGCGTCGAAGAGGCCGACGAGCTGGTCGGCCGGGTTGGGCCCGGCGTCCCGGGCGGCGTCGTGCAGCTGCCCGGTCCAGATCTCGTCGACCCGATCCAGGTAGGCCACGACCAGGTCGTCCTTGGCCGGGAAGTGGCGGTAGAACGTCGCCTTCGCGACGCCCGACTCGGCGATGATCCGGTCGACCCCGACCGCGCGCAGGCCGTGGGCGTAGAAGAGCGGGAACGCGGCGTCGAGGATGCGCTGCCGGGCCGCGGACGAGGTCACCCCTTGAGGATAGACAGGTCTGTCTGCTAGCGTCTCGTGACCTACGAGACAGACCTGTCTCTCTTGCCTCTCGGAGGAGATCCCATGCACCTCGCTGTCCTCGGCACCGGCATGGTCGGCCAGGCGATCGCGGCCCGCCTGGCCGGGCTCGGGCACTGCGTGGTCGTCGGCACGCGCGACCCGGAGGCCACCATGGCCCGCACCGATCCAGAGGGCTCCGCCCCCTTCGCCGACTGGATGCGCGCCGTCCCCGACGTCGGGCTGGCCACGTTCGCCGACGCGGCCGCCGGGGCCGAGCTCGTCGTCAACGCGACCAGCGGCGCGACCGCCCTCGACGTCCTGGCGCTGGCCGGCGCGGAGAACCTGGCCGGCAAGACGCTGCTCGACCTCACCAATCCGCTGGACTTCTCCGCGGGCTTCCCACCGACGCTGCTGGTGGACAGCACCGACTCCCTGGCCGAGCAGATCCAGCGCCGGTTTCCCGAGACCTCGGTAGTCAAGGCGCTCAACACGCTCACCGCCGAGCTGATGGCCGACCCCGGCCTGCTGGGCGCGGGAGGCACCGTCTTCGTGTCGGGGGACGACGCAGCGGCCAAGGCGGAGGTCGTCGCGCTGCTGGAGAGCTTCGGCCACGACGACGTCCTCGACCTCGGCCCGCTGGAGACAGCCCGCGGCACCGAGCACCTCCTCCCCCTCTGGCTGCGCCTGATGGGGGCTCTGGGCACCGCGCGCTTCAACGTCAAGGTCGTGCGCTGACGCGACGGCCCGCGCTCACCGGGGGCTGACGGCGTCCGGGTTCTCCAGTCGGTCGCCACCCAGGCCGGGGGCACCGGGCAGCACGGTCGGGGGCTCGACGGTCCGGGTCTCGGTGTGACCGTCGGCGTAGGTGGCGGTGAGGGTGATCGGGTCGGCGCCGGACGTCGTGGCGTCGGGCCACCATGCGGCGTAGGCGTCGTCGGAGACCGTGGCCTGCAGGGTGCGGCCGGCGGACTCCACGCTCACCGACCGGACGCCGTCGGGCAGGTCGCCGGTGACCCACCCCATGCCGCCCTCCGCCGTCGAGCCGGACCCGAACGACGACGGCGCGAGCGGCCCCGCGGCGGGGACGTCGGGGCTCATCGCGACCATCGGGTCGTCGGCGCCGAGGAGGCAGGTGCCGGTGTAGGACCCGATCCGCAGCACCACCAGGGTCCAGTCGCCGCGGCGTTCGGCGACGCTGATCTCGCCCGCGCGGATCTGCCCGGCGCTCGGTCCCCAGGCCTCCGCGTCGTGGCTGCGCAGGTCGACCTGGAGCGAGCGGCATTCGCCGGCCGCCTCGTCGGCGGCGGTCGCCGACAGGGGCGTAGCGGTCGAGGTCCACGAGGCGTAGGCGGGACCTCCCCCGAGGAGTGCGCTGACGCCGGCCGCGACGCCCGCGGTGGCGGTCGCGGCGACCCCGAGGGCGACCAGGCGACGCCGCGGGCCCGGGCGCTCGGGCCGGGCGACAGGGGCCGGCGGCGTGTCGAGGATGCGCTCGAGGGTGGCCTGCGCCGTCGGGCCGGCCGAACGGTAGGGGTCCGGCCGCGAAGCGGGGTCGAGGCCGCGCACGCCCAGGTCGAGTGGGTCGCGGTGTCCGGGGTGATCGTGGCGAGTCATCGCAGTGCTCCTTGCTGAGGTGGGATGGAGGCGCCTGGGTCACCGAGGGCCAGGTGCAGGCGCAGGGCACGGCGGGCCCGCGAGAGCCGGTGTCGGTACGCGACGGCCGAGATCCGCAGGACCGCGGCGGCCTGGTCGCTGGTCAGGTCGTCCCAGAGCGCGAGCGCGAGGGCCTCCTGGTCGACCGGGCGGAGCCGGTTCCAGGCCTCGACCAGGTGGAGTCGCTCGACGACCGCGCCGGCCTCGTCGGCGACGTCGTCCGGGTTCGCCACCCGGACCGCCAGGGCCTGACGACGGGCGGCACCGCGGCGTGCGTTGAGCATCGTGTTGCGGGCGATGCCGAACAGCCAGGCGCGCGCCTCATCGTCGTCGTCGGGCAGTTCCCCGACCCGCCGCCAGGCGACCAGGAAGGCGTCGGCGACGACGTCCTCGGCCTGCTCGGGCGACGACCGCCGCTGCACGAAGCGCACGAGATCGTCGTAGCTGCGCTCGAAGCAGCGGCGGAACCTGAGCTCGACCGTGTCCATACCCCCTCATGTCCGCCGACCCACCCGCTGTGCCGGGCGGCGCCGCTCATCCTGGACGGCGCTCAGCCGGAGAGGTCGGGGAAGTCGCTGTCGCGATACTCGGTGGCCGGCCGGTGCTCGCTCACGTCGACCTCGCGGTGGCGCAGCTCGACGCGGCGGATCTTCCCCGAGATCGTCTTGGGCAGCTCGAAGAACTCCAGGCGCCGCACCCGCAGGTACGGCGCGAGGTGCTCGCGGGCGTAGGCCAGGATCGACCGCGCGGTCTCCGGCGTCGGCTCGTGGCCGGGCGCGAGCGCGATGTAGGCCTTCGGGACGGCGAGCCGGACGGCGTCCGGTGCCGGGACGACGGCCGCCTCGGCGACCGCCGGGTGCTCGATGAGCACCGACTCCAGCTCGAAGGGGCTGATCTTGTAGTCGGAGGCCTTGAACACGTCGTCGGTGCGGCCGACGTAGGTGATGTAGCCGTCCTCGTCGCGGGCGGCGACGTCGCCGGTGTGGTAGAAACCGCCGGCCATCGCGTCGGCGTTGCGCTCGGGGTCGCCCTGGTAGCCGGTCATCAGGGTGAGCGGGCTCGCTGCGAGGTCGAGGCAGATCTCGCCCTCGCCCACGCCGTCGACGACCTCGCCGGTTGCCGGATCGACCAGCACCACCGGGACGCCGGGCAGCGCGCGCCCCATCGAGCCGGCGCGCACCGGCTGACCGGGGGTGTTGGCGATGCTCGCGGTGGTCTCGGTCTGCCCGAAACCGTCGCGGATCGTGAGCCCCCACGCCTTCTCGACCTGGCTGATGACCTCGGGGTTGAGCGGCTCCCCGGCGCCGATCGCCTCGCGCAGCACCCCAGGGCCGCCGGACAGGTCGGCGTTGATGAGCATCCGCCACACCGTCGGCGGCGCGCAGAACGTCGTCACCCCCTCGTCGCGGATCTGGCCGAGCAGCGCGACGGCGTCGAAGCGGGCGTAGTTGTAGACGAACACCGTCGCCTCGGCCAGCCACGGGGCGAAGAAGTTGGACCAGGCGTGCTTGGCCCAGCCCGGGCTGGAGATGTTGAGGTGGACGTCGCCGGGCCGCAGCCCGAGCCAGTACATCGTCGACAGATGTCCCACCGGGTAGGAGCGGTGGGTGTGCTCGACCAGCTTGGGCCGGCTGGTCGTGCCGGAGGTGAAGTAGAGCAGCAGCCGGTCGGTGGTGGCATTGCCCGGGTGCTCGATCGGCTCGTGGTCGGCGATCTCGTACGCCGCCGCGTACGGCCGCCATCCCCCGCCGGCCGCCTCGGCGTCCCCGACGACGAACCGGCGGTACTCGCCCGGCACCTCGTCGAACTTCGCGGTGTCGGCGGCGTTGCAGATCACGGCCTTGGCCTCGCCCCGCTCGAGCCGGTCGACGAGCTCGGCCGGTCCGACCGCGGTGGTCGTGGGCATCACCACGGCGCCGAGCTTCATCACCGCGAGCATGCTCTCCCACAGCTCGACCTGGTTCCCGAGCATCACCACGACGCTGTCGCCACGACCGATCCCGGCGTCGCGCAGCATCGCCGCGACCTGGTCCGAGCGGGTCGCGAGCTCGTCGAAGCTGTACGCCGCACGCGATCCGTCCTCCTCCACGATCACCAGTGCGGGCGCGTCGTTGCCGCGGGCGACGGCGTCGAACCAGTCGTGGGCGAAGTTGAAGCTGTCGCCGACGTCGGGCCACTCGAAGCCCTCGATCGCACCCGCATAGTCGGTGCGGAGGTCGATCAGCTGGTCACGGGAGGCGCGGAGCGCGGAGGTCGCAGTCACCCGCTCATCCTGCGACGAACCGCCCCGGACCGCCACCACCACCCGCCTCCTGGACCGCCGTTCACGCTGACCCGTCCGCTATAGCTGACGGCTCACCGTCCAATTTCCGCTGACCCGTCCGCTATAGCTGACGGGTCAGCGTCGAGGAGGGCTGGTTGAATCCGGGAATGGCGAGTGCATCGGTGATCGACTTCGGTCCGCTGGAGGGGGCGCTTCCGGAGGGGGCGTTGATCCTCGAGCCGGACCGGATGGCGGGCTATCGGTTCGACCGGGCCAACGACCCGGACGCCGGGACGCCGCGCGCCGTCGTGCGGGCCACCAGCACCCCCGACGTCCAGGCCGCAGTCCGGTTCGCCGGCGAGCACGGCCTGGCGATCGTCACCCGCGGCGCCGGCACCGGACTCTCCGGCGGGGCGACCGCCGTCGACGGCTGCCTGGTGATCTCGACCGAGCGGATGCGCGGCATCGAGGTCGACCCGCACACGCGCACCGCGGTCGTCGAGCCCGGGCTCCTCAACGCCGAGGTGAAGGCAGCCGTCGCCGAGCACGGCCTGTGGTACCCGCCCGATCCGTCGTCGTACGAGATCTGCTCGATCGGCGGGAACGTCGCCACCAACGCCGGCGGCCTGTGCTGTGCGAAGTACGGCGTCACCACCGACTACGTGCTCGGCCTCACCGTCGTGCTCGCCGACGGCACCGCGGTCGAGCTCGGCGGTCCCCGCCTCAAGGACGTCGCCGGGCTCTCGCTCACCAAGCTGTTCGTCGGCAGCGAGGGCACCCTCGGCATCGTCACGCGCATCGTGCTCCGCCTGCTGCCGGCACCGCACCCGCCCGCGACCCTCGTCGCGAGCTTCGCCTCGCTCGACGACGCCTGCCGCACGGTCCTCGATATCACCCGGCGGCTGCGGCCGGCGATGCTGGAGCTCATGGACGGCGTCACGATCGCCGCCGTCGAGGACCTCACCCACATGGGCCTGGACCGCTCCGCCGCGGCGATCCTGGTGATGCAGTCCGACGAGAGCGGCGATGCCGCGGCCCGCGAGATCGAGACGATGTCGGGCGCGTGCGAGGCCAATGGCGCCACCGAGTGCTACTTCACCACCGACCCCGAGGAGGGCGAGGCGTTCGTCGCCGCCCGCCGGATGGCGATCCCCGCGCTCGAGGGCCACGGCTCGCTCCTGCTGGAGGACGTCGGCGTCCCGCTCACCCGGCTCGGCGACCTCGTGCTCGGCATCGCCGAGATCGCCGCGGCTCGCGACGTGCGGATCGCGGTGATCGCGCACGCCGCCGACGGCAACACCCACCCGCTACTCGTCCTCGACCCGACCGACACCGACCAGCACCGACGCGCCCACACGGCGTACGGCGAGATCATGGAGCTCGCGGTCTCGCTCGGCGGCACGATCACCGGCGAGCACGGCGTCGGCCGGCTGAAGCAGCCCTGGCTCGGCCACTGCGTCGGCGACGACGTCCTCGCTCTCAACCGCCGGATCAAGGACGCCCTCGACCCGCGCGGCCTGCTCAACCCGGGCACGATGTTCGAGATCTGATCGCGGCCGAGGCACCGCGTGGCGATGCGGACCGGGGACCAGACCGGGCTTCCAGAGGTCGGCGCCCCGGCCGCTATGTTGAACGACATGGAGGACGCGACGAACGCCCCGTCCGATGCAGTCGACCAGGACCAGGAGACCGGAGAGCTCGTGGAGACCGAACCGGTCGAGCACGAGCCGAGCGAGATCACCTACTCCGAGCAGTTCTTCCCGGCCCGGCCGCGCGCCCTGCGCCCACGCGCGAGGCTGCGGCCGCAGGGCAGCCCGATGCTGGGCGAGGACCGCACCGGCGAACCGGTAGGCACCAACCCGGCCTACGTGATGTGGCTGGAACGGTCCTCGATGCTGCACGACGCCACGGTGATCGCCGGACAGTTCTCCGGCCGCGGCAGCATGTGGCAGAACCCGTACGCACAGCCCGATCCGCAGGCCGCCATCGAGACGGCGTCGGTGTGGTTCACCGCCTACCCCCTGTCGTTCCTCACCAAGCCCGGCGAGACCTTCCTCGGCACCTTGGGCGATCCCGCGCTGTGGGAGGCGTTCGAGCAGATCGGCATCAACGCCGTCCACACCGGCCCGGTCAAGCGGGCCGGTGGGCTCGACGGCTGGCAGCCGACGCCGAGCGTCGACGGCCACTTCGACCGGGTGAGCACCGAGATCGACGTCGCCTTCGGCAACGAGGACGACTTCCGCGCGATGTGCGAGGTGGCCGGCGAGCACGGCGGCACGATCATCGACGACATCGTGCCCGGGCACACCGGAAAGGGAGCCGACTTCCGGCTGGCCGAGATGGGGTACCGGGACTACCCGGGCGTCTACCACATGGTCGAGATCGAGCCCGACGACTGGCACCTGCTCCCCGACATCCGGCCCGGCCGGGACTCGGCGAACCTGAACTTCGAGCAGGAGGACCGGCTCGCGAAGGCCGGCTACATCGTGGGCGAGCTCCAGCGCGTCATCTTCCACGACCCCGGCATCAAGGACACCAACTGGAGCGCGACCGCCCCCGTCGTCGGCCCCGACGGGCAGACCCGGCGCTGGGTCTACCTGCACTACTTCAAGGAGGGACAGCCCTCGATCAACTGGCTCGACCCCACCTTCGCCGGCATGCGCCTGGTGATCGGCGACGCGCTCCACTCACTCGGCGACCTCGGCACCGGCGCGCTCCGCCTGGACGCCAACGGCTTCCTCGGCGTGGAGAAGAGCGCCGAGGGCTCGCCGGCCTGGTCGGAGGGTCACCCGCTCTCGGAGGCGGCCAACCACCTGATCGCGAGCATGGTGCGCAAGGTCGGTGGCTTCACCTTCCAGGAGCTCAACCTCACCATCGACGACATCCGGCAGACCTCGCGCGCAGGGGCCGACCTGTCCTACGACTTCATCAACCGACCGGCCTACCAGCACGCGCTCGCCGTCGGCGACACCGAGTTCCTGCGGCTCACCCTGAACGCCTCCCTCGACTTCGAGGTGGCGCCGCGCAGCCTCGTGCACGCCCTGCAGAACCACGACGAGCTCACCTACGAGCTCGTCCACTTCGCGACCCTGCACAAGGACGACGAGTTCACCTTCCGCGGGGAGACGATCCACGGCGGCGACCTCGCCGTGCTGATCCGCGCCGAGCTCATCGACCGGCTCACCGGCCCGCACGCGCCGTACAACGCGATCTTCACCACCAACGGCATCGCCTCGACGACGGCGAGCGTCATCGCCGGGGCCCTGGGCCTCGAGTCGCTGGACTCCCTCACCGACGACGACATCGAGCAGATCAAGCGTGCGCACCTGCTGCTGTCGATGTTCAACGCCTGGCAGCCGGGCGTCTTCGCACTGTCGGGGTGGGACCTGTGCGGCATGCTGCCGCTCCCCCGCGAGGGCATCGAGCACCTGCTCGCCACCGGCGACACCCGGTGGCTGCACCGCGGGGCCTACGACCTCATGGGCTATCGCAGCAACGACCCCGGAGCCTCCTTCACCGGCATGCCCCGCGGCCGCAGCCTGTACGGCGACCTGCCGACCCAGCTCGCCGACGACGACTCGTTCGTGTCAGGCCTGCGCACGATCCTCAAGCTCCGCCGGGAGTCCGGCCTCGACGTCGCCACGCAGCTCGAGGTGCCGGCGGTCTCTAACCGGAGCATGCTGGTGATGGTGCACGAGCTCCCCGACGGCCGCACCCAGGCGACCGTCCTGAACTTCTCGGCCGAGGAGATCTCGGGCACGGTGAACTCGAGCCACTTCGAGCCCGGCTCGACGGTGCGCGACATGGTCGACGGCGTCGAGGTGGGTGAGATCGACGAGCTCAACAACTTCAGCATCACCCTCGCGCCGCACGCGGGGCACTCCCTGGTGGTGGAGGCCCCGGCGCCGCCGGAGGATGCCGAGGACGAGTTCGATGTCACCGACTGACTCCTCTCGCTGACCTCGGCGCGCGGGTAGTCGTCCTCGCGGGTGGTCAGGCGCCAGTCAGGTTCGCGCGCCCACGATCGAGGCATGCTCCTCGATCGGCTGCGCGATCCGCGGGTCGGACTGCTGCTCCTCCTGACGGCGGCGGCGACGGTCTTCGTGTGGGACCTCGACGTCTCGGGATACGCGAACACCTACTACTCCGCGGCTGCGCAGGCAGGTGCCGAGTCATGGAAGGCGATGCTGTTCGGCTCGCTCGACCCGGCGAACGCCATCACCGTCGACAAGCCGCCGTTGGCGCTGTGGCCGATGGCCCTGTTCGTCCGCGCCTTCGGCATGTCGTCGTGGAGCGTCCTGCTCCCGCAGGCGATCGAGGGCGTCGCCTCGGTGGGCCTGCTCTACGGGTGCGTTCGTCGCAGCACCGGGAGGGCGGGCCCAGCACTGCTGGCGGGGGCGGTCTTCGCACTCACACCGGTCTCGGTGCTGGTGTTCCGCTACAACAATCCCGACGCGATGCTCACCGCCCTGCTCCTCGGTGCGGCGTATGCGACCCTGCGCGCGCTGGACAGCGAGCGAGCGTGGCGGTGGGTGCTGCTGGCCGGAGTCCTGTGTGGGCTCGGTTTCCTGACCAAGATGCTCGAGGCGTTCATCGTTCTCCCCGCCCTCGCGCTTACCTACCTGGTCTACGGACAGCGGCGGACGCGCCTGGCCCGGCTGAAGGACCTCGCCGTCGGGGCGGTCGGACTGCTGGGCGCAGCCGGCTGGTGGGTCGCGCTCGTGGAGCTCTGGCCGGCGGGCAGCCGTCCGTTCATCGGCGGATCGCCGACCAACTCGGTCCTGCAACTCACCTTCGGCTACAACGGCTTCGACCGGATCACCGGGAGCACGAGCAGCACCTCGGGACTCGGCGTCCTAGGCGCCACGAACGTTGCTCGCATCGGCCGGACCGACTTGGCCGGCGAGATCCTGTGGCTCCTTCCGGCGGCGCTGGTCGCCTTCGGGCTGGCGCGGGTGGCGAGCAGGCAGCACGACGAGCGCTGGCGAATCCGGGCGGGCCTGGCGATGTGGTCGAGCTGGCTCCTGCTCGGCGGGGCGACGTTCGCAGCCATGGCCGGGATCTTCCACTCCTACTACACCGTGATCCTGGCTCCGGCGATCTCCGCACTACTCGCTACCGGGGCCTGGCTGGCGTGGGAGCGGCGTACAGACGCGAGGGTGCGCCGGCTCCTGAGCTGGTCGGCGCTGCTGACGGCTGTGGTCGCCGGCGCCACACTCCGCACTCTGGGGGCCTACCTGTCCTGGACGGCACTCCCGGTGCTCGCGGCGGGAGTGGCGGCGTCGCTGCTGATGCATCCTCGATCGGGCCCGCGACGGATCACCGCCTTGGTGGCGGCGACCGCCCTGGCCGCGGTCCTTGCCGCGCCGGCCTTGTTCAGCGCCGAGACCGTGCGCCTGGCTCACGTCGGGTCGGGTCCGATGGCCGGTCCGGGACGCGGTGCCGCGACGACGTCGCTACTCGCCGGGACCAGTGGCGCACCCGACAATCTGACGGGTGGACTGATCGGGCTGGCCGGCTTCTACTCCCCGCTCACCCCGCGGACCGCAGCCGCGGTGGCCGCCGACGCCGAGTCCTACACCTGGGCGGCCGCAGCGATGGGCGCCCGGTCCGCCGCCGCCTACGAGCTGTCGGTCGATGAGCCGATCCTGGCGATCGGCGGCTACAAGGGCACTGACCCACTCCCGACACTGGCGCAGTTCCGAGCCATGGTGCAAGCACATCAGATCCACTGGCTCATCCCCGGCGGCACCACGGGGCCGTCGGGACAGGCGATCCAGACCTGGGTCACAGACCACTTCGCCGCCCAGCAGATCGACGGACGGACGCTCTACGACCTCTCGGCCGGAGCTGGCACCTGACACTCCGGGTTTTTTCTTGACCTATGGGTACAGAATACCTATGGTGAACTCCATGGGACGCCCACCGACCTTCGAGCGCGACGAGGTCATCGACAAGGCGATGGACCTGTTCTGGCGCCAGGGCTACCGCGCCACCACGCCGAACGACCTGGTCGACACCCTGGGCATCGGCAAGGGAAGCCTGTACCACGCCTTCGGCAGCAAACGGGAGCTCTTCAGCCTCGCCCTGGATCGCTATCGCGACCAGCAGGCTGTCCTCATCGACCGAGCGCTCGCCGAGCCTGGCCCGATCAAGGACCGGATCATCGCCGCGATGCGGCTGATCATCGAGCTCAACACGACCGACGCCGACCGACGCGGCTGCCTGGCGGTCAACACCGCCGCCGAGCTCGCCACCGTCGACGAGGACGCCGGCGAGCGGGTCAGCGCGATGTTCGAGCGCACCACGGGCGCCTTCACCGACGCGATCCGCGCCGGACAGGCCTCCGGCGAACTGCGCACCGACCTCGACGCCGACGCCGTCGCGCTCCATCTGCTCACCACCCTGGTGGGCCTCCAGGTGCTCACCCGCACCACCCTCGACCCCGAGCGTCTCGCGCGCTCGGTGGAGGTGGCGGTCGCCGCCTTGTGAGGTCCGGGTCGCCCGACTCGGTGCCTGTTGCTAACCAGATTTTGTACTCACAGTTACAGAAAGGCATAACCATGGACCTCGGACTCACCGGCAAGGTCGCGATCGTCACCGGAGCCAGCCGCGGGATCGGGCTGGCCACCGCTCGCGCACTCAGTGCCGAAGGCGCCCACGTCGTCGGCGCCGCTCGCAAGCCCTCGGCCGAGCTCGAGGCGACCGGAGCGCTCCCGGTCGCCGTCGACCTCACCGACCGCGGCAGCGCCGACGTCGTCCTGGAGGCTGCGCTGGAGGCGCACGGGCGCCTCGACCTGCTCGTCAATAACGTCGGCGGCGACGCCGGCCTGGGCCCGGTCGGCTTCGCCGAGCTGAGCGACGACGACTGGCTCGACGTCTTCTCCACCAACCTGTTCGCCACCGTCCGCGTCACCCGCGCGGCGCTACCCCACCTGCTCGAGTCGCGCGGCGTCGTCGCCAACGTCTCCTCGATCGGCGCCCGGCAACCCGACTTCCCACCCGTCGCCTACAACGCCGCCAAGGCCGCCCTCACCGCGGTCGGCCGTGGGCTTGCCACCGAGGTGAGCCCGCTCGGCGTCCGGGTGTTGACCGTCTCCCCCGGCCCGACCCGTACCGACATGTGGGCCGGCCCCGACGGCATCGGCGCCCGCTTCGCCGCCGCATCCGGCCTGACCCTCGACCAGGTGCTCGACGGCGCACCCGAGCACGTCGGCATGCTCACCGGCGCCATGATCGACCCCGCCGAGGTCGCCGACCTCCTGTGCTACCTGCTCTCCCCGCGCGCGGCGAGCATCACCGGCTCCGACCATCTCATCGACGGCGGTGCCGTGCGGGCGGTGTGAGCCTGCGCCGACCAGGGCGCAACTGCGTCCGAGTCCACTCCGCGTACGATCCCAGGGTCCCTGGGATGTGATCCGGATCGAGGGCGTCGATGCGAGCGACTTACGAGCAGAACCCCGCGGACAACACCGAGGCCCTGCACCTGGTCGACGCGACGGGCAACACCTTGTCGATCATCCGCGCCCTGCACCAGGAGTCGGCGGATGACCCAGACGCACGCCGCTACGCGTTAGCGCAGGACACCGGTGCCACCGTCTACGGCGGGATCGACCTGTGGCTGGTCGACGATGATGATCACGGCTGGATCTACCTGAGCCCTGAGGCCGAAGTGGTCCTGGACGCCGACGGCGATGCCTACGAGGTCGAACTCCCCGCCGACGAGTTCGACCTGGTCGATCGGACCCTGAGGCGGTTCCTCGCACTCGACGGAGGCGAGGTCGTCGATGAACGACGGAGTCGCTGATCGGCTCGTCTCAGTTCAGGTCGAGTGCCGTCAGCAGGATCTGGAGGCCGAAGCCGAGCCCCGCGAGGAACAGCCCGACCACGAGTCGAAGCGCCGCCCCGGTGCCCGGACGGACGGCCGCCGGCCGGATCCGGGACTCCGCGGGTGCCGTGGGGTTGACGAGCACACGAACGCGCGCGCCGGCCCGGAGTCGGTGGCCGGCCGGGTTCTGGGCGGTGAGCGCGCGCCCGTCGTCGAGCAGGAGGTCGACCGGACCGCCGCGAGTCGGTCTCGCCTGTACTCGTGCTCGATGCAGCCGCCAGCCGCGGGTGCGCCCCGCCTCGCGGAACTCGGGGATGCTCCAGAGCACGAAGACGATGCCGAGTGCCATCAGCCCGAACGGCATCGCGCGGAGGATGGTCTCGACGCTGCCGTCGATCTGGTCGGTCCGCTCGTTCGCGGCGTCGAAGGCGGACGCCGAGACGGATGCGAGACCGAGATGCACGTACCGAGGGTAGGCGAGCCCGCACTGAACCCACGCGTCCACGACGCGGGCACCGGATGGGGGTGATGATGGATGGTGGAGCTGGCGGGAATCGAACCCGCGTCCTCGAGCGTCGAACCAGGTCTTCTCCGGGTGCAGTCTGTGCTGTCGCTTTTCTCGGCCCCGGCGCTCGCACAAACACGTCGCCGACGGGCTCAGTCAGGTTTGAGTCCCGTTCACCCCTCCTGACAAGAGGTGAACAGCAAGTCTCCTAGATGACGCCCACGTCCGGGCCGGAGACGGATACCCGGGTGGACGCTTCGATCACCGCTCAGGCGGCGAGAGCGAAGGAACTGCGCTTAGAGTCGGCAGTTATTGGTTTCCAGCGATCGTTTACGAGATGACGCTGGCTCCTCGACCCGCTTCCCCTGGAACTAACGTCCCAAGTCGAAACCGATCAGCCCCTCTTGAGTTGTGCATGTACTGCGCTGTCCAGTCTACCCATGCGCCCACGCCCGCAGCATCTCGGTTCCTGGCCCCTCGAGCTCGTCCAAGCGAACCGGACGGCGGGTGAGGGCCAGGGCGATCGCCTCGGCGGGCCCCTCGACGCGCGGACCGGTGCCGTGGGACCACTCGACGTCGGTGGCGACATAGGTGAGGTCGGGTGCGCCCTTGGGCAGGAACGCCCCGTGCGCCTTCGGCGAGGTGAGCAGGTCGAGGATCTCCGGCCAGGGGTCGAGAGGGCGATCGGTGGGGATGCCGAGCGGGTGCAGGCAGTCGAGACGGTGGATGAACAGGTCCGTGAGCGGTGCGTGCCAGTCATGCCCGGGCGGGGTGAACCGGCTCGTGGCGCGGTCGCGCAGCACCGCCGTGATCTCCGCGGTGGGTCGCGCGGCGCGCGGTTTCGCGAGCAGCACGTTGGCGCGGTCGAACTTGAAGCGCGCCCGGAACATCGCCTTGGCGACCTCGGGGATCGAGGCTGTCGGGCCGACCATGATGTGCGCCGCGACGTCTCTGACCGTCCACTCGCCACATAGCGACGGCGTCGCCCACTGCTCGGGCGTGAGCGTGTCGAGGACGTCGGCAAAGGCTCGACGCTCCTCGGCGATCGTCTGCCAGGCTCGGGTCTCGTCCATGGCGGGGACCCTAGACCACGGCTCCCCCACCGAGGTCGCGGACAGCGCGCGGTTCTGCCACGGACAGGATCCGCAACGAAGTGGGTCCGCTACGTGGCGGACCGGCCACGTGCGGGATCCGCTACGTGGCGGACCGGCCACGTGCAGGATCCGCTACGTGGCGGAACCGCTACGTACGGGATTCGCTACGTGGCGGATCAGCTACATAAGGGATCCCAGAGCGGGCCCACCCCTGGCGTTGGGGCCGAACCAGCCACTAGAACGGACCGGTGACCGATTCCCGCGCCTCCGTCGGCGATGTGCACGCGGCCGCGGAGTCGATGCCGCACGTGAAGGTGGTGGTCGGAGGCCGCGGCAATCGGGTCTATCAGGTGGGTGGCAAGTCGTTCGTGTTCTTCCGCACGCCACGTCCGGACGCTGTCGATCCCGAGACCGGCGAGCGCTACGACGACGTGATCGTGCTGTGGGTCGACGGCGAGGGCGAGAAGGCGGCGCTACTGCAGGACCCCGACGGCCCGTGGTTCACCACTCCACACTTCGACGGGCATCCGTCGGTGCTGGTGCGGGCCGCGGAGCTGGGCCGGCTGAGCCGGGACGAGGTCGTCGAGGCGGTGCAGGACGCCTGGCTGGCCCAGGCCTCCCCCACTCGTCGCCGGCGCTGGCTCGCCGAGCGGGGCCTCGAGGAATGAGTCCGGTCAGGACGTGACCCAGGACCGAACCGCAGCCGCGCCCGGCCCCTCGAGCCGATCGGCGAGCGCAGCGCGACCGGCCAGGACCGAGCCCAGCACGTCCGCGGTCCCGCGGACCTCGGGTCCCGCGCCCCGGCGCCACTCGACGTCGGTGGCGACGTAGGCGGCGGCCGGGAAGCCGCGCTTCACCACGCCGAGCATGGGCGTGCGACCGAGGAGGAAGTCGAGCACCGGTACCCACGAGGTCGCAGGCCGGTCGAGCGGAAGCGCCAATGGCACCGCGACGTCTACCCGGTGCACCATCACGTCGGTGAGCGGCGCCCGCGGGCCCATGCCCGGTGGCGAGAACCGGCTGTCGGGATGGGCCCGGATCCACGCGACCAGCTCGGGCGGCGAGGTACGCGCGTACCGAGCGGCCAGTACCTCGGTCACCCGACTCGGCACGCCCCGGCCATGCCAGGCCGCGCGCAACCGCTCGCTCGTCGAGCTCGCCTGCGCGCTGACCAGGTGGGCGACGACGCCGTGGACCGTCCAGGCCGGGCACAGGCTCTGCTCCTGCCAGTCCTCGGCTGCGAGCCCGTCGAGCAGGTCGGCGAACGCGACCCGCTCGGCGGCGATCAACGGCCACAGGTCCATGGTCACGAGCCTGGACCGAGGCGACGGCGCCGTCATCACCAGTTCGGTCGAACCTCAGCCGAGAAGGGCGTGCCCGTTCTCCCAGCAGACCGCGCGCAGCCAGTCATCGCCGAGACCGAGGTCGGCCAGCCCGGTGAGCTGCTCCACGTAGGGGTAGGGGATGGTCGGGAAGTCCGAGCCGAGCAGCACCTTCGGCTGGAGGTCGCGCAGTCGCGGCACCAGGTCGGCGGGATAGGCGACGTCGAAGAACTCGGTGAACATCATCGTGGTGTCGAGATGGACCCGCTCGTAGCGCTCGGCGAGGGTCAGGAACTCCGCGCACTCGGGGGCGCCCATGTGAGCGATCACCAGCGTGAGCCGCGGATGGCGCCGCAGGAGGCGCTCGGTGGAGTCCGGCCCGGTGAACTCGTTGCCGACCGGGCCGGACCCGGCGTGCACGACCACCGGCGTGCCGGAGTCCTCGAGCAGCCCCCACACGTCGTCGAGCAGCGGGTCGTCGAGGTGGAACTCCCCCACCTGAAGATGGATCTTGAAGATCTCGACGCCGGCGCCGAGCTCGGCGGCGACGTAGCGGGCGGCGTCGGGTTCGGGGAAGAAGGTCGCCGAGGCGAGCACCTCGGGCACTGCCCCGGCGAACTCGCGCGACCAGTCGTTGAGGTACTGAGCGACCTGAGGCTTGTGCGCGTAGGGCAGCGTGGAGAATCGCCGCACGCCGAACGAGCGCAGGATCTCCACCCGCTCCTCGTGCGACTGCCGGTAGCGGATCGGCCACTCCCGGCCGATCTTCGGGCCGGCCTGGTCGAAGACCGCCCACACCGCCCGCTGGATGCCCGGAGGCAGGAAGTGCACGTGGACGTCGAACAGCCCGGGCAGCCCGAGCGTCGTCCAGAACTCGCGGACGGGGGCGGCGTCGGAGTGCGCGGCCGGCTCGTCAGTCACGCATGCCCTTGAGCCGGCGTCCGACCTCCTGCTGGATCTCGCGATCGGCGTCGCGCTTGGCCAGCGACTGGCGCTTGTCCCACGACTTCTTGCCGCGGCCCAGCCCGATCTCGATCTTGGCGCGGCCGTTGAGGAAGTACAGCGACAGGGGGACGACGGTGAGGCCCTTCTCGCTCACCCGGCGCTCGATCTTGTCGATCTCGTCGCGGTTGAGCAGGAGCTTGCGCTTGCGCCGCGCGGAGTGGTTGGTCCAGGTGCCCTGGGAGTACTCGGGGATGTGGACTCCGTGCAGCCAGGCCTCGCCGCGGTCGATGTCGACGAACCCGTCGACCAGCGAGGCTCGGCCCTGGCGCAGGGACTTCACCTCGGTGCCCTGGAGGACCAGGCCGGCCTCGTAGACGTCGTCGATGGCGTAGTCGTGTCGCGCCTTCTTGTTCTGCGCGATCAGCTTGCGCCCCTGCTCCCTGGCCATGGCTCCCATTCTCGCAAGCGACGGCGGGTGGCCGCCAACCGGATTGCCACTCGAAGGCGGGTGCCTACAGGTACGGCATCGGGTCGACGGCGACGCCGTTGGCCATCACGGTGAAGTGCAGGTGGCAGCCGGTGGACCAGCCGGTGGTGCCCATCGTGCCGACGGCCTGCCCGCGCGCGACGCGGTCGCCCTCGGAGGCTCGGTAGCTGGCCATGTGGTTGTAGATGAGCACCAGGTTCTTGCCGTTGACGTTGCCGATCGACAGATAGAGCCGGTTGCCGTAGACCGAGTCGTAGTGGGTGTCGATGACCCGGCCGCCCGCGGCGGCGACCAACGGGGTGCCGCAGCCGCCCGGGGCGCCGAAGTCGGTGCCGTTGTGGAGGCTGTAGTAGCCGTAGATCGGGTGGGTGCGGTACCCGAAGGGCGAGGTGATGTAGCCGCCGCTGACCGGGTACTGGAGGTAGCCGTCGGAGTTGCCGGTGAACCCGGCGCGGTCCCGCTGACGCCGCGCGAGCGCGGCCAGCTGGTCGGCGATCTTCGCCTCCCGCTTGCGCAGCGCCTGCAAGGTGGCGCGGTCGCGGGCCCGGGCCGCGAGGGCCGCCTGGCGGGCGGTGCGGGCGTCGCCGACGTAGCCCTGGACCTTGAGCTTGGCGGCGTTGGTCTCCTCCACCAGCGTCTGCATCGCGACGAGGTGGTCGGCGGCCTCCTGCCGCTTGGCCTCCACCTCGGCGGTGGTGCGCTCGACCTCGGCGGCCTCGGCCTCCAGCTGCCCCTGGATCTCCTCGAGCCGGTCGAAGGCACCCGACTGGGCGCCGGTGACCACCTGGTCGGCGAGACGACGGTCGTTGATGTCGGTGAGCGAGGTGCTGTCGAGCAGGCTGCCGATCGCGCGCAGTCGCGGGTCGCCGTTGGTGTAGATGTCGATCACGCTCTCGCGGACGACGCCGCGCTGGCGCTCGGCAGCCGCGACTCCCGAGGCGTAGGCGGCGTTGGCCGCTACCAGGGCAGCCTCGGCCCGGTCGAGCTCGACCTGGAGCTGGGCGTCACGCTCGCGCGCGTCGGCCAGGCGACCGCGGGCCGCGCGCAGGTCGGCGCGCGCGGAGGCCAGCTGCTCGCGCACCGCGGTCAGGTGGCGGTTGGCCCGGGAAGCCTGCTTGCTGGCCTCGTCGAGGGCGTGGCTGGCGTCGTCGATCTGGCTCTCGACGTCGCGATGGCGTTTCTTGAGGTCGTCCTCGTCGGCGGCGTGGGCCAGGGGGACGGTGAGGACCGCGAGCGAGACGAATCCGGCCGCGGCTGCGGCCAGGCGTCGACGCGCGGCGCTGGGGAAGGAGCGCACGTGGGGAGCCAAACTATTCGGGGAAGCGAACGACTCGACCGTAGGGGACGAGAGTCAGAATCTGAGGTATTTCCGGGTCAGTAGGAGTGTCGGAATGATCGTGAGCAGCGGACCCACGACCGCCAGCACGGCGACGGTGTAGCCCCACTCCGGCCATCCGACGAACGGGAACCCGTCGAACTTGGGGTCGATGCCCTTGATGATCCCCCAGCGGGTGAACGCCGCGAGTGCGCCGGCGGCGAGCGCGACGCCGACGATCGCGTTGAACAGCGCCTCCAGCACGAAGGGCAGGGCGATGAAGATCCGGGAGGCGCCGACCAGGCGCATGATCTCGATCTCCTTGCGCCGCGCGAGGGCGGCGAGGCGGATCGTGTTGGCCACCAGCATCACCGCGGCGAGCACCAGGATCGCGGCCGCACCCCAGGCGGCCCACTTGATGGCGTCGATCGTGGCGAACACGGGGCCGACCAGCTCGCGGGCGGTGGTGATGTCGCGGACGCCGTCGAGGTTCTGGATCGCGCTGACGACCCCGGCGTACTCGTCAGGGTCCTTCAGGGTGATCCGGATCGTCTTCGGGACGTCGGCAGCGGTGAAGATCGGGTTGTCGCCCTCGAGCTGCTTCTCGTCGATGACCCCGAGTTCCTTGATCTTCTCGAATCCCTCCTCCTTGGAGATCACCTCGTAGCTGCGCGCCTCGGGGTTCTCCTTGATGGCGGCGATGATGGCCGCCTCCTGCTCGGGTGTGACCTCGGCGACGCACTGTGGGAAGTCGGACTCGTTGGGCACGCAGAGGGTGACCGAGATCTGCAGCTCGTTGCCGATCGCCTCGGCGGTGAGGTCGGCCTGCTTGCTGAACATGATGCCGATGCCGGCCAGGCTCAGCGAGACGAACAGGGTGAGGATGACGGCGGCGTGCATCGACAGGTTGCGACGCAGGCCCTGGCGCAGGTTGGTGCTGACATGGCGCAGCTGCATGGAACCGGGTACTCCTGGAGCTCGGTGCGGGGAAGTGTGCGTTCGGTGTGGGTCGGTCGGGCCGGGTGGGAGGTCCCCGGTGCCTCAGTGCTCGAAGCCGTAGGCGCCGCTGGCCTCGTCGCGGACGACGGTGCCGTGGTCGAGCTCGATGACGCGCTTGCGCATCCGGTCGACGACGCCGTGGTCGTGGGTCGCCATCAGCACGGTGGTGCCCGAGGCGTTGATGTGCTCGAACAGGGTGAGGATGCCGACCGAGGTGGCGGGGTCGAGGTTGCCGGTGGGCTCGTCGGCGACCAGGATCATGGGGTCGTTGACCATCGCCCGGGCGATGGCCACGCGCTGCTGCTCACCACCGGAGAGCTCGTCGGGCATCCGGTTGCCCTTGTCGGCCAGTCCGACCAGCTCGAGGGTCTCGGGGACGGTCTTGCGGATGTCGCGGCCGGAGCGTCCGATCACCTGGAGGGCGAAGGCGACGTTCTCCGAGACCGACTTGGTCGACAGCAGGCGGAAGTCCTGGAACACGGTGCCGATCTGACGGCGCAGCCGCGGCACCTTCCAGGCGGCGAGGCGGTTGATCTCCTTGCCCGCGACGTAGACCCTGCCCGAGGTGGGTCGCATCTCGCGCATCACGAGCTTGAGCGCGGTCGACTTGCCCGATCCGGACGCGCCGACGAGGAACACGAACTCGCCCTTGTCGACGTTGATCGAGACCTCGTCGAGGGCGGGGGCGCCGGGTCCTGGATAGGACACGGTGGTCTTCTCGAAGCGAATCACTGACCCGACGGTACGCCACCGGCCCATGCGGCCCACGGACCTCCTCCGTATCGTGGCGGGGTGTCGTCCCGCGTCCGCCTGCTCCTGCTCGCCCTGGTCACCACTGCCGCGGTGGTGGCAGCGGGCGCCTGGTTCATCGTCGGCGGCGGGGACGACGAGGACTCCTCGAGCCCGCCCCCCACGCCGACCCCCTCGACGCCGACGAGCACCCCGCTCGCCGACGTCGACACCCGCACGCTCGCGGTCCCACGCACGTCGTTGTGCGCCGTCGCACCGCCGGAGGCACTCGAGCAGGCGCTGGGCGCCGCGCCGTCGGACCAGACCGAGTACGGCGACGGCCAGCCGGCGGTGGTGGCGCCCGGCGTCCGCGACGTCGTGCACGAGTACGGCTGCTCCTGGACCGCAGGGGGTACGACGGCGCGGGCCTGGGTCTTCGGGCCCCCGGTGACCGTGGCCGAGGGCCGCGGCCTGGTGAAGGCGGCGCGCTCGACCGAGGGCTGCACCGCGGTCGCCAAGGCACCGGCGTTCGGGCGGCCCAGCGCCGCGCTGACCTGCGCGAAGGGCAAGCGCACCGAGGTTTCTTTCCGCGGACTCTTCGGCGACGCCTGGCTCACCTGCACCCTGGAGGAGCGCGTTCCGCGCGCGGCTCGGGCCGAGGTGATCGACCGGGCCGGCCGCTGGTGCGGTGCGCTCGCGGTGGCTGCCTCCGAGCTGGCGGCCGAGCTGCCCGAAGCCCCGGCTACCGAGCAGCCGACCAACTCGACGCCGAGCGAGCCGACCTCCCCCACCGACGCTGCCACCGACGCCCCCACCGACGCCCCCACCGACGCCCCGAGTGAGCCGGCGTCGTCGTCGGAGACACCCTGACGCCGGTCCGGCCTGCACCGTTCGGCGCAATTGCGCCGTTCGGGTCACCCACCAGCCGCCCGACTGCACCATTCCGCGCAATTGCACCGTTCGGGTCACCCACCAGCCACCCGACTGCACCGTTCGGCGCAATTGCGCCGTTCGGGTCACCCACCAGCCGCCCGACTGCACCGTTCGGCGCAATTGCGCCGTTCGGGTCACCCACCAGCCGCCCGACTGCACCATTCCGCGCAATTGCACCGTTCGGGTCACCCACCAGCCACCCGGCTGCACCATTCCGCGCAATTGCGCCGAACGGGTCGGTGGGAAGGCGGCGGAAGACTAGTTGGCCTCGGCCTTCTCCGACCCGCGCCGCCAGCGGATGCCGGCCTCGAGGAAGCCGTCGAGCTCGCCGTCGAAGACCGAGGACGGGTTGCCCTCCTCGTAGCCGGTGCGCAGGTCCTTGACGATCTGATACGGGTTGAGCACGTAGTTGCGCATCTGGTCGCCCCAGCTGGCCTGCACGTCGCCGCGCATCGAGTCCAGGTGCGCCTTCTCCTCGGCCTTCTTCAGCGCGAGCAGCTTGGCCTTGAGCACCACCATGGCGCTGGCCTTGTTCTGCAGCTGGCTCTTCTCGTTCTGGCACGAGACCACGGTCCCGGTGGGGATGTGGGTGAGCCGCACCGCGGAGTCGGTGGTGTTGACGCTCTGGCCGCCGGGCCCGCCGGAGCGGTAGACGTCGACGCGGATCTCCTCATCGGGCACGTCGATCTCGTCGGTCTGCTCCAGCACCGGCACCACCTCGACGGCGGCGAACGACGTCTGGCGGCGGCCCTGGTTGTCGAAGGGGCTGATCCGCACCAGCCGGTGCGTTCCGGCCTCGACCGACAGCGTGCCGTAGGTGTAGGGCGCGTGGATGGCGAAGGTGGCCGACTTCAGGCCGGCCTCCTCGGCGTAGGAGGTCTCGAACACCTCGACCTTGTAGTCGTGCTGCTCGGCCCAGCGGATGTACATCCGCATCAGCATCTCGGCGAAGTCGGCGGCATCGACGCCGCCGGCGCCGGAGCGGATCGAGACCAGCGCCTCACGGGCGTCGTACTCGCCGTTGAGCAGGGTGCGGACCTCGAGCGACTCGACGGCCTTCTTGACCCGCTCGAGCTCGCGGTCGGCCTCCTCCAGCGACTCGGTGTCGCCCTCCTCCTGGCCGAGCTCGGCCATGATGCCGACGTCCTCGATGCGGGTGTTCAGCTCGTGGTAGCGGTCGAGCTGGCCCTGGAGCTCGGAGAGCCGGCCGGTGATGCGGGTGGCGCGGTCGACGTCGTCCCAGAGGTCGGGCGCGGCGACCTGCTCCTCGAGGTCGGCGATCTCGACGCCCATGGCGTCGAGGTCGAGCACCTGGCCGATGGTGCCCATCGTTGCCTGGAGCTGCTTGATCTCGGAGTCGAAGTCGGTGCCTGCCACAAGAGGCAAGGCTACTAGGCGTGGCTCGAGCCCCGAAGACGCCGATGGAGGCCCGGCCAAGGCCGTTCCTCCACTTCTAATCTATAGCCGACCCGGGGGCTTGCGGCAAGGCCCCGGTGAGGGCTCACAATCTCCGGCGATGACGACCTCCGCCTTCCCGCACACCTCCGCCTTCGCCCTTCCCGACCGCCTCGCCGCCAAGGCGGCCCCTGCCCTGATCGCCGCCGACGACGAGCACTTCCGCGCCATCGCCCACACCCTGGAGACCTCGATCGCCGACCTCGAGGAGCGGCTCGCTGCCACCCGCAAGGAGGCCGGCGGCATCGGCCAGGCCGCCATGGACCGCGACGCCGAGATCCACCGGCTGACCGCGCGACTGAAGACCCTGCGTCGCTTCGGGCTCGACCTGTGCCTGGGCCACCTGGTCACCACCGACGGCCACTCCCGGCAGTACGTCGGGCGCCTCGGCCTCACCGACGACGACGGCGACCGGCTGCTGCTCGACTGGCGCTCCCCTGCCGCCGAGCCGTTCTTCGCCGCCACCCACGCCCATCCGGCCGGGCTGGCGAGCCGGCGGCGCTACCGCTGGACCGGCGGCCGGATCACCGACTACTGGGACGAGGTGTTCACCGAGGACGAGCTCGCCGACCACGCCGCCTCCCTCGACGACCAGTCGGCCTTCATCGCCAGCCTCGGCGGCAGCCGCTCGGGCCGGATGCGCGACGTGCTGGGCACCATCCAGGCCGACCAGGACGCGATCATCCGCGCCGGCTCGCGCGGCGCCCTGGTGGTCGACGGCGGCCCCGGCACCGGCAAGACCGTGGTGGCCCTGCACCGCACGGCCTACCTCCTCTACTCCGACCCGCGGCTGGGGCACCAGCGCGGCGGCGTCCTGTTCGTCGGGCCGCACCGGCCCTACCTGGCCTACGTCGACGACGTCCTGCCGAGCCTGGGCGAGGAGGGCGTGCAGACCTGCACCCTGCGCGACCTGGTGCCCGAGGGCGAGGCGGCCGGACCCGAACCCGACGAGCGGGTCGCGGCGCTGAAGTCGACCGTGGCGATGGTCGAGGCGATCGAGCCCGCGGTGGCGCTCTACGAGGAGCCGCCGACCGAGGGCCTGGAGGTGGAGACGCCGTGGGCCGACGTGTGGGTCAGCACCGCCGACTGGGCCGAGGCGTTCGACGCCCCGGAGCCCGGCACGCCCCACAACGAGGCCCGCGACCAGGTGTGGGAGGCGCTGGTCGAGATCCTGTACGACAAGCTCGACGACGAGGAGGTCCCGTTCGACCGGTTCCGCCGGGCCCTGGCCCAGCACGCGGAGCTGACCGAGACCCTCACCCGCGCCTGGCCGCTGCTCGAGCCGACCGACCTGGTCGGCGACCTCTGGTCGGTACCGGCCTACCTGCGTCACTGCGCGCCGTGGCTCGAGCCGGACGACGTCAGGGCTCTCCAGCGCAGCGACCCGCACGCCTGGACCACCGCCGACCTGCCGCTGCTCGACGCCGCGCGGCGACGCCTCGGCGACCCGGAGGCCTCGCGGCGGCGTCGCCGTCAGGAGGCCGAGATCGCGGCCCAGCGCAAGGAGATCGGCGAGGCGGTCGACCGGATCCTCGAGGCCGGCGCCGACGTCGACGCATTGTCGATGCTGCACCAGAAGGATCTGCACGACCGGCTGCTCGACGGAGACGCCGTCGCGCCGGCCGTCAGCCCCGACGCGCTGGCGGGACCCTTCGCGCACCTGGTGGTCGACGAGGCCCAGGAGCTCACCGACGCCGAGTGGCGGATGCTGCTGGCCCGCTGCCCCTCTCGCAGCCTCACCATCGTCGGCGACCGGGCACAGGCGCGGCACGGCTTCACCGAGTCGTGGGAGGAGCGACTGGCCCGGGTCGGGCTCGACTGCATCGAGCTGGCCTCGCTCACGATCAACTACCGCACCCCGGAGGAGGTGATGACCGCCGCGGCGCCGGTGATCCTGGCCGCGATCCCGGATGCCAACGTGCCGACGTCGGTGCGCTCGACCGGCGTGCCCGTCGCGCGCCGCGCGGTCGACGACCTCGACCGGGTGCTCGAGGACTGGCTCGCCGAGCACGAGGAGGGCACCGCCTGCGTGGTCGCTACCGGGGCACTCGACAGCCGCGTGCTCGCCGACCCCGCGCAGACGCGGGTACGTCTGCTCACCCCCGAGCTCACCAAGGGCCTGGAGTTCGATCTGGTGGTGCTGGTCGATCCTGAGACGTTCGGGGAGGGTGTGGAGGGCGCCGTCGACCGCTACGTCGCCATGACGCGCGCCACCCAGCGCCTGGTGGTGCTCGACTGACTTCCTGAGGTTCTGGGGCGAACCCTCCAACCCTTTGCCCACGGCGTCCGGTCAGGTAGGTGTCAGGGCAATCCGGGGAGGAGCACCAGGTGAGCACACCGAGCAGGAGTCGCGTCGGGTTCGTCGAGTACGTCGAGGCACGCCGCCCACACCTGCAGCGTTCGGCGTACCTGCTGTGCGGCGACCCCGGGCGCGCCGAGGACATCGTCCAGGTGGCGTTGACCCGGCTCTACCTCAACTGGCCGAAGGTCCAGCGCGCCGACTCCGTCGACGCCTACGTACGCCGCTCGCTGGTGAACACCTTCATCAACGAGTCCAAGCGGCCGTGGCGACGGGAGCGGTCCGGGCTGGACGGCGTCGCCGATCCGATGGTTCCCGGGCCGAGCGAGCACGGCGAGCACGACGACGACCTGTGGTCGGCTCTCGGCGCGCTCTCCCCCGGCCAACGCCAGGTGGTGGTGCTGCGGCACTACTGGGGGCTCTCGGTCGAGGAGACCGCGGCCGACCTCGGGATCTCCACCGGCACGGTGAAGAGCCAGACCCACCTCGCCCTGACGCGACTGCGCGCGGCCCTCACGGGGCCCCCCGATACCGAATCGACGAGGAGAACCTCATGAAGCAGGACGACATCGAGAACTACCTGGAGCGCACCTCGGCCCAGGCCCACTGGGCCGGAAGCTCCGAGGACGACGTCCGCCGCGGCGCCCGCGCCCTGCGACGTCGGCGGCTGGCGACCGGCGGGGCCGCAGCCCTCGCGGTCGGTGCCATCGCCGGGGGTCTGGCGGTAGCCCAGCCGTGGGACGGCGACGGCGCAGGCGACGGCGGCACCGGCTTCGCGGGCCAGCCCACGGCGTCCGACTCCACGGCGGCCTCCCCGGCAACACCCGACGCGCCCGAGTCGGTCACCGAACCGCCCCCCTCACCCGACCCCGAGCCGACGGCCCAGGCCAACCCGTACGGCCCGCGGATCCCCGGGATGAGCCCGAAGTGGGGACGTCCGACCGAGGACCTGGTGCTGCACACCTTGGACCCGGACGCCGAGTTCGCCGGCTACGGCAGCAGCTATGGCTCCAGCTGGGGCACCGACGGCCGCCTCAACGAGTACGGGCCCGAGATCAACTGGCAGGCGCCGGGCATGAAGCGCCCCGGCTTCGTCGAGGTCCGCATCATCGCCGTCGAGGACCCGAGCTCGTCGGGCTGGCAGTGCTCCTCGCAGTGCGACACCTACAACCTCGACGGTCGTGAGGTGAACGTCGGTGTCACCGACGCCGGGGACTTCGCCTACCGCTACGTCCAGGCCGACGGCGAGATCATCGAGATCCACGCGAAGGAGTTCCCCGACGGCGTCGAGCTTCCCCGCCCGCGGGTGAACGAGCTGCTCACCAGCCCGGACCTGAACGTCCCCGACGTCACTCGCTGAGCGCCCGCGGGCCGGCTACTCGGGGTCGGCGATCGCCGACCCCGAGCCGGTCACGGTGGCGTGACCGTCGGTGCCGGGGAAGGTCAGCGGCAGCTCGACCCGCGCGGTGATGCTGACCTCGACCCGGTCGCCGCTCACCGTGACCGAGTAGCGCAGGCCGGGGTGCTCGGAATAGGCGCCGACGTCGGCGAGGTAGCCGCGCACGGCGGCGCGAGCGCGGCCCGGGGTGAGTTGGAGCGGGTCGGTGCCGAAGCCTCCGGAGTAGACCTCCTCGCCCTCGGCGGCGAGGTCGGCGGCCCGGAGCGCGGCGCCCTCGGCGAGGGTCGCCAGTGACTGCCGCTGCAGGAACGCCTGGCTCACGTCGACCACCATCGCGACGCCCAGGAGCAGGATCACCGCGAACCCCACGATGAGCGGACTGATCGACCCCCGCTCGCCTCCGCCGCGCGCAACCCTACTGCGGCGCGGCACCGGTGATCTCCTGGTACTGCCCGATCGGCACGGTGTGGGTGGCGTCGAGGGCGAACCGCGGCCGGCCGCTGCCGAAGACGTCGGGCACCAGCGGCAGGGTGACCGCGGTCTCGACGCGGACCGTGATCACCGACGTGCCGCTGTGGCACTGGCTCGGGAACGGCGTGCAGCTGATCTTCACGCTCACCGGCACACCGTCGAGGCCCTGGTCGTCGAGGGCCTGACGTGCTGCCTGTCGGGCGGCGACCTCGCCTTGGGCGTCGGTGGGTGCCAGGGCGTAGGCGCGTCCGGCCGAGCGCGCCGCCGTGGTCGCGGCGAACGCTCCGCTCTGTACCTCGAACAGGGAGATCACCATCCACACCAGGGGGATGAGCAGCAGGATGCCGAGCCACACGAACTCCACGAGCGCGGTGCCCCGCTCGTCGCGGCGCCAGCTCACGGCAGCTCCTCCACCGCGTGGCCCTCGACCTCGATCTCGACCCCGGGACCTCCGAGTCCGAGCGCCGGCACCTTGGCCCGGACGACGACCTCCACCGTCGGCACCCCGCCGATCACGACCCGGCGCACGGTGATGTCGTCGGCGAACCGCCCGGAGATCGCGCCGTCGATCTGACTGCGCGTGCGCGCCTCCCCCGCCGCCGCGCCCCGGTTCTGCGTGGCGGCGTACCGCGCACCCTCCGCGGCCGCGGAGGCCAGGGTGTTGCGCACGTGGAGGGTGAGAGCGAGCTGGAGGATCCCGAGCACCAGCGGCACCAGCACGACGAGCACGAGCACGAAGTCGACGACCGACGCCCCCCGCTCGCCGCGCCGGCCGTGCTCGGGACGTCGCACTACTGCACCTTGTTGAGCGCCGAACGCAGCATGCTGGTCAGCTCGGGCTTGGCGAAGGCGTACAGCGCGGCGACGATCCCAGCGCTCATCACCGTCACCAGCACCCAGCCCGGCACGTCACCACGATCGTCGCGCCGCCTGCGGCCGGGACGTGGCGCTGCGACGAGAAGGGCGAGCGCGACCTGGAGCCGCAGCAGGTGTTCGAGGACCTTCCCCATGATGTGCTTCCTTTCCGAGACACTGACGACGTCAGGAGACTGTGAGACGTAGGCCGATCAGGCCGGGCCAGAACGCGAACATGACCGTGACGGGCAGGATCAGGAAGACGACCGGCACCATCATCAGGACCTCCCGCCGCGCGGCGACCTCGATCAGCTCGCGGCGTCCGGCCTCGCGGACGTCGCCGGCTTGGGCGTGGAGGACGTCGGCGAGCGGCGTGCCGCGTTCGACGGCGATAGCCACCCCCTGGGCGAAGCGGGAGACCAGGGGCAGCCCGGTCGAGGCGGCTAGCTCGTCGAAGGCCTCACCGACCGGCTCGCCGGTACGCACGGCGGCGAGCACCCGGGCGAGGTCCTCGGAGAGCGCACCGCCGCTGCGCTGCACGACGCGGTCCAGCGCGGCGACGGGCCCCTCACCGGCGGCGACCGCGAGTGCCAGCAGCTCGGCGATCGTCGGGAACTCGGCGAGGATGCGGCGTTCGCGGGCCTTGACCTGGCTGCTCAGCCAGGTGTCGCGCGCCAGGACGCCGCTGACGAAGGCGACGACACAGATCAGCAGCGCGCCGAGGTGGCCGGGGCCGGCCGTCGGGTCGCTGAGCGTGCGTGCGATCGAGTACGCCGCCACGACACCGAAGGCGATCAGCCCCCACAGGACCTGCTCGATCCGGAACTCGTGGACCGTCTTGTCGATGCCGGCTCGGCGCAGCCGGCGTTGGATCGAGGGCGCGCCCCCGAGCACTCGTTCGACGCCGTCGGCGGCCGCGCGAAGCACCGGCCCGAAGACGCCCGCCGCGGCTGACGACGGCGCCTTCGCCGCCCGGACCGGGCCCGATGCCTGCGGCAGGTCGCGCACGTAGGGCAGGACACGCGGCCCGAGCGGTGGCCGCCGGATCGCGATCACCCGCCGGGCGACGAGCAGCACGCCGAACCCGGACGTCGCACCGAGCACCGCACCCCACGTCGCGGGGCTCACTGCAGGATCCGTTGCTCGATGGGAAGCCGTCCGATCCGCATCATCATCCGGTAGGCCGCCACGCAGATCGCAGATCCGACCACGAGGACGATCACGCCGGCCGGCGACTTGTAGCGCGTGATGACGTCGGGCTGGGTCGACATGAACAGCAGCACCAGCCAGGGCGCCGCCACCGCCAGCCGCGCCCCGTTAATCGCCCACGCTTGACGCGACTCGAGCTCGGACCGGGTACGCAGGTCGTCGCGGAGGTAGCCCGAGAGGTTGCGGAGCAGGCGACCGAGCTCGCCGCCGCCGACCTCGCGCGCGATCCGCAGACCTTCGACGACGCGGTCGCCTACCGGGTCTGCGAGGCGGTCCTTGAGCCGGTCGAGGCAGTCGCCGAAGCGACCGCTCACCTGGTAGTCGAGCGCGAAGGACTCGAACGCCGGACGCAGCGGCTCTGGCCCGCGGACCGAGAGACCGGCCAGCGCATCGGGAAGAGAGAGCCCCGCTCTCACCGCGGAGGCGAGGTTGTCGATCGCCTCCGGCCAGACCTCGGCGAACTCGCGGCGACGTCGTCGGGCCCGACTGGCCACCACCGTGACGGGCAGGTAGCCGGCCAGCACCCCGAAGCAGACCGCGACCGGCTGGGTGCCGGAGACGGCCTGCACCACGACCGCGGCGATCACGCCGCAGGCCACGCACAGGCCGAGGAAGCCGGCGACCGACACGTCTTGGAGACCGGCCGAGTTCAACAGCCGTCGCACCCGGCTCGGTGCACGAGCCGCGTGTGCGGAGGCATCGCTGCGCGGCAGCGCGAAGGCGGACCAGATCAGCAGCAGACCGATGCCGACGCCGAGCCCCACGACCGCGCCCATGTTCAGCGCCCGTCGTTCAGCAGCCGGTGGATGTCGACGCCGACCCGCTCGTAGAGCTCAGGTCGCGGCGGCATCCCCTGGGTACGGCTGAGCTCCTGGCCGTGCCGCACGAAGATCGGCTCGACCTCGATGATGTCGTTCTCGACCCGCCCCGGCACCCCGACGATCTCGTTGACCCGCCGGACCCCGCGATGGTCGATGCCCAGATGCACCACGAGATCGACCGAGGACGCGACGGTGGGCACCACGAACCGCGCCGAGATGTTCTCACCGGCCAGCAGCGGAAGCGTGCACATCTTCACCAGCGCCTCGCGCGCGCTGTTGGCGTGCAGGGTGCACATGCCCGGGAGCCCGGCGTTGAGGGCGAGCAGCAGGTCGAGGCACTCCTCGGCACGCACCTCCCCCACGATCACCCGGCTGGGCCGCATCCGCAGCGCTTCCTTCACCAGGTGCCGCAGCCGGATCTCTCCGGTGCCCTCGAGGCCGGACTGTCTGGTCTGGAGCGGCACCCAGTCCGGATGCGGGAATCGGAGCTCGAAGACCTCCTCGGCCGAGACGACCCGCTCGCCGCCGGGGATCGCGGCCGCCAGGCAGTTGAGCAGGGTCGTCTTCCCGGCCTGGGTTCCGCCGGCGACCATGATGTTCAGCCCGGCGCGGACGCTCGCCTCCAAGAACGCCGCCGCCCGCTGACTGAGGCTGCCGAGCTCGACCAGCTCGTCGAGGCGTCCGGCGCGGAGCACGAACTTGCGGATGTAGGCCGCCTGCGTACCCGACGTTTTCGGGCGTCTGCGGGAATGTGCCGCTGACCTGGGCTTTCCCCGAGCAGGCTTCCCGACACTTGCGGACCGAGCCGGACCGTCCTGAGGACCGGCTGAGGACTCGCGGCGGCCCGCAGGCCCGCGCCGCCGGCGAGGAGCAGCCCTTGGCCTAGGTCGTCGAGCGCGGCGGGACGCGTCCCGCAGAGCCACCGGCCGGCGCCTCGAAGCGTCGCCCGGACACGAAACAGCCCCGGTGCTGGAACACCGGGGCCAGGTCCCTCTGGAAAGGGAAAGTCAATGACTGACACCAACCGTACTACCCCTGCGCCCGAATCCGCCAGCGAAGCCGCCGTCACGAAGGCTGACCAGCTCGCCTGGGAAGCGCCGGCGCTCCGGCCGGTCTTCACCCCCGACACCGGCACCGAGGCGTGGTACTCCGACTGCCCGACCTGGTGCACGCACGTCGACGAGGGCCACCCCGCGAGCCACCGCACCCGGCGCCACCGCGGCGACGAACTGTGCATCCGGCTGGACCTCGCGTGGCCGTTCTACACCCGCACGCCGGAGGACGGCGTGAAGGCCGGGCACCTGACTGCGCACCTCGAGCGCGCAGACCGGTCGGGGTTCACGGGGATCCGGCTCGGGCTCCGCCAGGGCGACCCCAGCGGCGATGTGACGTCGACCCAGTTCCTGCCGGCCATGGGCCGCGATGAGGCCCTCGAGCTGATCGCCGTGTTGCAGCACCTGCTCAAGGTCGGCACGACGGACTAGAGGCACCGACAGCAACGGCCCGGGAAGCCGGATCCCCCGCAGAGCAGGGGTCGGCTCCCGGGCCGTTGTGCGCCCGAACGTATCAAGCGGCGTCCTCGGCTGCACGGCGTGCGGCTGCCCGCTTGGCACGACGCGCGTCGCTGCGCCGGCGCTCGCGGCTGCGCCTGCACGCCCGACAGATCCGCTTCTGGGTCTTCGGGTCGCGGAATGTGTGGGTGGCCCGATCGTGGCCCCACGTACACACGTCGTCGGACTCCGACCGCGATCGGCGACGGCGCGGCGTCTCGGGGGCATGCCAGGCTGCCGTGAGCACCTCGCGGGCCGCCGCGACCCGGGCGTGGAGCGTGGTCATCTTGAGCCCAAGCGACTCAGCCGCGCTGATCAGGTCGCCGTGGACCGCCAGCGCAGCGACCGCCTCGTACTGCTTCGGGGTAAGCAGGCTGAGCAGCTGCGGTAGCGCCAGGCGCTCGACGACCCGATCGGTGAAGTCGGGCGGCGGGGCCGTGATCGCCAACCAGTACATCTCGGCGTTGGCGCCAAGCTCGTAGGTCGTGTTGCGTACGCCATGGTGGTGCAGCTCCTGGTTGATCGCGGCGTCGATCGCGTTGGCCCCGGCGTTGATGAGGCTGTACCGGGTCGGCCGCTCGCTCGTGGTGTAGAGGAGTTCGATGATCGCGAACCACGCGACCTCGTGCCGGTCACCCCAGTCGAGCATCGTCGAGAACCGGCGTCGCGACGCCGCGGCACGTGTGAAGTGTTCGACGTCGGCCATCGAGTAGCCGTGGGCGAGGGTGGCGATCTCGCCGGTGGTCGCGGTGCGCATCACACGGCCCGGACGATGAACCAGATGGACCGCCACGGGTTGAGCACGCTGATCGAGGCAGCGCCACCAGAGCCGACAGCGCCGGTGAAGTCGATGTTTGAGAGGCGGTTGCCGCCACCTGTTCCGGTCGGCACGGCGGCGAAGGTCTTGGAGACCGCGAAGGTGTCGGGGTGGGTGTGGGCCGGGACATTGGCGGTGGGGGAGCCTCCGACCGTTCCGAGTGCCTTGGTGCCGGCGCCGATCGGGAAGCGGTCGGCCATGTTCGGCAGCGTGGTGCTGTTGCCGTTGAGGGCGTAGAGCTTCGGGTACTGGGTGGCTGAGAAGGTCGAGCCGTCCAGGGCCAGCCAGCCCGCTGGGATATCGGCCTTGGCGCCCATGAACATCGTGACCTCACCGACCGGGCGGAGCAGTTGGCCGATGGTCTTGCCGTCGTTGCCGGTCGGAGGCGAGGGGGTGAACTGCGGGGAGGCCACCGAGCCCTCTGCGACGAAGCCCAGGACGATCTGCCACTTGTCGGGGGTGATCTTGTGCTCGATCGAGGCGACGCGGGCCGGAGCACGGTCCGGCTGCCCGGTGACGCCCTTGACGGTGATGAGGTCGTAGAGGTCGACCAGGACCCTGGAGGGCAGGCCCTGGGCGGTGGCCTCGTCCACGATGACGGTGGTGCTGTTCACCCGGATCTTGGGTGTGCTGTTGGCGTCGAGCACGGCCTGGGCGAAGGACGCGAGAGCGCTGCTCTCCTCGGCGATGCCCTGGACGGTGAACTCGGCCGACCGCACGCCCCACTCGAGGATCGAGGTCTCGTTGCGCCACGGTCCGTAGGGGATCTCCTCGGTCTCCCCGGTGACAGGGTTCAGCCGGAGGTACTTGATCGTCACCTCGTTGATGCACCGCTCGGTGTCATAGTCCACGTCCAGGTCGGTGTACTCGGTGGCGAGCAGGGGCGAGGACGCCGTGGGCATCTTGGTGCGGCTGCGGACCTGGAGGACGCCGAGGCGATCCACCCACGCGAAGCCGTGGGCAGAGTCGCGGGCGATGCTCACCTGGTCGAGCGCCGAGGCGTTCTCGTTCTTGGCCACGATGGTGGCGGTGCTCACCTGGTCGCCGTTGCCGTCGATGTTCCACGGCACGCCACAGCCTTCGAGCAGGTAGGGGAGCTCGGCCAGGGACGAGACGCCATCGCTACGGTTCTGGGCCGACAGCGGTGTGGCGTTGTCGGTGGCGGTCAGTTCGATCTTGGCCCGTCGACTGTCCGGGACGTCGGGGTCCTTGAGCTCGTAGGTCACCTTGCCGTTGGAGATCTTGCCGGTGAAGACCGGCTTCCACGGGTCGGCGGTGCCGTCATCCACCTTGGCCATGAGCCGCACTCGCCTGCCTGGCCGGATCAGGGTCGAGGTCGAGGGATCGATGCTGGCGTCCCTGATCGAGGCGGACAGGGTGCCTACGTTGAGTTCGTCGCGGCTGGTGTTGATCGAGAGCGCCGGTCCGATCACGTCGACGTACTGCACGGGCGGATAGAAGACCATCGAGCCGACCTGATCGAGGCTGGTTCCCGTGGCCACACAGACCTCGTTGAAGTCGATCTGATCGAAGGCCTGGGGGGTGCCGGTATTGCGCACCAGGTCGATCCGCAGCGCCACGAACGCGGTACCAGCGGGCATCGTGCCCAGGCCCCCACCCTTGTAGCCGGTCGTGAACTCGCCGGCCGACCAGTACTGGCTCGATGAGATCAGGGCGCGGGAGGCGTTGTAGAAGTCGAACCGGACCTTGTAGCCCACCGAGGAGTTGAGCCCTGCGCCGTCGTACCCGCCTCGAAACACGAGTCGCCAGCCGACAGAGGGATGCCCGGCCTTGACGCGCATGAGTTCGGTGGTGGCGTAGGCGGTCGCCTGGGCCACAGCGGTGTAGATCGTGAGCACATGGCGCGGTGGGGTGAGCCACGAGCCGACAGAGCCGAACATGTTGACCCCTGCTTGCGGCGTAAGCCATCCCCAGCCACCCAACTCGCCGTTGGGGTTCTGGACGAGGTTGACCAGTTCCCCGGGTGCGGGGTCCCTCTCGATCTCCAGGCGGAGGACATCGGCGGTGCTGAATCCCTGGCTCACTTGGCGAACACCAACTTCGCGGAGGTGGCTCCGGCAGTGCGGGCCTTGTCGATGCGGCGGATGATCTTCTTGCCCTGGGCGACTTCATCGGCGGCGTCTGCCGAGAGGCGGATCTCGATGACGTCGGGCTGGGTCTTGGTGCTGGAGTGGCCAAAGGTCCGAGCGGCCTGGTAGCGCTCGGCGTTGCGGTCGGCCTTGTCCTTCTTGTCCTTCGGGCCGATGCCTGCCTCTCGGAGTTCGGCGACGATCGAGCGGGCGATGCGTCGGCCCACCTTGTCCAGGCGCTTCTCCTCGCGCTCCAGTTCGTTGACGACGCCCTGGGCAGCGCGGATGCCAGCGGCGTAGAGGGCGTTCGCGCTGGAGGTGCCGAGTTGGCTACCGGCGCGGTCGATGTCAGCGGTGAGTCGGTTCACCTCGGCGATGGCAGCCTTGCCGCCCTGGGCGATGGCCTCGGCGGTGGCCAGGCCTCCCTCCACTCCGGCGTCGAGCAGGGCCTGGATCTGGGTCTGGTTCAGCCCGTCCTTGCGCAGCTTCTCCACCAGTGAGGTGAAGCGCTGGGCCTGGATCTTGCGCTGCTCCAGTTGCTTGAGGAGGTCCTTGATCGAGACGCCCTCGCCGCCCTCGCCGATGATGCCGAGGCCGACTGCTGAGCCGAAGTTCCGGAAGCCGGTGCGGATGTTCGCGGCGTAGGCGGCAGAGGTCGCCTGGAGGTTCTTCAGTGCGTCACGGGCAGCGATCAGCTTCTGGTTGTTGGCGTCCTGGGCCTTGCCGTTGGCCTTCAGTTGGGTGAACTCGGCCTTGAGCCCTCGCAGGATCGCGGCCTCTCGTTGCCGCTCCTTCTTGTCGTCCTTGAGGTCGATCGACTTCTCGACCAACTTGGTGATCTTCGAGAGCGCGTTCTCGATCGCGCCGGAGCCGCCAGCGATCCCGGCCAGGGCAGCAGCCACCAGGTTCTTGCCGCGCTTCTTGGCCAGGGCCTCAGACTCGGCCAGGCCCTTGGCGAGGCCTTCACCCATCATGCGACCCATGTAGTGGGTCTCCCTGGACGGCGACTTGATCCCGGCCTGCTGACGACCCGCTCGGATGGCAGCAGCGACCGCGCTACGCACCGAGGAGGACCAGAGCCCGTCGGCGCCGGAGAAACCGGAGGTGAAGCCCTGCTTGATCGCGGCACCGATGCCGACTCCACCAGAGCGGGCCTGGGAGGCGGCGCTGTTCAGGCCGCTGTTGGTGGTCTGCTGGAGGTTGCCGAGGTCGGCCCTGGTCTGCCGGACCGGGTCCTCGGCGTTCTTCTTGATCTTCTTGCCGCCCCGGTCGGCAGCGTTGGCAGCGTTGCGGGTGCCGGTGTCGATGCCTCGGGAGAAGTCGCGGAGGTTGGGCCGGACGTTGTCGACGGCGCCCATCTGGTCCAGGACGCGCCGGACCTGCTTCACGGTGATGTCAGTTCCGGTGACCTTGATCAGCGAGCGGATCTGCTTGCCGTCCAGCAGCTTGTACCGGTCGGCCACCTTGGCGATGCCGCGCACGGTGGGCACCACGCCGGTCTGTTCGATCTTGGAGACCACGCGCTTGGGGATCTTCTTGTAGAGCGCGGTCATGTCCTGGGTGGCAAGGATCTCTTGGCGCTTGGCCTTGGTGCTCGCCCTCCAGGCGTCGGTCTCTCGACCGATGAAGTTCAGCAGCCCGGACTTCGCCGGGTTGACCTTCGAGATCTTGTCGACCTCGATGCCTTGAAGCGCGAGTTCGCGGGTGAGGTTGTCGGCCTCGGCCTGGGTCTTGACGGTCTGGACCTGCAACTGGCCCTGCGCGTCCACGTAGGAGAGTGTGATGTCTCCGGACTTGGCCATCTGGTCGTTGATCCGGCGCATGGCGCCCTCTTGGCCGAGGATCGCACCGACGACGTCGCGGGTGCCCACGCCGAGCTCCCTGGCCCACGACAGCGCGCCGGAGTTGACCACCTGCTGGTAGACGGCGGCTCGGGTGGCCTTGGTGGTGGCGCCGGTCAGTTCGTCCAGGGTGGCGGCGTAGTCGGCAGCGGGGCGCTCGGCTTGCTCCATCGACTCGGCAGCCTCGTCGGTCCGGTCGGCGAAGATCCCCATGGCAGCACCGGCCGCACCGCCGATGAGGGCGCCCCACGGGCCACCGACAGCGAAGCCGGTGGCGGCGCCGCCGAGGGTTCCGAGCAGGATCCCGGTCTCGCGGTCGGCCTCCTGGGCACTCGCCGAGAGGGCCAGCAGCCCACCGATCCCGGCAGCGGTCTTTGCGGCTCCACCCATCGCGCCCATGGCGCCCTGGACCCGCTGGGTTCGGGTCTCCAGGTAGGTCATCTCGGCGCGGACCTGCTGGACTCTGGCGCGCATGGTGCCGAGTGCTCCGGTGGTCGCCGAGACCGCTCCGGTCAGTCGGGGCAGCAGCAGGGCAGCGGCACCGGCCTGGATGCCGAGGGTCAGCACGTCGTCGGGGACGGCCTCCAGGACGTCGGCGACGGTGCCCAGGACGTCGTCCACCAACTTCAGCGGGGCGGCGAGTCCCTCCATGCCGTCAGCGGCGTCCAGGGCAGCGGGGCCTACCTTCTTGGCGATGCGCTCCACGGCGTCGAAGGCACCCTCGACCTGGTCGAGGATCGGGGCCAACTTGCCCCCGGTGCCGGTCAGTTCCTCGAACTCGGAAACCGCTGAGTCGAGCCCACCGGAGCGGAAGGCGTTGGCGACCTTGGTGCCCTTCTCAGCCAGGTCATCGAGGACAGGCAGGGCTCGCTTGCCGACCTCCTCCACGAAGGTCTGAGTGATCGTCCGCTTGAACTCGGTGATCTTGGCCTTGGTGTTGTCGTTGAGGGTGTTCCCGGCTCGCTTGGCTGAGCCCTCGAACTTGCCCAGGCCTCCCTCGGCGTTGGCTAGGGAGCGGAGGAAGTCGGGGATGCCGTTGACGCCGAGGTCTTCGAGCGGGGTGCCGAAGAGAGCGATGCTCGCGTTGGCTCGCTTGGCCGGGTCCTTGATGCCCAGGAGGCCCTTGACGATCTTCTGGGTGGCGTCCTGGGCACGGTTGCCACCGGCCAGGAGGTCGTTGGCCATCTCGTTGGCGTTGAGGCCGATCGCGTCGTAGGCAGCCACCGAGCTGGTCGACATGTCGGTGGCCCGGATGCCGAACTCCTTCACCGAGTCGCCGGCCTTGTCGATGCCGATGCCGCCCTGCTTGGCCGAGTCGGCGAGGAGCGCGAAGGCCTGCTCACCACTCAGGCCGAGGTCGGCGAAGTACGGGGAGTACTCAGCCACCGAGTCCAGCAGGTCCTGGCGAAGAGCAGCCGGAACCTGCTGGCTGGCAGCGGTGATCAGGTCGAAGGCCTCGGTGACGTCCCCGGCCAGTCCCGACTTCACCACGGTGGCCGCTGTGGACACGGCCCCGGGGAGGTCCACCTCGAAGATCGAGGCCAGGTTCATCGCGTCCTTGGAAGCCTGCTCCAGTTGCTTCTCCCCCAACTGCGGGAAGGAGGACGCCACGGCCTCCACGGAGCGGGTCACGTCACCGAAGGACTCCCCGTAGGCCTGGGCGTAGAGGCGTCCAGCCATCTGCCCGGCGCGCTTCTGTGCGGCCGGGTCGAGGCCGCGGGCAGCCGCTGCGCGGGCAGTCTCGGCCGACTGGTCGGCTGCCTCCATCGCGGCAGCTGTGACGGCAGCCAGACCAGCAGCTGCGACGGCGGACGCGGCCTTGATGGCGTTGCCCATCTTCTCGGCGTTGCTGCCGACGTCGTTGAGTGCCCGATTGGCGTTGGCTCCGTCGCCAAGGATGCTGATGACGATTGGCCCGGTCATCTCAATCTGCCTCTCGCTAGCGGAGCCGGTTGGCGGCCTGGGTGAACGCGTTTCGCTCCATGAAGGTCAGGGAGCGGTAGACCTCCGGGGTCTGGCCGGTGTGGACGCACCACTCGGCCAGGTCGGTGGCTGCTACTCGGAGGGCTCGGAGTCTTTTCCCGACTCGGTCTCGGGGTTGTCCGGATCCAGTTCCGGCTCGGGCTTGTCGAAGTAGTCGCGGGTCTCCTTGAACGACATCTCCAGGACCGACTTCTTGGCGTCGGCGTCGGTCATCCCCTCGCGCTTCTTGTGGACGAACACGAAGGCCCGGGTCTCGGCGACGATCGAGTGATCCCCGGTGTAGACGTCGAAGCCGAAGGCTCGTTCGATCGCGATCTCTTCGTAGCCGGTGAGGCTCTGGAGCATCTCGGCCTGGGTGATGCCCGCCTTGCTGCTGGTGCTGGTGGTCATGGCGGTGTGTCCTTTCATCGGCCGAGGCCGAGGCGATGGATGAGTTGGTCGATCTCTTCTTCGAGCAGGTGCACTGCTCGCGGTTGCATCACGCGGTCGCCGCGCTGCATGTACTGAGCCGGCTCGATGTTGCGTTCGGCCCACCCGTAGTTGATGGCGCCGGCGTATGGGACGGCCCGCTTGGAGCCAGCCCGGACCACTGCCTTGCGTTGTGCGCGGTTCCCTCGCACCGAGGCGGCGAGAGCACCGCTCTTCTTCGGGACCAGGCGCTGGATCGTCGCGGCACCTTCGGCCGAGATCTTCTGCATGGCGTCCTTCAGGTCATCGACCTCAACGCCCATCCGCTTCAGGTTGCGGATGGTCTCGTTGAGGCCGACGACCCGGACGCCGCCCTGGTCCCTGGCCACTGCTCAGCCGATCAGGCCCGGGCGAAGACCGGCTTGGCCTCGAAGGTCCACGAGATCTCCATGGTGAAGCGCGCCGTGGTGGAGGCGTTGGCCTCACCGCCGAGGATGTCGCCGTCGGGCTCGGTGATGACCACGTTGCCGGTCACCTTCGGGGTGGTCGCCGAGACGGCGGTGCCGCCGTTGGGCATGAGGACGACCGGGACGGTCTCCCCGGCGTTGTTCCACACCATGTCCCAGATCGAGCCCTCGGCGACGTTCTGGACCACGGTGCCGACCAGCGTGTAGACGCGCTTGCCGCCCGCCTTGGCGTCGGCGAAGGAGGTGAAGTCGGAGTCACCGGCTGCGGAGGTGATCCGGCAGTTGGAGATCTCGGCGGTGAACAGGTCGCCACCGATGTCGAGGGTCAGGTCTCGGGTACCGAGGAAGGTCTGAGCGACGGGCATGGGTCTTGCCTTTCGGTTGGTGTAACGCGGGTCAGTCGGCTTCGCGGTGGCCGTTGAAGAAGGCGACGGGCAGGACGCCCACGCCGTCGAGCTGGAGCCGCTGCGGCTCCACGGAGGTGATCGGGAGGACCGGGGCCAGGGCCTCGATCAGAAGCGGCTGCATGCGCTCCAGGTACTGCTCCGCCTCGGCGAGATCCTGAGGAAGAACCAGCACCACGCTCCAGTGCGCGATGCCGCCGAAGCGGTTCGGGTAGTCGGTGCGGGACAGGCGCGGGTAGACCGTGCCGGGTTCGAGGTCGGGCACCACGTAGGTGTGAGCAGTGATCTCCTCGACCGCGTTGGCGGCCTCGGCGATCTCGGTGCGGGTGCTCATCCGACCACCAGCCTGCGGAAGGGACCCTCCAGCCGGCGCACCTCAGGGTCAGTCGAACCGATCCGGGTGGAGCCGAAGTCGTCTACCTGGATGCCGAGTGGCACGTTGCGCATCGCAAGCGCACGTGCCACTCGGCGCACCAGGGCCTCGGCCAGTGCGTCGTTGTACGGGTCGACGCGGCATCGGGCCTCCTGGTCAGCGACCTCAGCGCGGTAGGTGGCCTCGATCGACTCGGGATCCTTCTTGAGTCGGGAGGCCACCTCCTCGACTCCAGGCCACACGACGCTCACTTGACCGTGACCTCCACGCCGTCGATGACGTAGACGCCAGGGACGTCGAGCAGGGTCTGACCGCCGTAGACCGTCCGCTCGATCGAGGACCCTGGACGGCAGACCGTGGCAGCCTTCACCAGGTCGCCGACCTTGGCGGTCTTGGCCTTGGGAGCGGTGCTCTCAGTGCTCTCGGTCACGACACGGCCTCCTTCACGGTGACGGTGGTCTCGGTGGTCTTCCCGTCGGCGCCGGTCACGATGAACACGTGCTTGCCGACCTGGCGCGGGGTGTAAGTGCCGCGCCAGGTGGCGACGGTCCCGTCCGGCAGGCGGACCAGGCCCGAGTGCCCGTCGACCTCGAGGGGCTCGTCAACCTCGACCATGTGGGCTTTCGACTTGGTAGCCATCACAGACTCCCTCAGGCCGTCGGGTCGTAGGAGATCTTGCGGAGGCCGTCGAGGTCGTAGACGACGCCGGCGAAGTAGCCGAAGACGCCCATGTCCCAGCCCTCGACCTTCTCCTGGAGCTTGTCGAGGCGCTGGAGGCCCGAGTTCCACACGTGCACCGCGGTGGGGTCGGCCACCAGCGAGTTGCTGGCGTTGGCCGAAGCGGCGCCGAGAGAGTGCGCGGGCTCCATGCGGTAGCCGGCGATGTCGAGGAAGGAGTACTTGCTGCCCGCCACGCCGTCGCGGTTCTGCGGGTTGACGATCGGGTAGCGCTTCTCGCCGTCGGCGTTCTCGTAGGTCGCCAGGGTGGTGTAGAGGTCCACGTGTCCGAAGGCCTTGGTGAACCGCGGGCCGTCGGCGAGGAACTGGAGGCCCAGCAGTCCCTTCTCGACCGCGAGGCCAGCCACGGCACCGTTGGCGCCCGCCGGGATCGCGGCGGTCAGGCTGGCGATGTTGGCCATCGCGGCGGCGATCAGCGCGGCGGTGCGCTGCTCGAGCGAGATCTTGTAGGACCGCTCGAACTCACCCCACACCATCCCGGACACGTTCGGGTTGCCGCCCTGGTCGGCGACCTCGCGCGTGATGTGGACCTTGCCGCTGACCGGCACCGGTGTGACGGTGACGCCGACGACAGTCTTGATGTTGTCGGGGTTGGGCTCCACACCCTCGACGTGCGGGTGTACGTCGAGGGTCGTGTTGGCCCGGTCCAGCTTGGACCAGAAGAACGGCTGGACGCTGCTCAGGCTGCCCTTGCGGAAGGTGTCGTACAGCGGGCTGGTGGGAACCGGCGCCTGGCCGAGGAACATGTCCGGGCGGTAGGTGGGCGGGTTGACCTGCGTGGTGTCGCTGGTCGTGATGAAGTCGGGCCGGTCGAGCGCCGCGGCGGTGAAGTCCTGGATGCGCTTGAGCGCGGCCTGGTCGCCGTCCTTGCCGGCGGCGAGGAGGTCGGTGGCGAAGTCGAAGCCGGACGGGGCGGGCTCGGACCCGGCGAACCGATAGATCGGCTCCTCGCGGACCTGAAACTGCGCCGAGCCGGGCCCGACAGGGATCTTGATCTTCTCGAGCTCGGCGAGCTTCTCGGTCAGGCCCTGGACCTGGCTGAGCAGGGCCTCGCCGCGCTCCTGGGTGAACGCCGGCGCCTGCTCGGTGGCCGTCGCCGTCGTGGTGGTCTTGGTGGTCTCGTCGCCCACAACGGGCTCCTCTCCGGTTGAGGCGGCAGACGCCGCCACGCTGGTGATGTGCGCACCCGTGAATGCGGGCTTTCGGACGACGGCGCCGCCCGTGATGGTGGAGGTCTTGGCGTGCCGGACGCCGTCCTTCTCCTCGAACTCGCCCTCGACCTCGGCGCTGAACGCGCGCAGCACTCTGATCTCGGGGTCAGCGAGCGCGAGGATGCGGTCGCCCTCAGGGGTCTTCGCGATCCGGAACGCGGCATGGATGCCGTCGTCCTCGGCTCGCAGCTCGGTCGCAACGCCGACCTGCGCCCCGAGCGACTCGGTGTCGTGGCCGTAGTTGAGGACGACGTCGCCAGGGTCGGGGAGCGCGACCGTGCCGGCGGCGAACGAGAAGCGCGCGACCTTCCCGGTCGCCCGGTCCCGCGCGGGTCGCGACACCGCTCCGAACGGCAGCAACACACCCCGGAGCGTCCGGGTCTCCCGGTCGACAGCGAACGCGGCCGACTCGAACTCGATGACCTCAGCCACGGCGGGCTCCTTCCTTGGCAGCCTCGACGGCCACAGACGCGGCGACCGCCGTGCCGATCTCGGCCGGGTCGACGGGTGCGGCCTGCTCGCCGCGGGGCTCCAGGCCACGCTTGACGCGGGCCTCGTCGGGGTCGAGCACCTTGGCCGAGATCAGCACCGCGTCGGTCTGCGCGGCGGACAGGTCGTCGAGACGCAGGTACCCGGACGTGTCGAACGCCGCGGTGTAGCCGTGGGGCGAGACGTCATCCATTGACAGCCGGCCCTCGATCGCGGTCATGTACGGGCCGAGCACGTCTTCGATCCGCTGGCGCCGCCGGTCCTGGGCGTTGAAGTAGGTCCGGCTGGTCGTCGAGACCGACAGCTCCTCGGCGTCGATGCCCGTCAGTCGCGCCACCTCGGTGATCGCGAACTCACGGGCCTCGGCCAGCTGGAGCTTCTCCGGGTCCCAGCTCGGGATGACGTACTTCACGCCGGCCGGGACGTAGCCGGTCGATCGATCGCGGCGCGATTCCTCCCACGGGTCAAGCAGGCGCGCTTTCGCGTCCGCCGTGCTCTCAAACGGGTCGGCATCGCCGTCTGGGGTGAAGAATGCGATGGGCGGGGCGCCGTCGACAGCGTTGAGCGCAGCGCGCTCGAGCGCGATGCACGCACGGATCGCGGGGCCGCCGTCGAGTAGGCCGGTGTTCGGGGAGTCGACGCGGATCAGGTCGGGCACCTCGGGCCACACCTTGACCGAGCCGTGCGGGAAGTAGCGATACTCCGGCTGCACCGTGACGCTCTCGGGCTCCAGGCGGTGCACCTGCACGACGCGGTTGTGCCAGCCGAGCGCGTGGTGCTGGAGCCACGACCGCTCGAACAGCAGCATGTCCTCGACGACCCGCGTCCACGTCACCGACGGAGCTAGGCCAGGCTCTGGCTGCTGGAACAGGTTCGGCGAGAAGTTCTCGGCCGGCTTGCCGTTCTGGTCGTAGAACCGGAGCGCGAACTGGCCGATCGCGCCGCAGATCAGATCACGCGCCCGCTTGACCGGCGGCACCCGCAGCGCCTCGGCGCGTGTGATCCGCCCCGTCCGGAAGATGTAGTCGTCCAGCGTCGGCGCCCCGTACAGCACGCCCGGGTCGACGCTCACGCTGGGTGCAGTTGGTGCCAGCGCATCGGCGAAGACGGGGTCGGGGCGACCACTGAACACGCCCCGCCAGAAACCCGCCACAGGGCCAAGGGTGAGGGCAAGTCAGCGGGATCGCAAGCGTGACACGAATGCAATCGCATTCTCCGTACGTATCAGAAAGCGTCACTAAGAGCCCCCTAGGCACCGACGCCCGACGGCTGCACGAATCCGAGGCTCGGCCGGTGGGCCCGCGCCGAGGTCGCCGCCCATGCCGCTGCCTTGACGGCGTCCGCGCGGCCCTTCGACACCAACCGCGGACCGTTGGCGCCGGGCGCCGTTCGGACCTCGAGCACCTGACCGGCCAGGTGCTCGCCGCCGTCGTGCAGCAGCTGGCCGGCGGCAAGGAGCCGCCCGAGCTCGACCGCGGCGGCCGCGGTGGGTCCCGTCTTCGGGGCGCGCCGGACCCGGGCGAGCGCGGGGTCCTCGTCGAGCGAGGCGCCGACGGTCACCCGGCCGCGGAACCGCGATCGCCTGAGTTCTGCGACCGCCCCCGCCAGGTCGCGGTGGTCGCTGACCGACACCACGGCGGCGTCGCCCTCGCGCCAGGCCAACGCCAGCGACACGCCCTCGCTCGACCAGGCCTCGATCGCCGCGGCGCTCGGTGCTCGGCCGTCGTCGACGAGCGCGGTCTGCGCTCTCCAGATGTCCTCGTCGACGAGCTGCGCACCAGGTGTGGCTCGCTCCTTCAGCAACCACGCGTTGGTGTACTGCGACCGGAAGCCCGCCAGCGGGTCCGGGTCGTCGAACTCGGGGTCCTGCTCGCCGCGCAGCGCCTTGGCGTACTTCCGCGTCACGTAACGCTCGCGCTCCGGCGACCAGTGTGGTGACGCGGCCCGCCAGGTGCTCAGCGCGCCGAGCTCGGCCGTCGGCTGCGCAGCCCACAGCAGGATCAGGGTACGGTCGGCGTCCTCGCCGGCCAACGCGCTGGAGATCCGGTTCCGCATCAAGCTGGTGGCGCGCCGATGGGCGGTGCTGATGAGCACCAGCTGGGGCGATGCTCGCTCGAGCAGGGACGGCTCCAGGTCGTCGTCGACGACCTCGGGCTTGGCCTCCCACGCCTCGTCGATGACGCCCATGTTGGTGTCCAGCCCGGCGGTGTTCTCGACGGGCAGCACGATCCACCGATGCCCGCCCTCAGTGTCCTCGATCGCGTAGTTGTTGTTGTTCGTCGAGACCTTCAGGTGCTCCTGCCTGCGCGCCCAGGCGCTGGCGTAGCGCATCGGCTCCTTCGCCACGCGTAGGGTGTTGGCGCTGTGCACGACGAGCTGCACCTCGCCGAACAGCGCCGGCGCGAAGACGAGGCGCCACAGCGCCAGGAGCCGGAGCACGACGGACTTGCCGGCTCGCCGGGAGCAGCTGATCAGCACCTCCTCCCAGCACAGCGATCCGTCCTCGCGGTGCTCGAGGATCCGCACCAGGCTCAGCCCCTGCCACCACCGCACGGTGATGCCGAGCGTCTCGCGGGCCCACTCAATGAGCTCGGGCCCGTAGCTCCCGACCGCCTCGGGGTGCGGGGGGTTCATCGCGGTCGGCTCGTGGGCCACGTCCTGGGGGACCTCGACGTACGGGGCCAGCCACGACGGGGCGTCGCGGGTCGCTGTGGGCCACGTCAGGGCCTCGTCGACCCTGAACGGCGCGAGCGGGGCCGGACGGGCAGAGAGAGGGAACGGAAGGGGCGGGGGCTCCACGAGGTCGTCTCGGTGGGAAGAAAGGCCGGCTCGAGCTGCACGAGCGCCGTCGAGACGAGCGCGCTCGATCACCACGGCCTGACCGGAGGCGTCGGAGCAAGACCGGTGCTCGGGCTGCCAGTTGCTCAACACCCACGTCAGCCGCGGGTCGATCGCCCGCGCCACCTTGTGCCCGACCACCCAATCGTCGTCGCCCGTGACGGCGCCGCCGCACTGACCACACTGAGCGGGCAGCCAGGTGGCCACGATGGCGCGGGCCTGTTGCACCCGTCGGCCTGCCCATTTCGTCACACGTCCTCCTCGATGCTGGTGCTGGACGACACCACAGCCTGGATCAACGCTGCGCTGTGCCGTGTGCGTACGACGTGCAGCGCGGTGATCGCGTCAACGATCAGTGCGTCAAGGCCGGCCTCGCCCATGGTGTCGTCGAGGTTGAGGTCGACGGTGATTCGCATCGTGGTCATCGACATGGTCCCTCGTGCCCGGCCCGCGCAAAGCAGGGCGTGCCGTCGGCGACCGGCGCGCGGCACAACCTGACTACCTCGCCCGCCCGGCGCACCCGGCCCGCCGTCTCGACGAGCCACACCGTGAGCTCGGCAAGCAGGGTCTCGGTGTCCTGCTCACCGAGTGTGCGGATGCGCTCGGTGATATGCGCCGCCACCTCGTCGAAGACCCGGTCAGACTCGGTCGTGGTGCACCGCTTGCTGGCGTAGCCCACCGCGGACACCAACGCGCGGTACGCCACGTCGGCACGACCCCGAGCGGTGGCGGCAGCGTCGAGCTTCCGCTGCCAGACCTGCGCCCAGTTAGGTGGGCACCCCTCCGGCCGGACCAACCGGGGTGACAGGTTGACAGGTTGAGGGGTTCGGTTTCCCCCTGTAGCCATTAGGGGCACTTCTACAAAAAGTTCTTCCGGATTTTCTTGTAGAAGTTCTCTCTTAGCAGCCTCACTGGAAACCGAACCTGTCAACCTGTCACCCTCGACGGAATCTTTGGGGTTGACCTGCGAAAACTCAGGTGACGGATACCCCTGCGAACCTGTCACCCCTTCACCCCAACCCGTCACTGTTGCGCTCCGCTCTTGAGGCGAAGGGCGCGGCAGCTGCCCTTCGCGGTGTGCTTGGCCGGGAAGTCGTGGTCGAACGTCAGTGCGCGCCCCCACGCGGTGACGTTCGGTGTGTCCGCGAGTGACAGGTTGAGGCCCGGCTGTGACAGGTTCCAGCCCTGGTACTGCGCGCGGAAGTAGGCCACGAAGTCGGCGTAGAGCTCGGCGCTCGCGGTCCATCCGCGGTGCGGGTCGTCGGGGTCGTTCTCGAAGTAGTCGGTCCGGTCGAAAAGCCACGACATCGACGTCCAGACCGCCAGCGGCTCAGGCATCGGCGGCCCCCTCGAGCTGGAGGCCGGCGCTGGCCAGCGCGGCGTTTCGCTCGTCGAGCAGCCGATCGAAACGCCGGTCATACAGCGCCAGTGTCTGGGGGCCCGCGCCGCGCTGCGCGTGAACCTCACGCCTGCACCAGGCGACCGTCAGCTCGTCGTCGATTCGCTCGACGAGATCGGCCATCTCGTCGACCAGGCCTGCATCGCCGGTCGTCGTCACGCCCGCCACCCCGCGCCGGCGGACCGCGTCAGCGACACGGCGCGCTATCGCCGCCGGATCCGACCCGCCTCGCAGGTTGACGTGGATCCGCGCAGCGCGGTCGAGGTGCTCGCGGTCCGCCAGGTGGAGACGGCGCGCCGTCCGGTTGAGCCGGATGTTCGCGACGAACAGCGCCCCGTTCCCGATCGTCAGCACGGCCCAGGCCCAGTAGGCCGCGCTCACGCCGCACCGTCCCCGACGGCCTTGGCGAACTGAGCCTCGAGCCACGCGTCGATGTCGGACTCGCGGTAGGCGATCTTGCCGCCGATCTTGGCTGACTTGGGACCGGTGCCCTTGTAACGCCAGTCGTAGAGCGTGGCGACCGGCCGGTTGAGCCGCTCGGCGGCCTGGTTGATCGAGAGAAGACGGGACGCAGTCATTCTATCCTCCGTAGGATGCGGGGTGATACCTGACTAGTATGCACTTGGTCGGACGACTACCGCAATCCTCTGAGAGATGTTTAGATATCCCGGTGACTACTGACGCGGCACGAACGGCCGAAGACCGGTTTGGCACTGCAGTGCGGCATGCCCGCGCGGCTCAAGGCCTGACGCAGCGACAGGTCGCCGAGCAGATGATCAGCCGAGGGCACGACTCTTGGCGCCAGTCGACCGTCGCGAAGACCGAAGTGGGCGGGCGTCCACTGAGGCTCAACGAGTTCGTCGAGCTCTGCCGGATCTTGGAGATGGATTCGTTTGTGACCCTCACGATGGTCACAGCCGAAGACGACATCGAGGCCACCATCGCTGAGCGCCGTCTCGCCGTGCAGTATGCGCGTGAGCGCGCTAGCGAGGCCAGTGCGCTGGCCGAAGTCGCCGCCGCGGAGTTCGCGGGGGCTCAGCATCGGCTGCGGTTGGCCGAAGCCATGCGCACAGGTACGGCAATCGACACCAGCAGCGCGCTCAAGGGCTTCCTCGCGTCCGACGAGGAGCCGGGCGCGTGATCAAGAAGCTGCCCAGCGGCCGATGGCAGGCCCGGCACCGGCCTGTGCCCGGCGGCAAGCAGGTCGCACGGAACTTCGACCGCAAGCTCGACGCCGTCCGGTGGCTCGACGCGCAGAAGGCCGCTGTCCTCACCGGGACCTACGCCGACCCAGGCGCCGGCCGGATCACCTTCCGCGAGTACGCCACGGCGTGGCAGGCAGCGCAGACGCACCGGCCGAACACCGCGGCCGCCGTCGACAGCGCGCTGAGGGTGCACGCGCTCCCCCGCTTCGGCGATCGGCCCATCGCCTCGATCCGGCCGACCGAGGTCCAAGCGTGGGTCCGCGACCTCAGCAGCACCCTGGCGCCCTCGACCGTCCGTGTCACCTACCAGCACCTGCGCTCGGTGTTCCGGGCCGCCGAGCTCGACCGCGTTATCAGCCGCACGCCGTGCGAGCAGGTGAAACTCCCCCGGGCCGCACGCCCCCGCGTGACACCGCTGGCGACCGAGGTGGTGCTGGGCGCCGCCGAGCGGATGCCCGACCGGTGGCGGGCCCTCGTGACCCTCATGGCTGGCACAGGGCTGCGACCGGGCGAGGCGGCTGGCCTGTGCCTCGAGCAGGTCGAGATGCTGCGCAAGACGCTCCACGTCGACCGGCAGCTGCTCCTTCGGCCTCGCGTACTCGGACCCGTCAAGACCGAGTCGTCGGATCGCTTCGTGCCGTTCGGCGAGGTGGTGGCTCACGCGCTGGCGGCGCACATGGCCACCTACCCCCCGGGCGAGCACGGCCTGGTCTTCACCGACGTGTTCGGCGCCCCGGTCAACCGCGACGAGGTCGGTCGCGCGTTCAAGGCCGCGGCGGTCGCCAGCGGTGGACCCGCGACGGCGCGACTGCACGACCTGCGGCACTACTACGCCTCGCTGCTGATCCGCGCCGGCGAGGACGTGAAGGTCGTTCAAGACCGACTCGGCCACGCCTCGGCGCGCGAGACGCTCGACACGTACAGCCACCTGTGGCCGGACTCTGAGGACCGGACGCGCTCAGCGGTCGACGGTGTGCTCGGCGCGCGGACTGAGGACTCGCTGAGGACTGAGGACGGCCCCCGATGACGTCTATGCAGGTCAGAGGCGGTGTGGCCGGTCCCTCGCGGACTTGCGGATGTTGACCGCCGAGAAGCCGCGACTGATGCCCTCGAGCACGACGTGGAGGCGATGCCCGTCGGGCAGCATCGCGTCCACGAACGGCGTCGACACGTCGAGGCGGCGTCCGCTGCTCTTGAGCATCCGCTCGACCAGCTCGCCGACCTGGGCGGGTGTGAGCATCAGGTTGGTCAGCTCGTGCCGGCCCAGCCGAGCCACGAACACACGCGAAGGGTCGTTGATCCAGATCTCCTCGACGCTCGGGTCGTCCAGGAACGGCTGGAGCGGCCCGAACCCGGAGACTCGCGCGACCAGCTCCCCGACCAGGGCGTCGACGTCGCTGATCGGCGCCACCCGGCCGGTCAGGCTCCGCTCGTCGTGCTCGCGCACCAGCGACTGCGCGATCCGACGCACGGCATCGGCGTCACGCTGCGGGTCCAGGCCCTCGCGACGCACGACGTCGCGCACCTGCAGGTCGAGCTGTTCGACGACGGACCGGACGTCGTCGTCGGTCTCTGCCAACGACACCTCAGGCACCCCCTTCCCGAGTGAGGACCTGACCCGAACGTAGGCGAGCCGCGCCCCCGCCGCCAGAGGCCCACCCGAATCTGTGGACAAAACTCGACCGGAGCCATCCGCCATGGCGCTCCGGAGGGCAGGGCGCCCGGGATAGTTTGAGGCGTTATCAACCTTCTCGCGGGCTCTGGAGGTTGATAACGCCTCAAACTATCCCCGCCCGTCCGCGGGTCGAGACAGACGGAGATCGGGCTTCGAGGTCGCACCGTCGCCCGGCTGGGGAGTTCACCGCGGCCGGCGGCGCGACGAGGAACGGCAGGCGAGCGAGGTCTACGCCATCGAGTGGGCCGACTGAGCCGAGCCGGCGGCGGCGTCATCCGAGGTGTCGGTGAGCCCGAGCAGGCGGCGCGGGTTGTCGTGGACGATCAGCCGCAGGTCCTCGCCGCTCAGGCCGAGGTCCATCAGCCCCTGGCCGACGCGGCGGAACGCGTCGACCGGACGCGGGAAGCCGGCCTGGCCGAGGTCGGAGCCGATGAGGGTGTTCTCGGGTCCGAGGGCGCGGATCCACTCCAGCAGCTGCTCCAGCGGCCAGCGCATCTTGGCGCCGGGGTCGTACATGTGCAGCTCGTGCTCGATCATCGCCCCGTTCTCGACGAACTGCGCGCACTGGCTGGGCTCGGCGCCGAGGACGAAGTCGGGGTGGGAGACGACGAACTTGGTGACGCCGCGCTCGCGGGCCGCGGCGAAGCAGACGGCGATGTCCTCGGGGTGGAGGTGGCCGCCGTTGAGGACGGCGTCGTGAGCGGCGATCTCGTCGAAGATCGGCAGCAGCTCGGGCACGACCTCGCCGTCGCGGACGACCTCGATGCGCTCGGCGGTGAGGGTGACCGTCGGGGTGGGGAAGCCGAGGTTCTCGGCGTGGCAGTCGATGTGGCGCCCGGAGGAGACGGTCGGCAGGTAGACCACCTTGCCGCCGAGGCCGAGGCACAGCTGCACCTGGGCGAGGTTGAGGCCGCCGACGGTGGTGTTGAGCGCGACGGCGCCGATCACCTCGGTCGGGATATCGGCCAGCAGGCTCTTCTGCGAGAGCACGTCCATCTGCGTGTTGTGGTGGTGGCACTTGGCGACGAGGGCGCGCATCCGCAGCCGGTCCCAGCCGTCGCGGGCGCCTTCGGCGTGGTCGAACTCGCGCGGCATCGGCGAGGGGCCGGAGTGGCAGTGCATGTCGACGAGACCCTCGAGATAGGTGTCAACGGGAAAGTCGGTCATCGGGAACTCCTTGGGTGGCACAGGATGGGAAGGAACGGGTCACTTCGTCATGTCGACGTCGCGGGTCTCGGGGCCGAACCAGGCACCGACGGTGATCAGGACGCCGCCGATCACCACGAGCGCGGCGGGCGCGAGGGCGACGCCGACGATGTGCTCGAGACCGATGCGGTAGTAGGCGTAGAACGCCGGGATCAGCAGCGCCAGGCTGTAGCCGACGCCGTACCCGGTGGCCCGCAACGCGGCCGGGAACCGCTCGGTCATGTAGGCCGCGATCGGGCCGAAGGCGAGGATGCCGACGGTGAAGGCGACGCTGAGCAGCGCGATGGCCGCGCCGTAGCCCAGACCGGTCGAGCGGGCCAGGACCGCGACGGTGACTCCGTCGACCACGGCCACCAACACACCCACGAACAGGTAGACCGGACGACGTCCGTAGCGCTGGCTGGCGATCCCGATCAGCGGGTAGCTGATCGCGCTCACGATCGAGGCGATCGCCAGGGCGACGGTGAGCTGGCTCGCGGTGAGCCCGCCGGCCGCGCTGGTCAGGCCGGGCACGACCGAGACGGTCACGTTGAGCACGAGCCACACGCCGGTCATGAACACGAAGACCTGGAGCAGGGCGCCGCGCTGCGAGCCGAGGAAGAGCTCCTTGAGCGGGGAGACCTTCTTCTCCGGGGGCGTGCCCTCCTGGCCGCCCTCGGACTCCGGCACGTACTTGATGAAGTAGTAGAGCGTGATCGCGGCGAGCAGGGCACCGACGACGAACGGGATCCGCCAGCCCCACACCGCGTAGGCCGAGTCGGCCGAGCCGGCCGGGAAGATCTGGAGCAGGCCCAGCGTCATCAGCGAGATCAGCGCGAGCGCGACCGGGGCGCTCATCGTGATCAGTCCGCTGGCCAGTCCGCGGCGCTGCTTGGGCGACCACTCCATGGCCAGCGGGATCGCGGCGGTGTACTCGCCGCCGAGGAAGACCCCGTCGAGGAGCCGGAGCAGCAACAGCAATGCCACCGCCCCGAGGCCGATGTCGGAGTGGCCGGGCACGAAGGCGATCGCGAGCGTGGTGATCGCGATGCCGATCATCGCGATGATCGTGGCGCGACGTCGTCCGGTGCGGTCGGCCAGCAGCCCGAAGATCACCGCGCCGATGGGCCGGCCGATGAGGGTGGCGGTGAAGATGAACGCGCCGATGATGGTGGCGGTGCCGGCGTCGAGGTCCTCGGGCACGAAGTAGGCCATCGCGGGGGCCAGTGCGATCACCGGCACGTAGATGTCGAACTGGTCGACGAAGTAGCCGGTGATGCCACCGGTGAGGGCACGGCGGCGATCGCGGGCGGTGCCGGCTGAGTCGCGGGGTTCTGCGGTGCTGGTGTTCACACCATCGGGCCGATCGGCGAGCTGCGCGGACATGGGGACTCCATTGCGGGAAGAGGTGGAAGGGCGGTGCGGTCAGGCCTCGCGGATCGCCGCGACGGCCGAGCGGGCCGCCGTGGCGAGGAAGGTCGTGTCGTTGGAGGAGAGGGCGAAGTCGTTGCCGGCGGCGAAGCCCTCGGCGACGGCCGCGGGCGAGGCGCCGTAGGGCAGGCCGAAGAGCAGCCCGGCGTGGGCGGCGGCCTTGCGGGTCGCGGCGATCGCCTCGCCGAGGGCGGGGTCGGTAGGCCCGACGCCGAGGTCGAAGGAGAGGTCGGCCGGCCCGAGCAGCAGCCCGTGCAGTCCGGGTACGGCGGCGATCTGCTCGGCGGCGGCGACGGCGGCCGCGGACTCGATCTGGGCGATCAGCAGCGCCCGGTCGCGACCGTCGGCGACGTAGTCCGAGCTCGCGCCGGTCCCCCAGAGACCGGCGCGGCTCGTGCTACCCGCGCCACGTACGCCGTGCGGCGGGAAGTGGAAGGCACGCGAGACGGCGCGCGCCTGCTCGGCGTCCTCGACGTGCGGCACGACGAGGCCGTGCGCGCCCATGTCGAGGACCTTCTGGATGGTCGACGGCGCGTGGTCGGGCACCCGCACCAACGGCGCGAGACCGAGCGCGTCGGCCAGGGCGATCGAGGCGTAGGTGGCCGACAGGTCGAGGGGCGCGTGCTCCAGGTCGAGGACGACGAAGTCGAAGCCGGCGTGGGCCATGATCTCGATCGTCTCGGGGCCGGCGAGCTTCACCCAGGTGCCGAGTGCCTTGCCGCCGGGCCGGAACGTGTCGCGAGGGGAGGTCTTCACGGCTGCGGGTACTCCTCGGCGTTGAGGACCCAGCCGGGCTGCTCGGAGAAGTCGACCCGGGGCGGGCTGAAGATGTCGACCAGGGCGTTGCGGCCGGCCGAGCTGCCTGCCGAGGTGTGCACGGTGGGGGGCGGGATCAGCGCCAGCGAGGGACTGCCGACGGCGACGTGGTCGTCCTCGCGCCAGGTGGTCTGGTCCTTGGTCCACGGCGTGCGGATGTGGTGCACGAACTCGCCCTGCACGGCCAGCGAGTACTGCTCGAAGTCGTCGTGGTGGTGCGGGGAGAGATTGTGCGGGTCGCGCGGCCCGTCCTGTGCGGGCACGAAGTTCACCATGAAGGAGCGGCTGCGGAAGATCCAGCCGAACCGGCCCTCCTCGGCCGGGTGGTCGGCGACCAGGTGGACGCGGACGGCGTCGGCTCCCACCGGCTCCGGCCACGGATCGGCGGGCGCGACCCGCGGTGCGGGCTCGGCGTAGGCGGCGTCGTTGACCGCGCGGCCGGCCCAGCCGGGCTCGTCGGCGCGGACCAGCAGCGCCAGGTCTCCCGCGCCGGTGGCCTCGACCCGGACCCGGCCGGGCGGGATGATCGCGACGCCCTGGGCGGGCAGGGTGGTCTCGACGCCGTTCCAGGTGATGGTCGCGGCGGAGTCGTCGGTGACGGCGACCAGGAGGACCTCGTGGGTCACCTCGGTCTCGACGGCGAGGCCGGGGCGCTCGACGGCGACATAGTGCACCAGCGCGTTCTGGCCGCGCGCGGTCCAGGCGGTGCCGGCCTCCACCGGGGCGGTGCCCGCGGCGTCCGGCGTGGAGAAGTCGAGGTACTGCGGGATCGCGATCGCTCCCACGCGGTCGATCCCGGCCGTGGTGGTGGCCATCGATCGGCGCGGATCGGCGGTGGTCGTGCTGGTCATGTCGTTCCTCCCGTGCTGCTGCTCTGTGATCGCGGCCACGTTCATATGACGAATATGCAGTTCACGATCCGACCAGTCAAGACCACTTGGCGTCACATAATGTTCGCGATCCGGTCACACTCGGCTACGGTTCGGGGACCGGCGGCGCGGTGCGCTTCGCATCACGAACATCGCCCGCACCGGGCCGCGAGAAAAAACTCACCGAGTTCGACTAGATCGACGGGATCGACGAGAAGGAGCGCACAGTGGCGGAGGAGACCAGCAGCGGCGACATCCAGGCCGTGGCCCGGGTCGCACAGATCCTCGGCCTGTTCACCCCGCAGCGCCCGACGGTGACCGCCGCCCAGGCCGCCCAGCTAATCGGCCTCAACCGCTCCACGGCCTCGCGCTACCTCGCCTCCCTGGAGTCCGCCGGGCTGCTGCGCCGCAACGCCGAGACGTCCTCGGCCTTCGAGCCGTCCCTCGGGCTGGTGCAGCTCGGCGCCTTCGCGCTCGGCCGGGCCCCGGTGACGACCGCCGCTCCCCCGGCCATGCGACGCCTGAGCCTGCACACCGGACACACGGTCTCCCTCACCGTCTGGGGCACGTCGGGGCCGGTCGTCGTCCATACCGAGAACAGCGCGGAGTGGCGCGCCTCGGTGAGCGTCCGCATCGGCGCCCAGCTGCCGATGAACGCCGCCCAGACCCGGGTCTGGCTGGCCTTCCTCGACGACCCCGGCCTGGCCGAGCAGTTCCTCGACACCCTCGACGACGACGCCGAGCGCGAGCGGGCCCGCGCCGACCTCGACCGGATCCGCGAGGGCGCGATGATGCACCGCGTCGCCAACAACGGCGTCAGCGTGTTCGCCGCCCCGGTGTTCGACTCCCGCGGCATCTGCGCCTGCCTGGGGCTGCTGGCCACCACCACCGAGATGCCACTGGAGGGCTCCACCGCGCAGGCCGAGGCCCTCGAGGCCACCGCCCGCGGCCTGACCGACCAGCTCGGCGGCCGGTGGGCGCCGGGGATAGTTGAGGCGTAATCAACCTCGGCAGGGTCCGAAAAGGTTGATAACGCCTCAAACTATCCCGGCCCCGAGCTCAATCCGGACGCTCGCCGGTTCGCGTGGCTTCGGAGCGAGAGGAGGCTCAGCCGGCTCCGTCCGCGTAGTCGTAGCGCAGCCGCCGGATCGGCGAAGCGAGCAGCATGAGTGGTACCGCGGCGAAGATAGCCGTCGCCACAACCAGGGCGGTGCGGTTGGTGGTCGCGACCGCCAGCAGACCCCCGAGCGGAGCGCCCACCACGATGATCGCGCGATTGAAGGAGCGCATCGTGGTGATCGTGCGGGCCCGGAGCGCGTCGGGGGTGATCGCCTGGCGGTAGGCCGACTCGTGGGAGTTGCCGAAGCTGAGGCCGATCCCCCAGCACGCCTGCCCGACGGCGAGCACGGCAACCGCGGCCCAGCCGCTGGTGCCGAGACCGGCACCCACCATCACCAGCGCACCGAGCGCGGTGAGCGCGTGGGAGCCGATGATCACGCCGCCGGTCCCGAGGATCCGGCCGCCGGCGGTCGAGGCGAGCGCGCCGAGGACTCCCCCGATGCCCGCGCATGCCGTCGCGAGCCCGAACTGGAACGGGCTCAGACCCAGCGTGACGAGCACGTAGGGGGCGAGCACCGCGCCGAGGATCGCGTTGGCGACGAACCAGACGTGGGTGGTGACCGCGAGCACCAGCAGCCCGGAGCCCCGGTAGACCCACCGGACGCCGTCGCGGATCTCGCGTAGGACGTGCGGGCGCGGACCCGGCGTCGGGGACGCCTCGGCGACCCGGATCCGCAGCACCAGCACGGCCGAGACGACGTAGCTGAGCGCATCGACCAGGACCGCGACCGGCGCCCCGGCCACCTTGATCAGCAACCCGGCCAAGGCCGGTCCCCCACTCTGCGCGACGGCGTCGGTGGCGTCGATCCGGGCATGGGCGCGCTGCAGGTGCACCGCCGGCACCACCCGCGGCAGGAACGACATCGCCGCCGCGTCGCCCACCAGCGAGGCGGTGCCGAGACCGAGCGTCAGGGCCAGCAGCAGCGGCAGGGTCAGCAGGTCGGCGGCCCAGGCGATCGGGATCACGGCCAGCAGCAGCGCTCTGGCCAGGTCGGCGCCGATCATCAGCGGACGGCGCCGGTACCGGTCGACCAGCGCCCCGACCAGCAGGCCCACCACCAGGTAGGGCAGCCAGCGCGCCGAGTTGAGCCAGCCGACGTCCTGCGCGGTGCCGTCGAGGGTGAGCACGACGATCGTCGACAACGCGAGGAGGGTGATGTTCGATCCCAGCGTCGAGACCGACTCGGCCCACCACAGCCGGGTGAAGTCGCGGGTGGGGAACGACGGGGCGCGCTCGGCCACGAGAGGAACGACCGTCCTCAGCCGGGCTGGTCGCGCTCGGAGACGAGCACCTCGACGACGGCGCCCGACGCATCGACGATCTCGAGCGGCCGGGTGCGCAGTACGCCAGGATCGCTCATCCACCGATCCAACCATCCGGCCCTCGGACCGAGTCACCCCTCACCCCGCGAGTCACCCCGCGAGCGCGACCTGCCACGGCCGCACCCGGACGTCGAGCAGTCCGGCGACGACCGAGCCGTCGTCGCGCTGGGCGGCGACCACGACGTCGGCGGCCGTGGCGGCGTCGGAAGCGCGCACGATCGCCATGCCGTTACCGGGCTGGTCGGGAAGCGGTCCGGCGGCGACGAGCAGGCCGCGGTCGGCGAGGGTGCGGAGGAAGGCCAGGTGCCTGGGGAAGTCGGGGTCGGCGAAGACCGTCCCGGCGCGGCCGGAGGCGGCGGTGTGCTCCAGGACGAGCCAGAGCTCTCCTCGCGCAGGATCCGCAGGTCCCGCTTCGGCGAATCGATCCAGGACGCCGAGCCACCCCCCGGCGTACTCGGCGCGCGCGGCGGCAGGATCGGCGTAGACCTCCCAGCCGTCGTGCTCGAGGGTGACCAGCGTGGCGTCGCCGGCCGGCGCGAAGGCGACCGCCACCCGGCTCGCCCGATCGGCGTCCCTGCCGGGGTGCCAGGTGAAGGAGACGCTGCGCGGTTCGTCGGCATCGATCAGGGTGCCCCACACCGCGGTCTCGCCGGTGGGGCCGGTCTCCACGATCCGATCGCCGTCGAGCGCCACCGACGAGCCGGCGCCGAAGCAGCCGAGCGACTCGATGGGCCACCAGGCTCCGATATGGCGCCAGAACAGGTCGTAGGCGGCCGCCGGGTCACACGACACCAGCACCTGACGCCGGATCGCGGGAATCGCAGGTGTGGTCGGACTGGTCGAGGTGTTCACGTGCTCTCCTGATCGTTGGTCGCGGACTCCTCCACGTAAGCGGCGAAGGCGGCCAGGGCCTGGTCCCACTGCTCGGTGAGCCAGACCTGGACCGGAGCGAGGCCGCCCGGGGCCAGCGCGTAGAGGTTGCGGGTGCCGGCCGAGCGGTGCTCGACGAGGCCGGCACCTTCAAGCACCTTGAGGTGCTTGCTCACCGCGGGCCGCCCCACGGGGAGCCGGTCGGCAAGGCCGCCCACCGGGCATGGGCCCTCCCGCAGCACCTCGATGATCCGCCGTCTGGTCGGATCGCCGAGGGCATCGAACGCAGCGTCCGCCGCCATGATCGCCTCCGTCACTCTTGGGTGACGGTTACTCTATGGCAACCGTTACTCAAGGGCAACCATCGATCAGACCCAGCCTCGCTCGTGCGCCTGAACGCCGAGCTGGAAGCGGGTGCTCACGCCGAGCTGATCCTGGAGCCGGGCGACCCGGCGGGTCACCGTGCGGGTGCTGATCGCGAGCTCGTGGGCGATCGCCGCGTCGGTGAGGCCGGCGAGGAGATAGCGCAGCAGCACCCGGTCCTCCGTGCCGGGCTCGACCCGGATCCCACCGGCCGGGCGGCCGGGCGCGTCACGGTGCGCCCCGTCGCGATCGGGGAGCGCGACCCCGAGCCCCCAGAAGATCTCGAAGGTCTCCAGGAGCAGGTCCAGCAGGCCCGAGGGCCGCACCAGCACCGAGTGGAACTCGTCGTGCCGGGTAGCCGGATAGCCGACCACCGCGACCTGCCGGTCGGCGATCGTGAGACTCACCGGGACCCGAGCCGCGACCCGCACCTGCTCGCCCGCGCGCATCCGGTCGAGCACGGCGAGCCGCGATCCCGGCGTCCGCAGCATCTCCTGGGCGTAGCAGGAGCGGAACTCGACGCCGCGCGCGCGGCTGGCGCGGAAGGCCTCGGTGAGCTCCTGGGGTGGCGTCCTCTCCGACGGCGGCTCGTCGACCGAGGCACCCGCGCTCGTCAGCGAGAGCACCTCGGAGCGAGCACCGCTCACAATACTTTCCTCGGCGGTGCGACAGGCCTCACCGCTGCGCAGGAAGTCGGCGTAGCCGACGCCGCTGTGATGGCGCGACCACCACGACGTCAGCTCCTGCGCCATCGCGGCGCTGTGACGGGCGGCGCGGGCCTGCTCCTCGGCCTGCTGCTCGAGGACGACGGCGGCCGGGAGCGCCACCGCCGCCCCGTCGCGCAGCCGGACCAGCCCACGCGCGACCAGCTCCTCGACGGCGTCGGACACGGCGGCGTCGGCGTCGGCGTGCCGCGTCGCCAGCTCGGCCTGCGGCACCGGGCCACCTTCGACCAGGTCGATGTAGACGCGCTCGGCCAGACCGTCCACGCCCAGAGGTTCGAGCAAGCCCATGGCCGGAGTCTCCCACCACGGCGCGACGTCGATCCGGTCGCGGGTGGCACCGACGTCGATCACCTGTCGGTCACTCGGCCGGTCACTGGGCCGGTCACTGGGCCGGTCACTCGGCCGGGCACGTCCAGCGTGGCTTCGGGCGCGACACCAGCCGCGGTGTGGTGCTCGTCGCGTCGATCCAGGCGACTGCGTCACCGCGTCCCGGGACGGGCATGGTCTGGTCGCCGACGCTGCACGACAGCCGGCCGATCCGGCGACTGGTCAGGTCCATCACCAGCACCTTGCCCGGGTCGTCGATCGAGAGCAGGTTCTCCCAGGCCGCAAGCCTCCGACCGATGTTGATGTGGTTGCCGAGCACTGCCTGCTCGGAGTTCTCCCGGATCAGGGTCCGCACCCGCCCCCCGGCAAGTGGCATCCGGCGCAGGCTGGTGCGCAACCGGAACTGGGCGTCGGCGAGGAAGTAGAGGTACTTCCCGACCACCTGTGGTCGCAGCACGTACGCCGTGCTGTCCCGCTGGGGCCGTACCGTGGCCAGCGTCTTCGTGCGACCGGTCCGCAGGTCGTAGCGGCGCAGCTTCGCAACGGCCTCCTGGTCGGACCCGGCCGGCCCGTCTCCGTAGTAGACGTAGCGGCCGCTGATCTCCGGGTCCACGAGCGAGCGGCCCGGCGCGACCGGGATCTGCCGGATGCGGCCGTCGGTCGTGCGGACCCAGATGCCATTGCGCCAGTCGGGGAGGCTCTGCAGCCACGCGACGTTGCCGGCGTCGGTGTCGATGCCCCAGATGTAGGCCCCGCCGAGGTCGGCGAGGGTGCGGATCCGCGCGCCGCCTGCCTTGCGATGCTGCAGCTTGACGGTGAACCCGCCGCCGCTGCGGGCCATCGAGGCGAACCAGGTGGCGCCGGTCTGGTCGAGCGACGCCGGTCCGTAGTCGACGTCGGGACGCCGCGGCGCGATCTCGCGGGAGCCCGGTCGTCCGATCCGTCCGGTCTGCAGGGTGCTGACGAAGTCCTGCAGGTCGATGGCGTCGCCGATCCAGCGGTCGCCGCGCATCGCGAGGCCGTTCACGCTCAGCATCGGGGTGACCAGCGTGGACGCGTCGACGCCGCCGAGCCGGTTCTCCCACCGCGGGAAGATGCCGTGCCGCGTGAACGCCTCACGGATCCGGTCGAGGTCGCCGGCGGAGACGCCGTGCTGAGCCGCGGCGGCGAGGACGCTGTCGCGCAGGTCGATGAACTGCGAGAGCGGGGTGAGGTAGTTCGTCATGACGTCGTAGACGATCGGGTCGGCGACCTCGGCGCCGAGCCCGGCGCGGACCTCCCACAGGGCTCCGGAGGCGATCGGGCTGTTGAGATGGACGCCGCCGTTGTCGTTCGAGGTACGCCGCAGCTCGAGCGTGGTCATCAACGAGCGCAGGTCGCGCAGTGCGCAGTCACGCGGCGCGGTGTCCCCGCAGAGATCCTCGCCCAGGAGGCCGTCGTCGGGGCCCGCCGGGATCTGGAGGGTCTCGTTCTCGATCGCGTTGCCGAAGTAGTCGGCCAAGGCCTCGTTCAGGGCGCCGGACTGACCGATGTAGATCAGGTCGGAGGTGTGGTCCACCACGCCGTGGGTCATCTCGTGCCCGACGACGTCCAGCGCGGCAGCGAACGGGCGGAAGCCGTCGCCGCCGGTGCCGTAGACCATGGTCCGGCCGTTCCAGAAGGCGTTGGCATAGGGCCGTCCGCCGGAGGTCACATTGACCACCGAGCGGATCGCGCCGCCCCGGCCGTCGAGCGAGTCACGCCCGAGACCGCGGTAGAAGTCATAGACCTTCGCCGCGCCCCAGTGGGCGTCGACGGCGCCGGCGCCGTTCACCGACTCCGGCACCGGGATCGCGTCGGAGGCGACCAGCGGGGTCCCGGCCGGGAGGTCGGTGGCGAAGCGGTCGATGTCGCCGCCGTCGGCGTCGTAGGTGAGGATCTCGGTGGCACCCGGGGTCTGCCCACGGCTCAGGTCCCGGAAGTCGTAGCGATCCCCGACCTGGTCGAGCTCCAGCGGCATCGCCGGACCGTGGAACCCGGCGCCGGTCGTGCTCACCGGCCCATCGGTCTGGATGTCGTCGTAGGCCAGGACCGGCACCGTCCGCCCGGCGGCGAGATAGAGCTCGCGGCGCAGCGGCAGGCCGCGTTCCCGGTCGAGCCCCACGACGGTGACATGACGGGTCAGGACCCCGGGGCCCTGCGGCACGACGACCTCGCCCCGATCGATGACGTCGCGCACCTGTGCCGCAGGCTCGGCGGCGAGCAGCTGCCGGGCCACGCCGCGCGCCGCCGCGAACGGCATCCGGCGCCGCAGATCGACACGCAGGCCGGTGAAGTAGTCACCGCTGGTCCCCTCGACCTGGAACCTCCCGCCGTGCTCGCGGACCCGCACCACGTACTCGGCGCCCAGGACCGGGATGCCGTGGTAGCGCTGGGCGAACCGTTCGGCGGTGCGGCCGGCGGCATCGGCGACGGCGGGACGCACCGCTACCAGGTCGCGGCCCGCCGCGATGCCGAACCGCTGCTCCCGCTCGGCGAGGTAGGTGCGTGCCGCGGCCGCGGCCGAGCGCGCTCCGGGGACCGCCGCTCGGTCGTCGGTCAGGGCCGGCGTGCGGGTCCGGGTGAGCGCGTCGAGCGGCCCGGTCGCGGCGCCGTCCTCGGCGCTGGCCGCCGGAGCACCCGAAGGGCCGCGTGCCGGGGCTCCCGCACGCTCCGCCCCTGGCGCCACGGCACCCGCGGACGGGGCGGCCGGTACCACCATGAGGGCGGTTCCCATCACCCCGATCCCTGCTGCCGCGATGGCTGCGACCGATCGTGTACGCACCGACATCCGGATCCTCCCGCTCGTCTCGGGCGACGACGTCGACTCGCCGCGGCCCGCCGCAGGCGAGTAGAGCAGGCTCCGAGCGGCAGCGATGACCGTCGAACGCCAATGTCCTCAGGTCGCCACCGAACGCTGGACCAGGGCCGGCCGGGACCGGTCGCGGGAGGATCAGCGCAGCCCGAGGGCGCCTCCGGCGCCGGCGTCCCATCCGAGCGCGCGATCGGCCGCCAGGCGGGTGTCGATCGCTGCGGCCGCCGACGTGTCGAGGGCGGTCGGGCGGCGGGTGTCGAGATCGACGAGCAAGGTCACCAGCTCGAGGGTGCTCGCCAGCTCGCCGGTCGACTCGTTGACCAGGTACGACATCACGTGCAGGGCCTTGTCGGTGCGACCGAGCAGTCGGTGATGCACCGCCACCTGCTCCCCCAGTCGGGCCTCGTTGAGATAGCGCACGTGGTGCTCGAGGTCGAAGAAGTTGCGCCGCTCCGCCTCGATCTCCTCCGCGGAGTAGCCGAGATCGGCATAGAACGCCCAGCCGCCGTCGTCGTGGAGGGCCATGTGATGGCGCACGTTGAGATGGCCGTTGGCATCGACGTGCTCCTCGGCCACGACAGTCGTCAGCGAGACGGGCAGAGCCCGCACGTCGGAGACCTCAGGGACACTCACCATGACCTCACCATGACGACATGGTCTCAGCCTCGGTCGGTGCCGCCCATCGAGCCTGAGCCCTGCTCACCCTGGCCCTGCTGGCCCTGCTGGCCCTGCTGGCCCTGGCCCTGCTGACCCTGGCCCTGCTGGCCCTGACCGTTCTGGCCCTGGCCCTGCTGGTCGCCCTGGCCGCCCTGGCCGTTGGAGTCGTCCTCGCCGTCCTCGCCGGCCGGGTCCTCGGCGTCCGGGTCCTCGGCGTCGGGGTCGGGCAGCGGCTCCTTGACCACGACCACCGGGAGCTCGACCTCGGCGGAGGCCTCGGCCTTCGCCACGTCGTCTGCGTAGGCCTGGTCGATCTTCAGCACCTCGTCGGCGTAGCCGGTCAGGTCGCGGTGAGCCCCAAGGGCCCGGCGCAGCGCGGCGTCGTCGGTGAGGTCGCGCTCGGTGGCGCACAGCTGCACAGCGAGGGCCAGCGCGGCGTCGTCGATGTCCTGGACGTCGCGGCGCCCGTCGCCGTCGGCGTCGACGCCGTAGACCGCCCAGTCGGTCGGCAGGAACCCGAGGGGACCGGCGGGCCGGTCGAAGCCGCGCAGGTCGTCGACCTTCCCCTTGTCGGTGTCGCGCACCTTCGCGCGGCCCTTCTTGCCGTCCAGCGTGGCGCCGTACACGGCCGGGGAGGCGGCTCCGGTCTCGTCGAGGTCGCCGCCACCTCGGCGGCCGTGGTCGGACTCGACCCGGGCGACCGCAGCCAGCGTCGTCCACCGCAGGTCGCAGCCGATCTGGGAGTCGCTCATCACCGTGACGGCGCGCTGGTAGGCCGCCACGGCGACCTCGGGGACCTCGGAGACGTCCTGGTCGGCTACCGCGGACTGGCGGCGCGGCTTGAGGGACTTCTCCCGCTCGGGGATCACCGCGGCCGGGGTGTAGCCGGCCTCGGTCTCCTCCTCGGCGACCGGCTCGGTCGCGATCGGCGCGGCCGACTTGGCGACCGGCGGCCGCGGCGGCTCGGACCCGGCGTTCGCCGAGGCGACCAGCCCGGTGGCCAGGGCCGTTCCGGCGAGGACGCTGCACCCGCCGACCAGCAGCAGGCGCCGCATCGGCACGTAGGGCATCGACAGCCCGGAGAACGAGGGCAGCGCGAAGGCGGGGCGCGAGAAGCGCGAGAGTGGGGAGGTCGGGGCGGGCTCGAGCTCCGCGCCGGGCGCCGAGGCGAGCTCGTCGGCCGCGACCGTCGCCGCCGCCGTCTCCGCTGCGGCCGGGACGGCCGGGACGACGGGGGCCGGCGAGATCGCCGGCGCCGGCGTCGCGAGCGCCGCTACCGGCTCAGGAACGGCGCTGCGCGCAGGCTGCAGAACAGGGTCGACGTCGATCGGATCGAGGGCCGCCAACAGCTCGGCGGCAGGTTCCGGCTCCGCCTTGGCGGGAACGGCGGCGTGGAGTGCCGCGGGGGTCGCAGAGGCTGCCTGCGCCAGCGCGGCGGACTCGATCTCGGCGGCCGCCGCGGCCAGCGCGGTCTGCTGAGTCGAAGAGCCCAGGGAAGAAGGGGCCGCGGAGACGGCCGGGCTCGCGACGTCGCGGGACACCGTCTGCGCCCGCGGCGCCGCATGCTTGGGCGCCGCCGGAAGCGCCGGCAGCGGCTCGAACGAGTAGCTCCTGGGTGCAGGAGGCTGGCTCGGTCCGCGGTGCTTGCTCATCGTCTAGGTCCTGGGGGTCGCAATGGAGCGGCGCCATGGCTGCGTGGCCCTCCGCACCTCATCTATCGACGCGCACGCGGGCCGAGTTGAGGACCGGTACGGACCAGTGACCGTGACGGTCCCCACCTTCGGGACCCGAGCAGGATCAAGTACGCGAGCCCCACGGCCGATCTGATCGAGCATGATCGAGTCCAAGAAGCGCGACGCCGGCCTCGGCATCCTGGGTGGGATGGCGACCGGACTCCTCAGCACCGCGTTCCACCTGCAAGGCGGTGCTCGAATGCCCGCGATCATGCTCGGGGCTGGCCTGTACGCCTGGGGCGCGATGAGCCTGGCCGAGGCGAAGGGCTACTCGCAGTGGTGGGGCCTGCTCGCCCTGATCACCGTCGTCGGCATGCTGGTTCTCGTGTGCCTGCCCGACCGACGACGTGGCGCGCTAGTCGATCTCTGATCGGGCCCGCCATCCGTGGGCCGCTAGGGAATCACTATGAACCACTCATTCCCTGGTCGACCTCGTCGACGATCTGGTCGATCGTCTGGGCGACGTCGACCACCAGGCCGTGCTCGTCGGGAGCGAGCGGCTCGAGGGTGGCGAACTGGGAGGCGAGCAGAGAGGCCGGCATGAAGTGTCCGGGACGGCTGGCCTGCCGAGCCGCGATGAGCTCGTGGGAGCCCTCCAGGTAGAGGAAGCGCACGTCGGCGACGTGACGGCGAAGTTGGTCGCGATACTTCCGCTTGAGCGCCGAGCAGCTCATCACGCCGCCGGTGAGCACGTGGCCGGCGAGCCACGCGCCGATGATCTCCAGCCAGGGATAGCGATCCTCGTCGTCGAGCGGATGCCCGGCGCTCATCTTGGTGATGTTCGCCGGTGGATGCAGGTCGTCGGCGTCCTCGTAGGGCACCCGAAGCCGCTGCGCGAGCGCGGCCCCCACGACCGACTTCCCCGAGCCGGACACACCCATGACGACGATCAGTGGCCGTGCGCTCATCGCGCTCCCTCACCCGCGTGGGCGTGCGGCCCACTCGTGACCGACCGGTCCGCGCAGCACCCCGCCGCTTCGGTATCTCAGCATGGCTACTCCCCCGACGGGCCGTCGTCAAGGCCCGAGTGGGGGATAGGAAGCCGCGTTTCACGCCTCTACCGTCGAGTGACACCTCCCGGGCCGACCCCCACTACGCCGAAGGAGTGCCAGAAAGTGCACGTGACGACCGCGTTCGACCTCACCTTGGCCAACCCGCTGGGAAAGGCCTTCACCGGAGGCCTCGGGGGGCCGGGGATCGCACCGCACACCGGACCCGACTGGCGCGTCGGTGCCGGGATGGACCTCGCCGCGGGCGCCGGGAGCCCGGTCGTGGCCACCTTCGGCGGGCAGGTGGTCGCGGTCGCGGCCACCGGAGTGACCGTGCGGGAGGATAGGGGCCGGGTCCTCGCCTGCCACCAGGGCCTCGCCGATGTGCCGGGGCATCTCGACGTGGGGACGAGCATCGCGCAGGGCGAGCCGATCGGCGTCCTCGGGCAGGGCCATCTGCACCTGGCCCTGGCCGAGGTGGTGGCCGGGGTCGCGATCCCCATCGACCTCTATCGCACCTATCTCGCCCTGGGCACCAGCCTGGAGCCGTCGGTGGTCACCTTCTTCCAGGACGGCGACGTGCGCCCGGTCCCCGTCGGGGAGGACCTGCTCGGGCCCGCTCCCGCCGCAGACCGACGCGTCGACGTCGGCAGCCTGGCCGGCGTGCAACGCGCGTTGATCTCGCTCGGCTTCGATCCCGGGCTGCCGACCGGCGTCGACGACGTCCGCACCCAGCATGCGCTGCGCGGCTTCCAGGCGGCGTCCGGCCTTCGTCCCAGCGGCGTGCTCGACACGGCCACGCGATCGGCCTTGGCCGCCACGCTCGGCGCCGCCGGCATCACCGCGACCGTCGCCTGACGCGGCTGCCGGCTCACGACGCCGGAGCGGGGACCTCCAGCCGGAAGCCGACGCCGCGCACCGCGACGACGCGCTCGGTGACCCCGACCTCCTCGAGCTTGTGGCGCAGCCTTCCGATGGTGACGTCGAGGGTCTTGGTCGACCCGTACCAGTTCTCGTCCCACGCCTCGGCCATCAGCCGGCCGCGCGAGACCACCTTGTCGCGGTGCGCCATCAGCACCGACAGCACCTCGAACTCCTTGCCGGTCAGCGACACCTCGACGTCGCCGGCATAGACCCGTCGCGACGCGAGGTCGATCCGCAGCCCGTCCACCGAGCCGGGGTCGTGCGCGCTGCCGCCGGTCCGGCGCAGCAACGCACGGACGCGGGCCTGGAGCTCGGCGAGGCCGAAGGGCTTGGCGAGGTAGTCGTCGGCGCCGTAGTCGAGCCCCACCACCCGGTCCAGCTCGCCGGCGCGGGCGGTGACGATCATGATGGCGCCCTCGAAGCCCGCCGAGCGCGCCTGGCGGCACACGTCGAGGCCGTCGATGTCCGGCAGCCCCAGGTCGAGGATGACGACGTCGGCCGACCGCCCGGCGAGCTCCTCGAGGGCCCCGCGACCGGTCTCGACCCACTGCACGTCGTAGCCCTCGCGCTCCAGCGTCCGCACGAGAGGGAACGCGATGTCCTCCTCGTCCTCGACGACGAGCACACGGTGGCCCATGGAGGGGAGCATAGGCGCTGCCCGTATGGCTCAGGTCGCGAACAGGTCACCTGAGCGGGCGACCCGCTCGAGCACCTGGTCGAAGCGCAGCTGCTCCAGCCCCCACGGATCCTCGGCTCCGTCCGCGACCTCGTCCCACGAGACCGGGGCGGCGACATAAGGCTGCTCGCGCCCGCGCAGCGAGTACGGCGCGATCGTGGTCTTCGAGGCGGCGTTCTGCGACCAGTCGAAGAACACCTTCCCCTGCCGCCGCGACTTGGTCATCGTCGCGGTGACCAGGGCCGGGTGCTCACCCTGGAGCTCCTCGGCCACCTCCTTGGCGAGGGCCGTGGTGTCCTCGCTCGGCATCCGGCGCGGCAGGTCGGCGTACAGGTGCAGGCCCTTGCTGCCGCTGAGGACCGGTTTGGCGATCAGGTCGCGCTCGGCGAGCCGGTCGCGGGCCAGGAGCGCCACCTGGCAGCACTCGTGCAGGACGGCCGGCTCGCCGGGGTCGAGGTCGACCACGATCCGGTCGGCGTTGCGCGGGCGGCCGTTGCGGCCCACCCGCCACTGGTGCACGTGCAGCTCGAGCGCGGCCAGGTTGGCCATCCAGGTGAGGGTGGCGAGGTCGTCGACCACCGGGAAGACCAGGGTGTCGCCGTGGCGCGAGGCGCCTCGGGAGCCGGTGGTCGGCACGGTGACGGTGCGCACCCACGACGGCGTGCCGGCCGGCGCGTTCTTCTCGTAGAAGCTCTCGCCCTCCACGCCGTGGGGCCAGCGGATGCGGGTGACCGCGCGGTCGCGCAGGTGCGGCAGCATCACCGGCGCGATCCGCGCGTAGTAGTCGAGCACCTCCCCCTTGGTGGTGCCGGTGCGCGGATACATCACCTTGGCGAGGTTGCTCAGGGTCAGGGTGCGGCCCTCGACGTCGACGTGGACCTCCTCGCGGGCCGGGGGGCTCACAGGTCCTCCGGCCGCAGGTCGGTGCGCAGGCCGCGGTAGGACGGTTGCCGCAGCCGCTGGTAGCCGACGCCGTGGGTGTCGACGTCGACGACGAGCACCGGCTCGCACCAGGTGGTGCCCAGCGCGTCCTCGCGGGGCACCTCGTCGGCGAACGGACTGTCGGCGCGCGTGAGATCGGCGACGGCCGCGCCGAGCAGCCGGCTCTGGACGGCGGCGATGCCGCTGCCGACGCGCCCGCGGTAGACCAGGCCGCCGGGCGTCATCTCCCCCACCAGGAGCGCGGCCAGCCGGTCGGTGGTGCCCTCCTGCGGTCGCCAGCCGCCCACGACGTACGAGCGACGGTAGCGGTGGGCGAACTTGAGCCAGTGCGGCGAGCGCTCGCCGGGCCGGTAGGGCGAGCGGAGCCGTTTGCTGACGATCCCCTCCAGTCCCTGCTCGCGGGTCGCCTCCAGCAGCATCGGCCCGTCGTCGTAGGAGACCGGCACCTGCCAGGTGGTGCCTGCGAGGAGCTCGGTGAGGATCGACCTGCGGGTGGCCAGCGGCTCGGCGGTGAGGTCGCGGCCGTCGAGACGGAGGAGGTCGAAGACCATGAAGGTCACCGGCACCTGCTCGACGAGCCGGGCGACCGACGTCGCCTTGCGCACGTGCATCCGCTCCTGCAGGACCCGGAAGTCGGGGACGCCGCGCTCGTTGAGCGCGATGATCTCGCCGTCGACGAGATGATCGCGACCGGCCAGCGGTCCCGCGGCGACGTCGGGCCAGGCTGCGGTGACGTCGTTGTCGTTGCGGCTGGTGAGCCGGGTCCGCCCCGTGGCGGCGCGGGTGTCGGCGAGGATCCGCATGCCGTCCCACTTGACCTCATGGGCCCACTCCTCGCCGGTCGGCACGTGGTCACCCTTGGTGGCCAGCATCGGACGCATGGGGCCCATCCTGCCGGGCACCGATGACTTTCGCCCGCATCACCCGTCACACTGGTGGCAATACGGTCGATCCGATCTGAGAGGCTTCCCCATGCGTGCGATCTGGAAGGGCGCGGTGTCCTTCGGACTGGTGAGCGTGCCGGTCAAGCTCTACTCGGCCACCGAGAGCCACGACGTGTCGTTCCGGCAGGTGCACGCCAGCGACGGCGGACGGATCAAGTACCAGCGGGTCTGCTCGATCGACGGCGAGGAGGTGCCCTACGCCGACATCGCCAAGGGCTATGAGACCGAGGACGGCGAGATGGTGATCCTCACCGACGACGACCTCGCCCAGCTCCCCTCGGCGTCCTCGCGGGAGATCGCGGTCGAGAAGTTCGTGCCGCGCGAGCAGATCGACCCGATGCTGTTCGAGAAGTCCTACTACCTGGAGCCGGAGAAGTCGGGGGTCAAGGCCTACGCCCTGCTGCGCCAGGCCCTGCTCGACGCCGACCGGGTCGCCGTCGTCACCGTCGCCCTGCGGCAGCGCACCACCGTCGGCGTGCTGCGCGTGCGCGACGACGTGATCGTGCTGCAGACGATGATGTGGCCCGACGAGATCCGTACCCCCGACTTCTCGATCGAGCCGGGCGAGGTGAAGGACTCCGAGGTCGCGATGGCCACGATGCTGGTCGAGACCCTCGCCGGCGAGTTCGATCCGACCGAGTTCGAGGACGACTACGCCGGTGCCGTCCACGACCTGGTCGAGGCCAAGATCGAGGGCGGCGACCTGAAGCGCACCCCCACGTCGACGAAGTCGTCCGGCGAGGTCGTCGACCTCCTCGCGGCCCTGCAGCGCTCGGTGCAGAACGCCAAGACCGCGCGCGGCGAGGACGCCGACACCGACACCGACACCGAGGCCGAGGACGCCGACACGAAGGACGCCTCGAAGCCGGCCAAGAAGGCCACCACGAAGAAGGCAGCCGCCAAGAAGACCACCAAGAAGGCGGCTTCGGAGAAGCCGGCCAAGAAGACCACCACGAAGAAGGCAGCGGCGAAGAAGACCGCCAAGAAGGCCAGCTGAGATGAGCCGGCGCTCGAGCCGGCTCGTCTCGATCTGGGTCAGTCGTGGCCGATGCTGGTGGGCCAGATCGGGGACTCCGGCGCGACCGGGACGTCGACCGGCGGCGGCGCCGAGGAGATCTCGGTCGGGGGCGAGGACGAGCGCTGCCGTTCGCGGGTGATGACACCGCTGGGCTGACCGACGTCCTCGAGGGCGACGGTGAACGACGAGCCGTCGGCCTCCGGCCCGCATTGCACGAGGGCCGGCTGGCCGACGCGGTGCTCGCGGATCTTGACGCCGTCGACCGACGTTCCGTAGTGACTGCCGGCGTCGACGAGCATCCACCCGTCGTGGAACGGCCGCAGCTCGGCGTGGTGGCGCGAGGCGGACGCGGCGGTCAGGACGACGTCGGCATCGACCGAGCGGCCGACGCGCAGCAGGCGTGGCTCGCTGAACCGCAGGGTCCGCTCGCCCATGGTGACGATCAGCACTGGCGTGGTCATGGAAGCCCTCCCGAGGCGTTGGGGCGGCGGACGACGACCGTGCTCGCGCCGACCTGGATGCGGGCACCCTCGGCCAGTTCGACGGTCCGGTTCGGTTCGAGACGGACACCCGTGCCGTCGAGGTAGGTGACCATCCAGGCGGCCGGGGACACGTTGCGCAGGCCCCACCGTGCGGGCTCCTGCGGGTGCTGGCGCACCTGGCCGAGCACCGTCGGGTCGTCGATCCCCGAGGTCAGGTGGTCGTTGCGCAACGTGAGCAGCGGGCTGACCGCGAGCGTGCGCCGGCCGATCTGCATCACGTACGGCGGGGTGATCGGGGTGCTGCACGAGCGGCACGGACGCGCGTGCTCGGTGGGATCCCAGAAGTTCGTGGTCCCGCACCGCGCGCAGCTCACCATGCCGTCACGGAGCCGGTCGAACGCCTTGATCCACTGCCCCTCGGTGACCCGCGCCGAGGGGCGGGAGAGGCCCTCGACGAAGGCCTGGGTGAACAGGTCGCGGATGAAGCGCGGGTAGATCGACCAGTACTGCTCGACGATCGCGGCGGGTCGGTTGCGCGCGTCGTCGGGGTGCATGCAGAAGATCGCATCGGTGCCGAAGTGCCGGGTGAGCCATTGGGCGTCGCGGAGCCCGGCGTCGGTGTAGGCGCCCTCGAGCGGATGCCCGAGGAAGAGCGAGTAGAACAGCAGCACCGCCAGCGAGTGCCGGTCGGTGTCGGTGCTGGGCAGGGTGTTGTAGGTCAGGTCGCTCACGACCTCGGGCGCCATGAAGTACGGCGTCCCGAGGACGCGTCCGGTGCCGTCGTCGACGCCGACGTTGTCGTTGTCGCAGATCAGCACGTCGCCGTTGCCGGGATCGAAGAAGACGTTGCCGAAGGAGATGTCGCGGTAGCAGAGCCCGCGCGCGTGGAGGCGCAGGAAGCTGAAGCTGAGCTGGCGGCACAGCTCGATCGTCGAGGCGAACGAGACGTCGAGGGTGTTGCCGTCGCGGTCGAGGTTGGACAGCAGGTAGCTGAGCTCGAGATAGCGCTGGTCGCGCAGGTTCATGACGTAGCCGAAGCCCTCGTGGCCGCCCGAGCGCGCCATGCTCAGCGGCCACAGGAACCGCTCGTGCGGAGAGCCGAACTCGACGAGTTGGAGGATCTCGTGGAACTGGGTCGTGGTGGCGCTCTCGGGCCGGTACCACTTCAGCGCCAGCGGCTCACCGGAGGCGCGCTGCACCTCGAACACGTACCCTTGGCCACCCTGCCCGAGCAACGAGACGACACGCGCTTGACCGAGGGCACCGAGGTCCACCTCGGTTCCGTTCGCCAATACCATCGTCGCTGTCGGCTTTCGTCCGGGACACTGGCCGAAAGCGTAGCCGCCGTGGATGAGCCCCGAGTGGAGGTGCCTTGAGTGAACGACCGACTGGGTGGGGCGGTCGCCCGTAAACCGCTGCACTTCATCTTCGTGCTCGACGTCTCCGGCTCGATGCTGCGCGGTGGCCGGATCCAGGCCCTCAACAACGCGATCTCCGAGGTGCTCCCCCACCTGCGCGACGAGGCGAACGCCAATCCCCACGCCGAGCTGCTCGTGCGCGTCCTCGCCTTCGCGAACGAGCCGCAGTGGATCGTCGAGCACCCCACGCCCGTGGCCGACCTGCACTGGTCGCGACTGGAGGCGGTCCCCAAGGGCTTCACCGAGCTCGGCAGCGCGTTGCGCGTGCTGGCGCAGACCATGACCGAGCTCGAGGCCGCGGGCACGTCCTATCCCCCGGCGATCATCCTGGTCTCCGACGGACGACCCACGCAGAGCAGCGGCGTCAGCTTCGCCGAGGGGCTGCAGGAGCTGCTCGCCACCCGCACCGGCGAGGCGGCGGTCCGCCTGGCCCTCGGCGTGGGACGGGACGCCGACCTGCACTCGATGCGGCGCTTCATCGGCAACGAGGAGGTCCCGCTGCTGCGCGCCGACAACCCCGAGCAGCTCGTCGAGTACATCGTCTGGGCCTCGAAGGCGGCCAGCAAGCTGGCCTCCCGCCCGGCGCTGGGTGACGGCGCCCCCTCGGTCGCGCCGCCCACCGCCGTCGGCGAGCCGATCTGGAGCTCGCTTGCATGAGCACTCCCGATGGCCGGCCTGGCCGTGGATCAGGCGATGGAGCAGGCTGGGACGTCGCCTCGGCGAGCGTCATCGGCTCTTTCCACATCCGTGAGCAGCTGGTCAACCAGGACTCCGTCCGCACCTGGGTCTCCGACGACGGGGCGAGCGCCGTCCTCGCCGTCGCCGACGGGCACGGCCACCACCTGCACTTCCGCAGCGAGGTAGGAGCCGCGCTCGCCACCCGCTGCACCCTCGACGTCCTCACCGCGATGGCCGAGTCCGACCCCGACCTGGGCCCCGAGACCGCTGCCGCGCGGATCGTCGAGCGCTGGCTGGCCGCGGTCGCCGACCACACCCAGGCCGAGCCGTTCCGCCCCGACCAGTACGTCACCGACCCGCTCCTGCCGTACGGCGCGACCCTCCTGGCGGTGCTGGTCACCGGGTCCCGGCTGCTCGCGCTGCAGATCGGGGACGGCGACACGGTCGCCGTCCACGGCTCGGGCGAGGCGTTCCGGCCGATCCCCGAGGATCCCAGTCTCGACGGGATCCACACCGCCTCGCTGTGCCAGCCCGACCCGCTCTCGTCGTTCCGGTTCGCCGACATCGACCTCGGCGACGACCCGGTGCGGCTGGTCTACCTGTGCACCGACGGCTTCGGCAAGGCGCGCGTCGACCCGGTCGGCTGGTGGCGCCAGACCGGCGAGGAACTCGATCGCTTCACCGCGGACCGCGGTGCCGCCTGGGTGGCCGAGCAGCTGCCGTCCTGGCTGGCCGAGCCGGCCGAGATCGGCGGCGACGACACCACCTTGGCGCTCGCGAGTCGTCGGACGGCGGGGACGCCGTCCGCTGCTGCCCCGGCCCCGCTGCCCGACACCGTCGACGTGCCGGTACCCACGCCCGGGGCGTGGGACGAGCCGACCGATGCGCACGCCGACAACGTCACGCCGACGACGTCCGACCGGCCTGCCACGGGCGCTGAGGCCGCACCGCGCCCCGATGAGGCCGACACGCTCGACGTCCCGTACTCCTAGTGGGCATCTCCGGGAGTTCGTCGGGGGTCGCTGATCCAGGCGGTGGGATCGCCGAGGTAGTGGCCGCAGGCGGTGTCGAGGGCTTCTTCGGGGGTGCCTGAGGGCGAGCGATCTGGGGCCACCGCTCGCCGGCACGAGCCCGGAGTCGTTGCCGCAACGAGGTCTGCGTTGAGTCCGGGATCTTGGCCACCTGGTCATCGACCACCCGACCGGCTTCGTTTCGCGGTGTCCTCGGCGCGGCGACTGGTAGTGGCGATCGCGACCGGCGACTTCGCCGACCTCAACGACCTGGCCAACCGGATCCTCGCCTACGCCCGCAGTGGATGGGCCTGACCGGTGGCGTGGATCTGGTGGTGGTGGAAGGGGCAGTGGAGTCGGGCGTCGTGGGTGTTGGTGTCGCCTCCGTCTTGCCACGAGTGGGCGTGGTGGGTGTGGCAGTAGGCGGCGGCGGTGTCGCAACCGGGGGTCTGGCAGTGGGTCTGTTCGAGGCCGATCGCGATCCGTTGGCCGGGGGTGTGGAAGCGGCGGGTGCGGCCGAGGTCGAGGACCTCGCTCTTGCCACCCAACACCACTGGGATGATCCCGGCTTCGCACGCCAGCCGCCTGGCCTGGCCGGGTGAGATCGCAACACCGGTGTCGAGGTGGGCCGC
>NZ_JBBMMC010000015.1:0-119900 GCF_037936805.1 Nocardioides epinepheli | reverse complement strand
ACCGAACCCGGAAGTTAAGCCTGCCAGCGCCGATGGTACTGCAACCGCGAGGTTGTGGGAGAGTAGGACGCCGCCGGACAAACATTTGGGGTAGAGGCCACCGAAAGGTGGCCTCTACTCTGTTTTAGGGCACCCTTGTGAGCACGCCGAGGGGTTGACGAAGCAGTGATCGAGAAGAGGGGTGGAGGTCGTGGCTGAGCAGCGACGTGGTCCGCGGGCCGGCGGCGAGGGCCGTCGTAGCGGAGGGCGCGGGGACGCCAAGCCGGCCGGCCGCACCGGAAGCTCACGTGGCTCCGCCAAGGGCGGCAGTGGTGAGCGCGGTGGTGAGCGCGGCGGTCAGCGCCGCGGTCGCGAGGCGTGGAAGCGTCCGGCTGAGCGTCAGGTCGAGCGCACCGTCGATCAGAAGACCTACGACGGCCCGGAGCTGTCGGAGGAGATCACCGGTCGCGAGCTCGATCGCGCGGTGAGTGCGCAGCTGAAGGGTCTCCCGGACAAGCTCGCAGCGCGCATCGCGCGCCACCTGGCCGCAGCGGGCCTGCTCGTCGACTCCGATCCTGAGACCGCCTATCGCCACACGCTCGCCGCCAAGGCGCGGGCCCCGCGACTTGCCGTGGTGCGTGAGGCGACCGGCGAGGCGGCCTACGCCGCCGGTCACTACGCCGAGGCGCTGGCCGAGCTGCGGGCGGCCAAGCGGATGAACGGCGCCACGGCCTACCTGCCGATCATGGCCGACTGCCACCGGGCGCTCGGCAATCCCGACCAGGCGATCAAGCTGGCCAAGAGCCCCTCGGTTGCGAACTTCACCCCTGCGGCCAAGGCCGAGATGACGCTCGTCGAGGCGGGCGCTCGACGCGACCAGGGCCAGCTCGACGCGGCACTGCGCACTCTCGAGCTCGCACCGCTCACCAGCAAGAGCCGTGAGTCGTGGGTCGTGCGATTGCGCTATGCCTATGCCGACGCCCTCGCTGCCGCCGGCCGGGATCAGGACGCGCTGGCGTGGTTCCATCGCACGCACGCGATCGACTCCGACGAACTGACCGATGCCGCCGCGCGGGCCGATGAGCTGGAGCGCAAGCTCGAGGATCGCTGAGCCTGGATTCACCGATTCTCGCCTGCTACGCGCCACCATATGGGCACGCTGGCGGCGTTGCGGCCGCTCGACGGTCAACCAGAACGCCTTCGCGACCGCGCTCGGGTTCGGCGAATATAGCCTTCGCGTGGGAACACGCAATGGCTCCGCGACAACCTGGAGCGGGACCAGATCCGTCTGGATAGACGAAGACGCCGCCATACCGGCAGGTGCTCCAATGCTGAACGCAGAGGGTCCGGGATACGCGGCGGACCCAGACGGTGGAGACCCGGTCTACGGGCCGGCTGCGATCAAGTCGGGTCCGGATTTCAGCCCCGCTAGCCCGCCGCAGACAGACGAGGAACTAGGTGAAGTAGGAAATCGGCCCCTAGAATGGACGGTTCCGCAAAGGTATTCGCCGACGTTGTACTTCGGAGTCCACGAGACAAATTATCTCATGACGCCAGAGGCATTCATCGAGCATAGCGACTTGCGGTGGTCCCACGCAGAAGGGTGCGACGACCATACGCTGGATAACACACCGTCAGGCACCGATATGGGATCCGGCCAGTACAGTCACCGCGCCGTCAGCGGCTTCTGGCCGTTTTGTGACCACAATAGTACCTGGTATGACTCGAATGACCCTGGAATCCGTCCGCGGACCTCGGGTGCTCCGGGCGACGGGTCAGATCCAGAGGGGATGTTCCTAGAGATCACGGAGGATCGTTCTAACGTTATGAAGGGCTTTGGTCTTCAGCGGACCGAGCCGGCGTATATTAGGTACGTTTACGGGCAGTATATTCAGTACTGGTTCTTCTATGGTTCGAGCCAAATGATGCTTGGGCACAACCCGGTCCCATTCTCTAAGCATGAGGGTGACTGGGAGCATATTTCGATCCGCTTGAAGAGTGACAATACGCCTAAGACCGTGGCGTACTTCTATCACCACAACTCATGCACGCTCCCGTGGAGCGAAGTCCCGAAGACCGCCAGCGGAAGCCCGATGGTGTGGGTTGCGTGGAGAGGGCACGGATCCTACCCCGCAGGGCGGAATCAGACGGTCGGGGAGGCAGTTGATGGCGCTGGCAAGAAGTACCGGCCCGTGGATCATTTGTTGTCCTTGAACGCCGCCGCCACGTCCGCGAACACACCGACGCCGTGGTCCAATTATACCGGTTCGTGGGGAGAGGTTGGGTCCACTACCAATACCACTGGCCCAGAGGGTCCTTCCTATGCGAAGCGTGGCAAATTCCAGTTTGGTGGGAGGAAGTGCGAGTAGGGCAACGTGTACATGGCGCGGGCCAATGTGCGCCCAGCAACGCATAGACCAGTGTCCCGTGTGGGGTTGGGTCAGTCCGACAAACAGTAGTTCGTCGTGAGTCAACGGACTAGAGGAGTACGATAGTACCGTGAGTGACGTTGATGGCGATCGGGTGTCTGGGGCAATCCTGGGCGCGATTGGTGGAGTTGCATGGGCGGCGGTGTGGGTGTTTGCTGCTCCGACCAGCTTGGAACCTTGGGCTTGGTGGCTTGCTCTAGTTGGCGCGTTTGGCGCTGGGGTTATCGGGCTCACTCTTCAGAAAGCCCGACGGAGCTTCTGGGTGAGCTTCGCGCTGACCTGCGGTGCAACAGTCGTCGTATTGTTACTCCTCTCGTATCTTCTGGTTAGGGCGATTAATCCTGAGGTAGTGACTGTGGGCCTTCCAGTAGCACTTTGCACGTAGTTGCGAGCAGGTCGGCATCTGTCAGGACTGCGGCGCGCAAATTGCACTTCGTGAGTGTTGCGTTGCTCAGAGCGGCTTGATCCAGGCCCCACGTCGAGGGATGGGAATAGTCGCATCTACTTCTACTCCCGTTGTTTAACGGCTCTTCACAATCCAGGGTGTAGTCGGGGTCTGAACCCGCCGGACTCGAGCAAGCTCCTGGCGATGTAGTTGGTGAGGTTGCGGAACCCGAGGGCCGAGCCGCGGAGGTGTTCTAGTCGCCCGTTGATCGCCTCTGTCGGTCCGTTGCTGGTGCCGGGGCGGTCGAAGTAGGCGAGCACGTCGTCAGCGCGCTTCTTCAACGTCCTGCCGAGCCTCGCGACCTCGACCAGGGTCTTCGGGACGCCGGTGCTGAGGTCGTCGATCAGCTTGACCATCAGTCCCCGGCCACGTGCCCGGTCCTCGGCACGGTAGGCGACGATCATGCGCTGGTAGATGCCGCAGGTGGCCTCGACCTCGACGTGCTGGTCGTTGGCGAACAGCTGGTTGAGCCTGTCGATCTGCCGGTCGGTGAGCAGCCCGCTACCGGTGTGCAGAGTGCGTCGCGCCTTGTAGAGCGGTCGTCCTTGAAGCCGCGGTGGCCGTGGATGGTGAGCTGGACGCGACGGCGGCACTGGTCGAGTGCGTCGCCGGCCAGGCGGACCACGTGGAAGGGATCCATCACCGCGACGGCGCCGGGGACCTCCTCGGCAGCAGCGGTCTTGAAGCCGGTGAAGCCGTCCATTGCGACGACCTCGACGCCGTCGCGCCAGGCATCGGGACGTTCGCCCAGCCAGGTTCTGAAAGCGGACTTGGAGCGGCCCTCGACCATGTCGAGCAGGCGTGCTGGGCCGGTGCCGTCGCGGATCGGGGTGAGGTCGATGATCACAGTGACGTACTTGTCGCCGCGCCTGGTGTGGCGCCAGACGTGCTCGTCGACGCCGTCGAACCGCGCGGGATCGTTGATCAGCAGCCGCTTGCCTTCGGCCAGAACGGCGTCATTGGTGAATCCAGGCTGAGCGGCGGTGCGAGGGCGCTAGCGCGGTCCGAACCTGGTCGTTCGCTGGTGCAATCGCGCCCCATGCGTCACAATGGAGTCGATAACTACACACGTGTCACCCGCGTTCGCGCGATGGCCGAATTCTCGATGACGAGCCCGCTGGGGAAGGCGTAGCTCGCGCCTGAGAAGAAGGAGATCGTCGTGACCGCTCGTTCCACCACCCGCGGCGTCGTCTATGTGCACTCGGCGCCTTCCGCGCTGTGCCCTCATATCGAGTGGGCGGTCGGCGGGGTACTAGGGGTGGCCGTCAGTATGTCCTGGTCGCCCCAGCCGGCCCAGCCCGGCGCCTACCGCGCCGAGCTGTCCTGGAGCGGCCAGGCCGGCTCCGCCGCGGCGATCGCGTCCGCGCTGCGCGGCTGGAATCACCTGCGCTTCGAGGTCACCGAGGAGCCGACGTCCTCGACCGAGGGCGCGCGGTACTCCTACACCCCCGACCTCGGCGTCTTCCACGCCGTGGTCGGCCTGCACGGCGACATCATGATCCCCGAGGACCGGCTCAAGGCCGCCGTGGTCAAGTCCGCCCTCGGTGAGACGACGCTCGAGCTCGAGATCGACAAGCTCCTCGGCAAGCCCTGGGACGACGAGCTGGAGACCTTCCGCCATGCCGGCGACGGTGCACCGGTCCGCTGGCTCCACCAGGTGGTCTGAGACCGCGTTCCTCGGTGCTCGGCGCTCATCTAGCCTGGCGTGGTGAGTACCGAGACCGCCGCACCCGCCTCCAGCCATGACGCCGTGCGGGCACTCGCAGCATCCGCGCGCGAGGCCTCGCACGAGCTGGCCGTGGCCACCCGGGCGACCAAGGACGCCGCGCTGGAGGCGATGGCTGACGCGCTCGCGGCGCGGTCGGCGGAGATCCTCGCAGCCAATGCAGAGGACGTCGCCCGCGCGGAGGCGGGCGGGACGCCGGCGAACGTCGTCGACCGGCTCCGGCTCACCGAGGATCGACTCGCAGCGATGGCAGACGGTATGCGCGACGTCGCCGCGCTCCCGGACCCGGTGGGGGAGGTCGTCCGGGGGAGCACGCTCGCCAACGGGCTCGAGCTGCGGCAGGTGCGCGTCCCGTTCGGCGTGGTGGGCATGATCTACGAGGCCCGCCCCAACGTCACCGCCGACGCTGCCGGGATCTGCCTGAAGTCGGGCAACGCGGTACTGCTGCGCGGCTCGTCGAGCGCGGCTGCGTCGAACGCCGCCATCGTCGAAGTGCTTCGCGACGCCGTCGCGGCCGCGGGGCTGCCTGCAGACGTCCTCACCTTGGTGCCGGCCGACTCCCACGACACGGTCAAGGCCCTGATGCGGGCGCGCGGCCTGGTCGACGTGCTCATCCCGCGAGGGGGTGCCGGGCTGATCCAGAGCGTGGTCGAGGAGTCGACCGTCCCGGTGATCGAGACCGGCGTCGGCAACTGCCACGTCTACGTCGACGCGATTGTCGAGGACGAGCAGGCCTTAGCGGTGGTGCTCAACGCCAAGACGCACCGCACCAGCGTCTGCAACTCCGCGGAGTCGCTGTTGGTCCATGCCGACCACACCGACGATCTGCTGCCACGCCTGGTCGGTGCGCTCCAGGACGCCGGCGTGACCGTGCACGGCGACCCGGTCGTCGCGCGGCTGCCCGGCGTCGAGCCGGCCACCGACGAGGACCACGGGCGCGAGTACCTCTCGATGGACATCTCGGTCGCGGTCGTCCCCGACCTGGAAGGCGCGATCTCTCACATCCGTCGGTTCTCCAGCGGCCACACCGAGGCGATCCTCACCCGCGACCAGGAGGCGGCCCGACGGTTCGTGGCCGCCGTCGACAGCGCTGCGGTCCTGGTCAATGCGAGCACCCGGTTCACCGACGGCGGCGAGTTCGGATTCGGGGCCGAGATCGGGATCAGCACCCAGAAGTTGCACGCGCGCGGCCCGATGGGGCTCCCTGAGATGACCTCCACCAAGTACGTCGTCACCGGCAGCGGCCACGTGCGCTGAGGCTCAGGTAGCGCGGGGTAGTGTGCGCCCGTGCCCGACCGATCGACCTATGCCGACCCGTCGGCGGAACGGTTCTGGACCGGTGCGACGGTCATCACGCTCATCCGCACCGTCGCGGCACTCGTGCTGTGCCTGATCGGCGTCGGGCGCGAGGAGCTGACCTGGCTGGTCGTCGGGCTTGGCGTCTACTGGGCCGGCGACAGCCTCGACGGCGCATGGGCGAGGTGGTTCGACTGCGAGACACGGATCGGCGCCGTCGTCGACATGCTCTGCGACCGGCTCAACTGCGCGGCGTTCTACCTCGGATTCGCCGCACTTCAGCACGAGATGCTGCTGCCGGTCTCGGTGTACCTGTTCGAGTTCTTGGTGATCGACTTCTTCTTGTCCCTGGCGTTCCTCGCCTGGCCGATCCGGAGCCCGAACTACTTCTACGAGGTCGACCGGCGGATCTACCTGTGGAACTGGTCCAAGCCCGCCAAGGCCGTGAACTCCTCGCTGTTCGCGGTGCTGCTGCTGGTCACCGGCTGGTGGTGGCTCGGCCTGGCCATCGCGATCGGCCTTGTGGTGTTCAAGTGCATCTCGTTGCGCTGGCTGCTCCAGTTGGGACTGCCGGTGCCCGCTCGTCTGCCACAGACCGCGGGATAGATCGACCATGATCATCGCCTGGCTGAGCATGTTCGGGCTCAGCATCGCCTCCGCGCTGCTCCCGTTCCTGCCAATCGAGGCCTTCATCATCGGCGGGGCGGCCGCCTCTCCGGGGACGGCGACAGCCATCTCGCTCGGCATCGCCGCCGGCGGCGGCGCGACGGTCGGGAAGGTGATCTGGTACGAGGCCGCGCGCCGGGGCATCGACTCGGCCTGGGCCCAGAAGAAGCTCTCCGCACCCAAGATCAAGGCCGGCTACGAACGCTGGACCGCGCGGATGGAGGGCCGTCCGATCTACGCGGGCGTGGTGATGTTCGTGGCCGCATCCGCCGGCGTCCCACCGCTGCTGGTGATGGCCTTCGTGGCAGGTCTGCTCAAGATGCCGATGTGGGTGTTCGTGCCGACGGTCTTCGTGGGCCGGTGCCTGCGCTTCACCCTCCTCTTCCTCGGTGCCGACCTCGCCTTCCACTGAGCCTGAACCGGTGGATCCCGGCTGCGTCGCGGCGCGGCGCAGCGATACTGGCTCACCATCGGCCCGCCCCGGGCGATAGGGTGCGGTCATGTCGTTGAGCACGATCGCTGCCACTGCTGCCCCCGCCCTCTCCGCTGCGGCGGAGGCCGAGAGCCACGGTGACGCGGCGGTGAGCCCCTATCTGGTGGGCGCCATCGTGCTGGCCATCCTGCTCGCCCTGCTGGGCGCGCTGTTGGCCTTCGGCGGAGGCCGCGAGCACAGCTGAGCATGGGCCTCTCCGCATGAGCACGGCCGAGGCCGACGCGCCCGTACGGCCGCGCATCGGCATCATGGGCGGCACCTTCGATCCGATCCACCACGGTCACCTGGTCGCGGCCTCGGAGGTCCAGTCGTGGTTCGACCTCGACGAGGTGATCTTCGTCCCCACGGGAAGGCCGTGGCAGAAGTCGGATCGTGAGGTCTCGCCGGCCGAGCACCGCTATCTGATGACGGTGGTGGCCACCGCGGCCAACCCGCGGTTCCGGGTCTCGCGGGTCGACATCGACCGCGACGGACCGACCTACACCATCGACACGCTTCGCGATCTGGCTCAGCAGCACCCGGACGCCGACCTCTACTTCATCACCGGCGCCGATGCCTTGGCCGACATCTTCAGCTGGCGCGACCACGAGCAGCTCTTCGACCTGGCGCACTTCGTGGGCTGCACCCGCCCCGGGGCGGACCTCGAGGCGAGCACGATCGCGCGGATCCCCAACGATCGGGTCACCCTCCTCGAGGTCCCGGCACTGGCCATCAGCTCCACAGACTGCCGCTCCCGCCAGCGAGAGGGGCGCCCCGTCTGGTACCTCGTGCCCGACGGCGTGGTGCAGTACATCACCAAGCACGGCCTCTACCAGGGCCAGAACCAGGGCGAGAACGATCGCCGGGAAGACACCGCCACATGACAGCCACCGCCCACGCCGTCGACCTCGTCACCGTCGCCGCGCGCGCCGCGAGCGACAAGCTGGCCCAGCAGATCGTCGCCTTCGACGTCAGCGACCAGCTCGCCATTACCGACGCATTCCTGCTCGCCTCGGCGACCAACGACCGCCAGGTCAAGGCGATCGTCGACGAGGTCGAGGACAAGCTCCGCGAGGCCGGCGCCAAGCCGATCCGCCGCGAGGGCGAGCGCGACGGCCGCTGGGTGCTGCTCGACTACGGCGAGATCGTCGTGCACATCCAGCACGAGGAGGAGCGGCAGTTCTACGCCCTCGAGCGGCTGTGGCGCGACTGCCCGACGATCGCGCTCCCGGCCGAGGTCACCGCCCCGCATCAGGGGCGCGACGACGCGGAGGGCGCCACCGACTCCACCTCCGGCGAGTGAGCGGCCGCACGCTCGTCCTGGTACGTCACGGACGCACCGCGTGGAACCACGAGGGGCGCCTCCAAGGGCAACTCGACATCGGTCTCGACGAGCACGGGCACGCCCAGGCGCGTCAGGTCGCCCCACAGATCGCCGCGCTGCGCCCGAGCCTGCTGTGGTGCTCAGACCTCGAGCGCACCCGGCAGACGGTGGCGCCGATCGCCGAGGCCAGTGGGCTGGAGCCGGTCTTCGACAAGAGACTGCGCGAGTTCTCCTTCGGCGAGTACGAGAGCCTCTCGCACGCCGAACTCGCCGAGCGCGACCCGGCAGGCTACGCCGCACTCCGGGCCGGCAGGTACGACGACGTCCCGGCCGCCGAGCCGACCGAGGCGGTACGGGCCCGGATGGTCGAGGCCCTCACCGAACTGCTGGCCGAACTGGCGCCGGGGGAGACCGGCGTCGCGATCAGTCATGGTGCCGCGATCCGCGAGGCCACCGTCGCGCTCCTCGGCTGGCCGCCCGAACAGACCCACAGCCTGCGCGGCCTCGACAACTGCGGCCGCGTCGAGCTGGTCGAGACGCCCGGCGTGGCCGGTGGTCCGCTCCGGCTGCGGGCCTACAACCGGACCGCCTGAGCCCGGCTCACGGCCCGATTTCGCATCCGCTGGATGGGTTGGCTAAAGTACTCCGAGTCGCCAGGCGAGAGTCGATCGAGCCGGGTGATGATCCTTCCGGGGGTGTGGCGCAGCTGGTAGCGCACCTGCATGGCATGCAGGGGGTCAGGGGTTCGAGTCCCCTCACCTCCACCCGATGAGAACCCGCTGGTCAGGACCTGGAAACAGGACCTGACCAGCGGGTTCTTGTTTCTGGCTTCGGAAGCGGTTCGCAGCCCTACCAGGAGCCTCACCGCGGAAGGTTCGCAGAAGTGTCGCAATGTATGAAGGTCCCCTCCACAGCACCGATCCAGCCGCCGGGCAGCGGTGGCATGAGCAGCGGAATCGCCGGGCCGAGCGGCAGGCTGGGGGCAAACCCGACCGCCTATTCGACGAACCGACGACGGAGTTCGTCACCAGCCCGAGGAGCTCACTGCAGCCTTGCTGATCGCTATTGAGCGGACACAGGCCGGCACTGTCGGTCGAGTCGCTCATTGGTGTCGGGCGTCGGGCGTAGATTTGTGTCGTGGTCAGCACCGAACTCCTCGCAGCCGTCGACGCCTTGAGCGACGACGAGCGCATCGAGCTCGTCGCCCACATTGAGGAGACACTCGATGCTGACCTTCGTCTGACGCCCGAGCAGTTGGCGACGATCGAGCGTCGGCACGCCGAACTCGTGGCCGACCTGGATCGCGGGCTCTCGCTGGACGAGGCCATCGCGGCCGTCCGTGCCCTGACCGCATGACGCGCGACGTCCGGCGCGTGCTGCTGGGCAAGTTAGCCCGTTCCTTCGAGTCCCAGTCAGACGAGCCGTAGTAGAGCGCAATCTTCAACTGTTCGGGATCGGCGTGATCCTTCGCGGTCCAGCCGCAGGCCGAGGCTCGCGAGCCGATCCCGATCGACGCCGATCTGCATCTGGGAGCCTCGCGACGCAGGTCGTCGCCGCGACGACGATGGGGGCACGACGTCGACCCGCGAGCCACGCCTGCGAGCATGGCGCGGTGGACCCAGACAGCTCCCGCTACCACGGCCGCTGCGGCCGGAACGGACGGCGCTCATGACGCTCCCGCTGGAGGGCGTGTTGGTCGCCGACTTCAGTCGGGTGCTGGCCGGTCCGCTGGCCGCGGCGACCCTCGCCGACCTGGGGGCCGAGGTGATCAAGGTCGAGCGGCCCGGGGTCGGCGACGACACCCGGCACTGGGGGCCGCCGTGGACGGACAACTCCAGCTCGTACTTCGAGTGCGCGAACAGGTCGAAGAGGTCCGTCGAGCTCGACCTGTCCGATCCCAGTGACCTCGCCGTGGCCCAGGAGCTTGCGTCCCGGTGCGATGTGCTGATCGAGAACTTCAGGGCCGGCACCCTCGCACGCCACGGGCTGGACTACGAGTCCGCCTCGGCCCGCAACCGCGGGGTCGTCTACGCCTCTATCACCGGGTTCGGTGCCACGCGGGGTGCCGACCTCGCCGGCTACGACTTCCTCGTGCAGGCCGTGGGCGGGCTGATGAGCATCACCGGGCCGCCGGGCGAGCCGACGAAGGCCGGGGTCGCGCTCGTCGACGTCCTGACCTCCAAGGACGCCGTGGTCGGCATCCTCGCCGCGCTGCGGGCCCGTGAGGTGATCGGTCGGGGACAGCATGTCGAGGTCAACCTGCTCTCCAGCCTCCTCGGCTCGCTGGCCAACCAGGCGTCGTCCTACCTGGCCACCGGCGAGGTGCCCGAGGCGATGGGCAACCGGCATCCCTCGATCGCGCCGTACGAGACGCTGCGCGCCGGGGACGGCCACGTCGCGGTCTGCTGCGGCAACGATGCCCAGTTCGGCCGTCTGGCCGCCGCCATCGGCCGGCCGGAGCTCGCCGAGGATCCGCGCTTCGCCGCCAACGCCGACCGGGTCGCGCACCGCGACGAGCTGGTCGCGGCTCTCGAGGACGCGCTGGGCGCGGACGACGTGGCCAGGTGGGTCCAGCGCCTGAGGGCGGCGGGGCTGCCGGTGGGTCCGGTCGGCACCCTCGCCGACGGCCTCGAGCTCGCGACGCGACTCGGCCTCCAGCCTACGGTCGACGTCGGACCGCAGAGCCCGCCCCAGGTCCGCAGTCCGCTCACGTTCTCCGAGACGCCGGTGACCGACTACGCCGCCCCGCCCCGACTCGGTGAGCACAACGCCGTCGTCCGTGAGAAGTTCCAGCCTCAGCCCAGCCAGGAGAGCCAGACATGACCCCCTCGACCGACCTCCCCGCCTTCGATCCGCTCGACGCGGCCGGCATCGACGACCTGCTCAGCGACGACGAGCGCGCGGTCCGCGCGTCGGTCCGGCAGCTGTGCGCCGAGCGGGTCGACCCCTACGTCGCCGACTGGTTCGAGCGGGGCACCATCGACGACGTCCGCGGCCTGGCCAAGGATCTCGGCGCGCTCGGCCTGCTCGGCATGCACCTGGAGGGCTACGGGTGTGCCGGGATGTCGGCGACCGACTACGGACTGGCCTGCCTGGAGCTCGAGGCGTCCGACTCGGGGATCCGTTCGCTGGTGTCGGTGCAGGGCTCGCTGGCGATGTTCGCGATCTGGCGCTGGGGCTCGGAGGAGCACAAGCACGAGTGGCTGCCCTCGATGGCCACCGGCGAGGCGATCGGGTGCTTCGGGCTCACCGAGCCGGACGCCGGCTCCGACCCGGGCAGCATGCGCACCCGCGCGCGACGCGCGGGCGGCGAGGGGTCCGACTGGATCCTCGAGGGCCGCAAGATGTGGATCACCAACTCCTCGATCGCCGACGTGGCCGTGGTGTGGGCCCAGACCGACGAGGGCGTCCGCGGGTTCGTCGTCCCGACCGACACTCCCGGCTTCAGTGCGCCGGAGATCAAGCACAAGCTGTCGCTGCGCGCCTCGGTCACCGGCGAGATCGTCCTGGACGGCGTCCGGCTGCCCGACTCCGCCGCCTTCCCGGAGGTGCGTGGCCTCAAGGGCCCGCTCAGCTGCCTCAACGAGGCTCGCTACGGCATCGTCTGGGGCGCGATGGGGGCCGCGCGCTCGTCGCTGAGGGCGGCGCTCGACTACGCCGGTGAGCGGATCCAGTTCGGCAAGCCGATCTCGGCCTTCCAGCTCACCCAGCACAAGCTCGTCGACATGAACCTCGAGTACACCAAGGGCCTGTTGCTCGCCCTGCATCTCGGCCGCCGCAAGGACGCCGGCACGCTCCGCCCCGAGCAGGTCTCGCTCGGCAAGCTCAACAACGTGCGAGAGGCGATCGAGATCTGCCGCACCGCGCGCACCGTCCTCGGGGCCAATGGCATCTCGCTGGAGTACCCCGTCATCCGGCACGCCAACAACCTGGAGTCCGTGCTGACCTACGAGGGCACCGTCGAGATGCACACCCTGGTCCTCGGCGAGGCCATGACGGGCCACTCGGCCTTCCGCTGATCCCAGTCCGGTCAGGCGGGTCGGTCAGGAGGCGCTCGGCGCGGCGGCGGCGCTTGCGCCACTCGCCCCGTGCTGCGTGGTGTGCTCGGTGATCTTCCCGTCGACGACGGTGAGGAGCTCATCGAGCGACTTGCGGTGCACGAGGTCGTGGGTGACCAGAAGCGTCGAGGTGTTGCGCTCGTGGGTGAGCCGGTGGATCAGCTCCATGATCTCCGCACCCCGCTCCTGGTCCAGAGCACTGGTGGGCTCGTCGATGAGGAGGACCTCGGGCTCATGGGCCAGCGCGCGGGCGATCGCCACTCGCTGGCGCTGCCCGCCGGAGAGCTGGGCGGGGCGCTTCCCGCCCTGCCCGGCCAGGCCCACAGAGTCGAGCAGCTCCTCGACATGGCTGCGCACGAGGCGACGTCGCGCTCGCTCGTCGTGGCCGCCGAGCTCACCCATCACCTCCACTTGCTCGCGGGCGGTGAGGGAGGCGATCAGGTTCGACTGCTGGAACACGATGCCGATCCGGTCGCGCCGCAGGTCGGTGGCCTCGCGGCGCGAGATCTTCGCTGCATCGACGTCGCCGATCCAGACGTGCCCCGAGTCGGGGCGGATCAGGGTGGCGGCGAGCGCGAGGATGCTGGACTTGCCCGACCCCGAGGGGCCGGTGATCCCGGTGACCACACCGGGCTTCCCGGTGAGGCTCACGTGGTCGACCGCGGTGATGCGGCCGGCGCCGTCGGGGTAGGTCAAGGTGGCGTCGTCGAGGCGGATCATCGATTGCTCCCAAGGGCGGTGAGAGGGTCGGCGTGGGTGACGGTGCGCAGCGCGAAGGCCGCGCCGGCGAGGCCCAGAACGGCCATCGCGAGGGCTGGGGCCAACGTCGTCCACGGGTTGAGGAGGAAGGGCAGGGCCTGCGAGGCGAGGGTGCCGAAGCCGATCACCGCGATCAGTCCGACGCCGATGCCGACCACCAGGACGATCAGGGCCTGGCCGAGCGCGTCCCGCACCAGCGAGGCGGTGCTCGCACCGAGGGCCTTGAGGACCGCGATGTCTCCCGCACGCTGCATGGTCCACACCGTGAAGAACGCGCCGACGACGAGTGCCGACACTCCGAAGAGCATCGCGATCATCAGGCCGAGGGAGCCGATCTCGGACTTGAAGGTCTCCAAGGCGCTCAGGCTCGCGATGTGACCGTCGGCCACGGTGCCGGTGTCCTTCGCGATCGCCTTCCAGTCCGCGTCGCCGCTGACGACGAGGGCGGTGGCCTCACCCGTGCCTCCCAGGGCCTTGTCGGTGGCCTCCCAGGCGTCGGGCGTCATCGTGACGACCGGTGTGTGGCTGTACCAGAGATCACCGCTCACCTCCGCGACCGTGTAGGTCTTCTCCGCGATCGTGATCTTGTCGCCCTTCTTCGCCTCCAGCTGGTCGGCCGCACCCGCTGACAGCCCGATCTCATCGGCCTTGTGAGGGGCCAGGTCCCCGACCCCGGAGGAGCCGGCGTCGGTGGGCACGCCGAACAGCGCGACGGCGATGGGCTGACCCTCGTGTGTGGCGCGGCCCTGACCGATCCCGATCGGGACGGCGGCGTCGACACCGTCCGCCTTGCGCCAGGCCTCGATGGTGGCCTTGTCCAGGCTCGACTCGGAGAAGCTGGGTTCGCCCTTGTCCGGGTCCTCCAACACGATCCGGTCGCCCGGCAGGGCGAGCACGGCCGAGACGTTCTGGGAGGCGAGGCCCCCGGAGAGACCCGCGAGGAATCCGACGAGCAGGGTGATGAGAGCGACGACGGCCGCGATGAGCGCGAACCTGCCGCGCGCGAACCGGAGATCGCGCCAAGCGACGAACACGGTGATGGTTCCTTCCGATAGGTGGGGCGTCGAGCGCCCCGATGGAGACGTCTCCAAGCCTGCTCCTCCCGCGTCGTCGCCACATCGGCAGTGGGATGGGTCCTCCGATCCAACTTTCGATGGATCCCTCAGCCGGGTCGGCTCCGTAGGCTGGGGCCTGCCATGCCGCATGCCTCTCTGACGCCCGTGTTCATCGGACTCCGCACCGGGCTCCACCTCCTCGTCGCCGCGCTGCTCGCGCTGGTGGCGTTCCGCATCGCGGTGGGCGAGGCCTCGCCCACCTGGGCCGCGGTCGCCCTCGTGACCCTGTTCGGCGTCGTCTACGTCGCCGGAGCCTGGTGGGCGCGGACCACCTCGACCGGCGAACGTCGTGCGCGAGCCGGTGCGATCTGGCTGGCGGTGCTGACCGTGCTGTGGGTCGCCCTCATGGCGACCACACCCGAGGCCGCTTACCTGGTCTTCCCCATGTTCTTCCTCTATCTGCACCTGATCGCGCCGCCCTGGGGGCCGGTCGCGGTCGTGCTGGCCACCGGCATCGCGATCATCGCGCTCGGGATGCACTCGGGTTTCACCGCCGGCGGCGTGATCGGGCCGTTGGTCGGGGCGGCGGTCGCCCTGCTGATCGGCCTGGGCTACCGAGCCCTGGCCCGCGAGGCGATCGAACGGGAGGAACTCGTGGCCGAGCTCGTCGCCACCCGCGACCAGTTGGCCGCGACCGAGCACGAGCAGGGGATCCTCGCCGAGCGCGCCCGCCTGGCGCGCGAGATCCACGACACCGTCGCGCAGGGGATGTCGAGCGTGCAGATGCTCCTGCATGCCGCCGAGCGGTCCGATCCGGAGGGGCCGGGGCTCGCCCACGTGCGACTGGCGCGCGAGACCGCCGCCGACGTCCTCGCCGAGACGCGCCAGTTCATCCGTGAGCTCAGTCCGCCGGGGCTGGACAAGGGCCTACCCAGCGCGTTACGGCGCCTGGCCGAGACCCAGGCTGCCATGAACGGGCTGCAGATCGAGGTGAGTGCTCGTGACGGCGTCGAGCTGCCGATGCCGGTCCAGACCGCGCTGCTGCGCGTCGCGCAGGGCGCTCTCGCCAATGTCGTCCAGCACGCCGGAGCCACCCAGGTCGTCATCGCTCTCACCGACGACGGAGCTCACACCACCTTGTCGGTCGCCGATGACGGCGTCGGATTCGATCCCGCCGCCGTGCGCGCCGCCTCGCCGTCGGACTCCTTCGGACTCCGGGCCATCCGTGAGCGGATCGCGCAGATCGGTGGCACTGTCGAGGTCGAGAGCGAGCCGGGCGCCGGTACGACCCTGGCCGTCACCGTCGATCGGAGTGCGCCATGATCCGGATCCTCATCGCCGACGACCACCCCGTGGTCCGAGCCGGGCTGCGTGCGCTGCTCGACAGTGAGCCCGATCTCGAGGTCGTCGGCGAGGCGTCCTCGGCGGAGCACGCCGTCGAACTGGCGGCCACCGTGTCGCCCGAGCTGGTGCTCATGGATCTTCAGTTCGCCGGCGGCGCGACCGGCGCGGAGGCGACCCGCCTGATCCGAGGCCAGGCGGCGCCGCCGTACGTCTTGGTGCTCACCAACTACGACACCGACGGCGACATCCTCGGTGCGGTGGAGGCGGGGGCGAGCGGCTATCTGCTCAAGGACGCGCCGCCCGCGGAGCTGGTCGCGGCGATCCGGGCGGCGGCCGCGGGGGAGAGTGCCCTGGCGCCGACGATCGCGGGGCGCCTGCTCGAGCGGATGCGCACCCCGCAGGTGAGCCTGTCCGGCCGTGAGATCGAGGTGCTCGAGCTGGTGGCCTCCGGTGCCTCCAACGCCGAGATCGCCAGCAGTCTCCACATCACCGATGCGACGGTGAAGTCGCACCTGGTGCACGTGTTCTCGAAGCTAGGCGTCTCCTCGCGCACCGCGGCGGTCTCGGCCGGTCGTTCGCTGGGCCTGCTGCGCTGACGAGCGACCGGTCGCGGAGTCTCGTCCCTGGGCGTTTTGCCACCGACCCGTCGCTTCACTACGCTAATGTGAGCAGTGCAAACATAAGTCCTCTCCGAGACAGGAGCCCGCATGCCCGCGGCCGCGCCCAAGGTACTGATCTCACCCGCGATGGCGATCGGATCCGGCTACTACCGCCCGCTGGTCGAGGCCTTCGAGGCACGCGGCTGGGAGGCGAGGGGGCTGGGACGCCGCGGCTTCGAGCGCGATGGCGTGCGCGCGAGCCGTCGGGTCGACTGGTCCTACAGCGACGAGATCGACGACCTCGCCGCGGCGGTCCGGGAAGCCCGCGCCGAGCGGCCCGAGCGCCCGGTGCTGGTGCTGGGCCACAGCCTCGGTGCGCAGCTCGCCGCTGGACACGAGCTGACCCACGAACCAGTGGACGGCGTGGTCACGGTCGGCGGCACCCTGCCGTACTTCCGCCACTACGAGTACGGCGGTCTCCCGCTGGCCGCCATGGTCGGCACCGTGGTGCCCCTGACGACCCTGGCGCTCGGGTACGTGCCGAAGCCGGCTTTCGGCGGTCCCGGCGCCCGGACCCTCATGCGCGAGTGGGCCCGTATGGTGCTCACCGGTCGCCCGCCGTTCCCGCAGACTCGGCCGATCGACACACCCGCCCTGTTGGTCAGCCTCGAGGGCGACCGACTCGCCCCGTCGCCGTCCGTGGACGCCCTCGGAGGGCTGTTCGAGCCCGACGTCGTCACCCGCTGGCACTTCGCCGGGGACGAGGTCCCCGAGCGCGCCTCCACCGACCACATCGCTTGGGTGCGCACGCCCGACGCGATCGTGGACGGGGTGGTGGCGTGGTGGCCCCGACGAACTAGGGCAACTGCTTCTCGGTGAACGGGATGCCGTCGTCGCTGCTCACGTAGCAGAGGATGGAGTCGCCGTCGGAAGGAGAGTCATCCTGGGTGATCAACTGGTGCATCACATGAACGTCAAGGGCGGCTACTGCCTCGCTGTCCATCAAGGCAGTGCAGATGAGGGCGGAGGCTCCTGCGTCGGTGTAGTCGTCGGGATCGCTGGGTATCACGTCGAGACTCCTCACGTCGGAGTAGAACCCGACGTAGGAGATCTCAGCATCGTGGAGGTCGGAGCAGTCGGTGCTCATCATCGTGATGGTGTTGGTGGACTCGGACACGTCGATGCATTGCCCTACGGAGGCACTTCTCACCTCCACTATGCGGTCGTCGGCGCGGCTCGTCGGCTGGTCGCCCGGCCGCTCACGAGCGGCGTCGGGGGGATCGTCGGAAACCACGGCCACTACCAGCGCGACGACGACGCCGATCAAGGCCACCACGACCGTCACCAGGGCGACGACGAGAGTGCGGATGGTCGTTTGAGGGTCACGCATGGCCTGCTCCTACTCTCCGAGAACGAGTGCCAGGACAGTAACGCGACCCGCGGGCGTGCGTGAGGACCTCAGGTGATCGTGATCCCGCCGTCGACGGGCAGGGTCTGGCCGGTGATGTAGCCGGCGGCGTCGGAGGCGAGGAACACCGCGGTGGCGGCGAGCTCGACCGGGTCGCCCTTGCGGCCGACCGAGATGCGTGGGCCCTGCGACTCCAGGTACCCCTCGGGGTACTGGTCGGTCATCTCGGAGGTGAAGAACCCCGGCGCGATGGAGTTGACCCGGATGCCCTTGCGGCCGGTCCACTGCTGGGCGAGGTCGCGGGTCAGCCCGATCAGGCCGGCCTTCGAGGCGGCGTAGGCGGCCTGGGGGAGTCCGGCGGTGGTGATGCCGAGGATCGAGGAGATGTTGATGATGCTCGAGCCCGGCTGCATCACCCGGCCGCAGGCCTGCGCCATCCAGTAGCAGCCGTTGAGGTTGACGTCGATGACGTTGCGGAACTGCTCCGGCGTCTCCTTGGTGGCCGGGACGGCGGTGCCGATGCCGGCGTTGTTGACCAGGATGTCGACGTGACCGAACTCCTCCATCGCCAGGGCGACCAGGTTGGTGCAGGACTCGGGGTCGGCGACGTCGGTGGCGACGGTGAGGGCGCGGCGCCCGGTGGCCTCGACCAGGGCGGCGGTCTCGGCGAGCCGGTCGACGCGACGCGCTCCGAGCACGAGGTCGGCGCCGGCCTCGGCGAGACCCTTGGCGAAGGCCACTCCGAGCCCGCTGGAAGCTCCGGTGACGACGGCGACCTTTCCGTCGAGGCGGAAGAGGTCGGGAACGGTGCGGGACTCGCCCGACGCGGAGGTGTCAGTCATACCCGGGACCCTAGTAGGCCGTCGCAGCTAACTCTTGGGCTGCCCGCACCCATGCCACGCACCTCGCGGCGTTGCCGAATCTCGCGAGACGCCCGGTCTGGCATCGATTCGGCGCCTTGCGCGCTACGCACCCTGAGCACGCCCAACACCAACACTTAGCCGCGACAGCCTACGAGCCAGCATCGGCCCGTCGCCTCCGCGCAGTCTCAGCCTGCCGGAGGGGCGAGCCGGTCCTTGATGTCGGTCTTGAGGACCTTGCCGACCTTCGAGCGCGGCAGGTCGTCCCAGAGCTCGATCTGCTTGGGCGCCTTGACACTGCCGATCCGGCCCTTGACGAAGGCGGTGAGCTCGGCGGGATCGGGCCTGGCCCCCGCCCGCGGCTGGACGACGGCGACCACCCGCTCGCCCCACTTCTCGTCGGGCAGGCCGATCACCGCGCAGTCCTGCACGTCGCGGTGGGCCATCAGTGCCTGCTCGACCTCGGTGGAGTAGACGTTGAAGCCGCCGGTGATGACCATGTCCTTGGCGCGGTCGACGATGAACAGGTAGCCGTCGGGGTCGAGGTAGCCGACGTCGCCGGTGTGGTGCCAGCCGTGCTCGGAGGCCTCGGCGGTCGCCTCCGGGTTGCGGTGGTAGCCGGCCATCACCAAGGAGCCGCGGACGACGATCTCCCCGGTCTCGCCCGGCGGCAACAGCGCGCCGTCGGATCCCATGATCGAGACCGTCACCAGCGGTGCTGGACGCCCCGCTGATGACAGCCGTTCGAGGGCGATGCTGCCGTCGTCCCGGAAGTGCTCACGGGGCGGCAGCGTCGCGATCATCATCGGCGCCTCGGTCTGGCCGAACAGCTGGGCCATCACCGGTCCGATGCGGGTCAGCGCCTCCTCGAGGCGGGCGACCGACATCGGTGCGGCGCCGTACCAGAAGCACTGAAGACTGGAGAGATCGGTGCTCTCCAGTGCCTGGTGTGCGAGGAGCATGTAGATGAGGGTGGGTGGCAGGAAGGTGTGGGTGACGCCGTGCCGCTCAACGTGCTCGAGGAACGCGCCGACGTCGGGGGAGCGCATCACGACGATCTCCCCGCCGTGCGCCAGCACCGGGAAGCAGAGGACTCCGGCCGCGTGCGTGAGGGGCGCGAGCGCGAGATAGACCGGGCGCCCCTCGAACGGATAGCTCATCAACGTGATGGCGCTCATCGTCTCGAGGTTGCGATTGGTGAGCAGTACGCCCTTGGGTCGTCCGGTGGTGCCCCCGGTCCCGACGATCATCGCGAGGTCGTCGACGCCGGGGTGCTCGACGTCGTCACCGTCGGCTCCGCCGGAGAGGAGGTCGTCCCAGGTGAGTGCCCAGTCGAGATCGGCATCGAGACACACCAGCGTGGTCAAGGCGGGGAGCTCGCCGCGGATCTGGTCGACCAACGGCGCGAACGACGCCTGGAAGATCAGCACCGAGCAGTCGAAGAGCTCCAGCAGCTCGCGGTTCTCGGCCGCCTCGTTGCGCGGGTTGATCGGGCACCACACCGCACCGGCGCGGCTGATGCCGAACACGGCGGTGAACGCGACCGGATCGTTGGCCGACAAGATGGCCACCGTGTCGCCCGGCGCGACCCCTCGAGCCCGCAGGCCTCCGGCGATCCGGTGGCTGAGGGCCTGCACCTCCGCGTAGGTGCTGGTGACCCCGTCGGTGGTGAGGCAGGCAGCATCGGGCCCGAGGGAGGCCCCCTTGTCGAGGTAGTCGGCCAGGCGCACGGCGGTCAGTCCTCCACGGTGAGGACGGGCTTGGCCACCAGACCGAAGGACCGGAGCACTCCGAGGAGCTCGCGGTGCCCGAAGGCCTGGCAGCCGGAGGCGAAGCCCACCCGCAGCGGGGGCTGCTGGAGGAGGTAGTAGGCGGCGTAGGCCTGCAGCAGCCCGGTCTGCTTGTAGTTGGAGTTTCCGTGGATGACGCAATGGGCTCGCCCCAGCGGGCCCGAGGCATGGACGGAGTCGAGGGACTTGTTCAGCCGCGGGTTCTCTCGCGGCGGCATCACGTTCATCACCTGCGCCGCGGTAGCGGTGAGCGCGGCGTCACGGTCCTCGTCGTTCATGTCCCGCGTGGCGTCGAGGGCGGCTGCGACGATCTGCGGGACGCCGTTCATCAGCGCCGCGTTGAACACGCCTCCCTGGGCCTTGCAGTTGGCGACCCGCGGGTCCCGCTTGAACCACACCGGGTGCGACGTGCCGCCCCAGGGGAGCGAGAGTGCGAGCTCGTGCTGGCCCGGCACCACCAGCGGCACGAGTCCCTGGTCGGGATCGAAGGGCACGTACTGGTTCTGCTCGAGGTGGTGGGCCGCGGAGGTGGCGGCGTTGACCAGGATCGTCTGGGTGGAGGCGATGGTGGGGCTGCCGCCCCAGAACACGGCGATGTCGAGGGTGTCGAGGCCGGGCGTCTCCAGGCACAGCTGGGCGGCGATCTCGCCGGTGGTGTACATGTGCGCGAGCCCAGGGGCCAGTAGCAGCCCGGCCTCGGCGAAGGCGGCGCCGTACTTCTCGTCGCAGGTCATCAGCCAGTCCTGCTCGCCGGTCGGATCGCTGTAGTGCGCGCCGGCGGCGAGTGCCGCCTCGACGACGGCGGGGCCGTACTTGCTGAACGGGCCGACGGTGTTGAGGACGACCTGGGCACCCCGGAACAGCTCGGTGAGGGACTCCACGTCGCCCGCCACCTCGACGACCTCGTAGTCGGCGGTCTCGATGCCGGCGACATTGGACTCCATGGAGGCGTTGAGCCGGTCGGCGCTGCGGCCGGCGGCGATGAACGGGACGCCGTACTCGCGCAGGTACTCGCACACGAGACGGCCGGTGTAGCCGGAGGCGCCGTAGACGACGACCGGCTTCTTCTCGCTCTGGTCAGTCATGACTCACATCCCCATTCCGCCGTCGACCGAGAGGCCGGTTCCAGTGATGAATCGGGAGGCGTCAGAGGCGAGGAAGACCACGGCGTCGGCCATGTCCTCCACCGTGCCGAGACGGCCCAGCGGCGTCTGTTCGACCACCGCGCCGACGGCGGCGTCGGGACTCTCGAAGAGGCCGAGGCTCGCCATGTCGACAGCGAGGCCGGTGCCCATCTCGGTGGGCACCAGGCCCGGGTAGACGCAGTTGACGCGCACGCCCCAGCCGAGCTTGCCGGCCTCCATCGCCGAGACCCGGGTGAGGCGGTCGACGGCCGCCTTGGTGGCGGAGTAGATCGGGATGCCGGGGAAGGCGATGGTCGCGGCGACGGAGGAGATGTTGAGGATGCTGCCGCCCTGACCGGCGGCGCCGTCGGGCCGCATCGCGCGCAGGCCGTGCTTGATGCCGAGGGCGGTGCCGAGCACGTTGACGTCGAGCATCGTGCGGATGTCGTCGACGCTCACGTCGGCGATGAGGCTGGAGATCTCGACGCCGGCGTTGTTGACCAGGACGTCGAGGCGTCCGGTGCGCTCGACGGTGGTGGCGACGGCGGCCTGCCAGCCGGCCTCGTCGGTGACGTCGAGGTGGACCGCCGAGCTGTCGTTGCCGAGCGACTCGGCGACCTTCCCGGCCGGCCCGTCCTGGAGGTCGGCGACGACGACGGTGGCGCCGGCCGCGGCGAGGGCGCGGGCCATGCCCTCACCGAGCCCTTGGGCCCCGCCGGTGACCAGCGCGGTGCGCCCGCTCAACGGCGATCGATCGTGATGGGTCATGCGGCGGCCTCCTGGGTCGGGTATGTGGTGCCGCTCACACGGTGACCGATTGGCTTGACGACTGTCAAGGAAAATCTTGACGACTGTCCAGGAATGCTGGCCACTGTGGCAGGATGGGCACATGACGACCACCGCGACCCGTGCCCGCCGGTCGTCGGCCGACAAGCACGACGAGCGCCGCAACCAGCTCGCCGAGTCGGCCCTGCGAACCCTCGGGGAGCTCGGCTACGCCCGGGCGAGCCTGCGGGAGATCGCCACGAACTCCGAGTTCAGCCATGGCGTCGTCCACTACTACTTCCGCGACAAGCTCGAGCTCATCGTCTACTGCGTGCGCTACTACAAGGCCCAGTGCGTGCGTCGCTACGACTCGGTCGTGGAGGACTCCACCACGGCAGACGAACTGGTCGAGGCCTTCGGGGCCAAGCTCGTCGAGACCCTGCGCGACGAGGCGCCGATGCACCGCCTCTGGTACGACCTGCGCTCGCAGAGCATGTTCGAGGAGGGCCTGCGCGAGGCCGTCACCTACATCGACCAGACCCTCCAGGAGATGATCTGGCGCGTCGTCGAGCGCTACTCCGACCTCGCCGGCCGGCCGCCGGCCCTTGCTTCACCGGCCGCCTACGGCGTCCTCGACGGGGTCTTCCAGCAGGCGCTGCTCGCCCTGCCGCGCGGTGAGGACGCCGTCCTCGAGGCGCTGCCGGGCCAGGTGCGCGCGCTGATGCCGCTGCTGCTGGCGCCGCAGTCCTGACCGTCGGGGGCGGGTGCTGGTGGTGGTCGGTCGCGCTTGTTACTGACCGTTCTCACCTCTGGCCTGCGCTTACAAGAGCAGGCCAGAGGTCACAACGGTCGGTAACAAGTCACAACGGTCGGTAACAAGCGGACGCTAGGCCCGACGCCGCATCTCCTCGTCGAGCGAGCCCTCGTAGGCGGCCATGGTCTCGGCCGTGGCGGGGTCCTCCATGCGGGCCAGCAGGGTGTCGAAGTCGACGTCCTCGACGTGCTGTTGCACCCACCACAGGTTGCCCCAGGGGTCAGTGAACCGGGCGACGTCGTCGCCGAAGGGCAGGGAGGTGCGCGGCGTGACGATCGTGGCGCCGGCGGCCTCGGCACGGGAGAGGGTGCCCTCGAGATCCTCCACGTCGACTCGCAACAGAGCGGGCTGGGCCGGCCAGCCGTCGTGGGCATCCATGACGACGACGCTCGCGCCGCCCACGACCGTCTCGGCGTGCCCGATCCGGCCGTCCGGTCCGGGAGAGCGCCCGCGCTCCTGGGCTCCGAAGACCTCGGTGAGGAAGTCGAGGAGCCCGGCGGCGTCCGCGGCGACGATCCAGGGGGACAGGGCCATCAGAGCACCTCGCGTCCGTGCAGGTAGGGCCGCAGCGCCTCGGGGACGGCGATGCGGCGATCGGCTGTCTGGTGGTTCTCGATGACCGCGGCGAGCAGCCGCGGCGTCGCCACCGCGGTGTTGTTGAGGGTGTGGGCGTGCCGGATCGTGCCGTCGGCGTCGCGGTAGCGCAGGTTCGCGCGCCGGGCCTGCCAGTCGTGCAGCGTGGAGCACGAGTGGGTCTCGCGATAGCTGTCGAGGCTGGGGAACCAGGTGTTGATGTCGTTCATCCGGAACTTGCCCAGGCCCATGTCGCCGGTGCTGCACTCGACCACCTCGTAGGCCAGGTCGAGGTCGACCAGCACCTGCTCGGCGCAGTCGAGCAGCGCCTGGTGCCACCGCTCGGACTCGGCGTCGTCGGCCTCGCAGATCACGAACTGCTCGACCTTCTCGAACTGGTGCACCCGGATCAGGCCGCGCACGTCGCGCCCCGCGCTGCCGATCTCGCGGCGGAAGCACGGCGAGATCCCGGCATAGAGGACGGGGAGCTGGGCCTTGTCGAGGATCTCGCCGGCGTGCAGGCCCACGAGCGCGACCTCGCCGGTGCCGGCGAGGAAGAGGTCGTCGGCCGGGAGCTCGTAGGTCTCCTCGCGGCCCTTGGGGAACATGCCGGTGCCGACCAGCGGGCCCTCGCGCACCAGTGACGGCACCGAGATCGGTGTGAAGTGGCGCGCGATGAGAAGGTCGAGGGCGAACGAGAGCAGTGCTCGCTCCAGCAGGACGGCGTCGCCCCGGAGTGCATAGGCACGCTCGCCCGAGACGTTGCGGGCGCGGGCGAACTCCGCCCAGCCGCGCTCCTCGAGCAACGCGACGTGGTCGAGCGGCTCGAAGTCGAAGGTCGGGGGAGTGCCGACCTGCTTGATGACGACGTTCTCGGCCTCGCCCGCACCGACCGGCGAGCCGTCCCAGGGGATGCCCGGCACCTGGAGCATCAGCTCCTGCAGCTCGGCGGCCTTGGCCGCGTGCTCCTCGCGCAGCGAGGTGAGCCGGGCGTCGAAGTCGGCCTGCTCGGCGCGCAGCTTCTCCCGAGTGGCCTCGTCGGCCCGTCCGAACTCCTTCGAGCGCCGCTTGCGCTCGCCCTGGACGTTGTCGACCTCGTGCCGCAGGCGACGGGTCTCGGCGTCGAGGGCGACCAGGGCGTCGACGTCGAGGTCGATCCCCTTCACCTCGACAGCGTGCTTCACCAGGTCGGGGCTCTCACGGATGATGCGTACGTCCAGCATGGCGACAGCCTAGGCGGCACTAGAGACCGGGGGGACCGGCGGTCGCGCCGGATCGGACGCTCGGCGCCCGACGCGCTACGATGGAGTCGTGAGGACCCACACCCTGCTTCTTGGACAGCCGCGCTGATCCCTTTGTGATCGCGCGGCAGCCCCTCCCTGCGAGGGGCTTTTTCATGCCCAGGCCACACCACGAAGCAGACGAGCAGGAGCAGGCGATGAGCGAGCAGGACACCACGGCGGACACCGGCACCGAGGCGGCGACGTACGACGTCGCGCAGGTCGAGCAGAAGTGGCAGCAGGTCTGGTCCGAGCTCGACCCCTTCCGCGCCGACGACGACTCGGTCGTCTCGGGTGAGCGGGAGAAGAAGTACGCCCTGACGATGTTCCCCTACCCCAGCGGCGACCTGCACATGGGTCACGCCGAGGTCTTCGCGCTGCACGACGTGATCTCTCGCTACTGGCGCTTCCGCGGCTACGAGGTCCTGAACCCGATGGGCTGGGACTCCTTCGGCCTGCCGGCCGAGAACGCCGCGATCCGCAACGACGAGCACCCGGCCACCTACACCTACGCGAACATCGAGACGCAGTTCGAGTCGATGAAGCGCTACGGGCTGAGCTTCGACTGGTCGCGCCGGCTGCACACCTCCGACCCGGAGTACTACCACTGGACCCAGTGGCTGTTCCTGAAGCTGCGCGAGCAGGGGCTGGCCTACCGCAAGAACAGCCCGGTCAACTGGTGCCCGCAGGACCAGACGGTGCTGGCCAACGAGCAGGTGCTGGCCGACGGCACCTGCGAACGGTGCGGCGCCGAGGTGACCAAGCGCGAGCTGACCCAGTGGTACTTCAAGACGACCGCCTACGCCCAGGAGCTGTACGACAGCCTGGACGACCTGCAGGACACCTGGATCGGCAAGGTCGTCAACGCCCAGCGCGCCTGGATCGGCCGGTCCGAGGGTGCGCACGTGACCTTTGAGGTCGAGGGCCACGAGCCGCTGACCGTGTTCACCACCCGCCCCGACACGCTGTGGGGTGCGACGTTCATGGTGGTGGCCGCCGACGCGAAGCTGGCCGCCGAGCTGGTCACCGACGAGCAGCGGGCGGCCCTGGAGCAGTACCGCGACGACGTCGGCAAGGCCTCCGACATCGACCGGCTGGCCACCGACCGGCCCAAGACCGGGGTGTTCCTGGGCGTCCACGCCACCAACCCGATCAACGGCGAGCGGATCCCGGTCTGGGCCTCCGACTACGTGCTGGCCGACTACGGCACCGGCGCGATCATGGCGGTGCCAGCCCACGACCAGCGCGACCTGGACTTCGCCCGCGCCATGGACCTGCCGGCGCGCCGCGTCGTCGACACCGGCGAGGACAACCCCGAAGAGAGCGGCGTCGCCACCACCGGCGACGGCGTCTATGTGAACTCCGGCCCGCTGGACGGCCTGAGCGACAAGTCCGAGGGGATCCACCGCGCGATCGGACTGCTGGAGGCCGAGGACCGCGGCACCGGCACGGTCAACTTCCGGCTGCGCGACTGGCTGCTCTCGCGCCAGCGCTACTGGGGCGCCCCGATCCCGATCATCCACTGCCCGGTCGACGGCGAGGTGCCGGTGCCCGAGGACCAGCTGCCCGTCGAGCTGCCGGCTCTGCGCGGTGCCGACCTGAAGCCCAAGGGGACCTCGCCGCTGGGTGCGGCCACCGAGTGGGTCTCGGTCACGTGTCCGGTGTGCGGCGGTCCCGCCCAGCGGGACACCGACACGATGGACACCTTCGTCGACTCCTCCTGGTACTTCTTCCGCTACCTGTCCCCGCACGACAACACCCAGGCCTTCGACCCGGCCAAGGCCGAGGCCTGGGGCCCGATCGACCTGTACATCGGTGGCGACGAGCACGCGGTGCTGCACCTGATGTACGCCCGGTTCTTCACCAAGGCCCTGCGCGACATGGGCCTGATCACCTGGGACGAGCCGTTCGAGGCCTACCTGTCCCAGGGCAAGGTGATCAACAACGGACGCAAGATGAGCAAGTCGCTGGGCAACGGCGTCAGTCTGGGGGACCAACTTGCGGAGTTCGGAGTCGACGCCGTCCGGCTGACCCTGGTCTTCGCCAGCCCGCCGGAGGACAACATCGACTGGGCCGACGTCAGCCCCGCGGGTGCGCTGCGCTTCCTGCAGCGGGCCTGGCGGCTGAGCGGTGACGTCACCTCGGCGCCGGGCGCTCCGGCCTCCGACGGCGACGTGGCGCTGCGCCGGGTCACCCACCGCACGGTCCGCGCGGCCGAGCAGCTGGTGGAGGGCTACCGCTTCAACGTCCTCGTGGCCCGGGTCATGGAGCTGGTCAACGCCACCCGCAAGACGATCGACTCCGGCGCCGGCGGCGACGACCCGGCGGTCCGCGAGGCGGTCGAGGCGGTCGCGATCCTGCTGTCGATGGTCGCGCCGTACGTCGCCGAGGAGATGTGGGAGCGGCTGGGGCACACGCCGTCGGTGGCGCAGGCCGCGTGGCCGGTGGTCGAGGAGGCGCTGCTGGTGGAGGAGTCGGTCACCGCCGTCGTCCAGATCCAGGGGAAGGTGCGCGCCCGGCTGGAGGTCGCGCCCGACATCAGCGCCGCCGACCTGGAGGCGATGGCCCTGGCCGATCCGGCCGTCGTCGCCGCGATCGACGGTCGGGAGATCCGCAAGGTCATCGTCCGCGAGCCGAAGCTGGTCAACGTGGTGGTGTGAGGGATCCGCCGCATAGGATCCCCGACATGCCCGCGCCGTCCGTCGCCGTCGTCACGGACTCCACGGCCAGTCTCGACCCCGAGCTGGCCGCCGAGCGTGGCCTCACGGTGGTGCCGCTCCAGGTCGTGATCGGAGCCGACGCCTACGACGAGGGCTCGGCCGAGGCGACCCCGGAGCGGCTGGCCGAGGCGCTGAAGGAGTTCCGGCCGGTCAGCACCTCGCGGCCGGCGCCGGCGGTGTTCCTGGAGACCTACCGTGCCGCGGCGGCCGCGGGCGCCGAGGAGGTCGTGTCGGTGCACCTGTCGGGCGAGATGAGCGGCACCTTCGAGTCCGCCCAGCTCGCCGCCCGCCAGGCGCGCAACGAGGGCCTTCGGGTCGAGTGCGTCGACACCCGGCAGGTGGGGGTCGCCACCGGATACGCCGCCCTGAGCGCCGCCGACGTCGCGGACGCGGGTGGCTCGGCGGCCGAGGCGGCTGAGGCGGCTGCGGCCCGTGCGGCCGCGAGCTCGTCGTACTTCTACGTCGACACGCTGGAGTACCTGCGCCGCGGCGGCCGGATCGGCGCCGCGGCGGCTCTGCTCGGCGGCGCCTTGGCCGTCAAGCCGCTCCTCACCATCGAGGACGGCGTCGTCTCCTCGCTGGAGCGGGTGCGGACGTCGGGACGCGCTCTGGCACGGCTCGGCGATCTCGCGGTGGCGGCCGCGGAGGAGGCCGAGGGCCCGGTCGAGGTGTGCGTGGCGCACCTGGCCAGCCCCGAGCGTGCCGGTCAGCTCGCCGACCAGCTCGCCGAGCGCCTCGCCGAGCAGCTCGACGGCCGCGAGGTGTGGTGCACCGAGATCGGCGCGGTCCTGGGGGCGCATGTCGGGCCCGGCATGATCGCGGCCTCGGTGGCGCCGATCCTGAGATGAGGCTCGTCAGAGCCGCTCGCCGAGCAGGGCTCGGTTGAGCACCGCGACCAGTTCACCGCGGGTGACCATGCCGACCAGCCGGTCGTCGTCGTCGACGATCGGCAGGTGCCGGTAGCCGCTGTCGGTCATCAGTCCCACCAGCTCGGCGACGGGCGCGTTCTCCTCGAGGGTGACCACCGGCGTGGTCATCATCGACTCCACCGGCTCGAGCTCGACCAGGTCGCGGGTGAACAGGTCGGTGATCGAGACGATGCCGATCACGTGACGCTCGTCGTCGACGACGGGCAGCGACTTCACGTGGCGCTGCACGATCAGGGCACGGGCACGGTAGATCGACTCGAACGGCAGGACCGAGGCGACGTCGGTGCTCATGATCCGCGAGACCTTGAGCGAGCCCAGGCGCCGGTCCAGTGCATGCGTCTCGGCGTCGCGGACGAGGGCGACGACATCGGCGGGCAGGATGTCGAGGCCCTGACCGGAGCGGCGCATCGCCTCCTCGACGTCGCTGGTCTGCACGCCGAGCCTCTCCGAGGCGCCCGGCGTCGGTGAGGGCTTGGGGGGATGGTGGGGGTAGCGGCGTCCGGTGAGGTTGTTGACCGCGATGGCGACCAGCACGAGGGCGACGGTGTTGACCGCCACCGGCAAGGCGATGAAGGCGAGCCCCTGCTCGTCGATGGCAGGGGTGGCCGTGGCGGCGAGCAGCGCGCACGCGCCGCCGGGCGGATGGAGGCAGCCGAGGAGCATCATGGTCGGGATCGCGACCCCGACCCCCACCGCGGCGGCGACCAAGGGGTCCCCGAGGAGTGCATAGGCTCCGAGCCCGATCGCGGTGGAGATCAGGTTTCCGCCGAGTACCGGCCATGGTTGCGCGAGCGGGCTGGCAGGCACCGCGAAGAGCAGCACCGCGCTGGCCCCCATCGGGGCGATGATGTACGGCAGCGACTCCGGACCGCCGGGGATCACCCGCGCCGCCGCACCGGCCACCACGATGCCGATGAGCGCCCCGAGCCCGGCGCGGACCACGTCGATGTGGGGGTAGCGGGTCACGCCGGCCCACCCTAGTAGCCCGTTCGTCCACAGGTACGGCATCGAGCGAGTTATCCACAGGACGTCGTTCGGCCGCCCCGCGGACCGGCCGGAACTCCTAGCGTCGGGGCATGCCCTCGATCCGTCGCCCGCGTGTGACCCCGCGTCTGTCTGAGGAGCGCCAGCGCCAGGCTCTCGTCTCGAGCCGGCTGGCCCACCTCGCCGAGCAGTTCGCCGCGGGACGCGACGCCGCCGACGCCGCCGACACCGCCGGTACCGAGCTTCCGGCGGCCGCTGGCGAGGAGTGGTGGCGTGAGCACACCCGCGTCGCTCAGGCGCGGGCGCCCCTGCACGCCGTCCCCGACGTGCCGGAGCCGGCGCCGGAGCCCGCGCCGGCGGCGCCGACGCTGCCCGGCCGCGATCGGCTCGGCGCGGAGGTGCCGATGCCGCGTGCGCCCGCGCCCGCGCCTGTGCGAGTGCGAGAGCCGGGCCGGCACGCGGCCCGACGGCGAATCTCCGCGGCAGCCTTGGTGCCGGAGACGCTGCGTGGTCGCGTGCGGATCTCACCGGCCGGACTCGGCGTCGTCGCCCTGCTGGTCGCGGTCGCGCTGAGCATCACGGCCTGGCAGGTGATCCGCGACGACCCCGACCCCCCGGTGCCCGTCACCGGACCGTCGGGTGAGCAGCCGCCTGTCGTCGCCGCGCCGCAGTCAGAGATGGCCTCGGCCGCACCGTCGTCCACGAGTCCGGACGCCACGGGACCCTCGGGCAAGACCGTCACCGTCGATGTGGCCGGGAAGGTGCGGCGTCCGGGCATCGTGGTCCTAGCCTCCGGCGCCCGCGTGGTCGATGCGCTGGAGAAGGCCGGTGGCGCGCGGCCGTCGGTCGATCTGAGCTCGCTGAACCTCGCTCGGGTGCTCGTCGACGGCGAGCAGATTGTCGTCGGGATCGGCGCCTCGCCGGACCCGGCCAGCCCGCTCCCGGGATCGAGCAGCACCACGGGTGCGCCCGGCTCGACCGCTCCGGCCGCGCTGGTAGACCTGAACCTCGCCGACCAGGCTCTGCTGGAGACCCTTCCCGACGTCGGGCCGGTCACGGCGGCCGCGATCATCGCGTGGCGCGAGGAGCACGGCGGGTTCACCGCGGTCACCGAGCTGCTCGAGGTCAGCGGCATCGGCGAGGCCACCCTCGCGACCCTCACCCCACTGGTCACGGTGTGAGGGTGACGTGACGACGTGCCGGAGATCGACGAGGCGGAGGCCCGAGGGCGGGCCGAGTCCGCCCCTGCGGACCTGCGCGCGCCTCTGCTCGCGGCCGCCGCATGGGGTGGTGGTCTGCTGGCCGGGGGCGTGCGGCCGGGGGTCGCCGTTGCGGTGGTCCTCGCCGTCGCCGTATCGGTAGGGGTGACCGTCCGGGTCCTGGGGCACTCGGCCCGGCCGTTGATCACCGTCACGACAGGCGCCCTGATGGCGCTCGCGGTTCTGGGCTCGGCGTTGCTGCGCACCGAGGCGATCACGACCAGTCCGGTCGCGGCCCTGGCGAAGGAGAGGGCTGCGGTCGAGGTCCTCGCGGTGGTCACCGCCGATCCGCGACCGGTCAAGGGCGCCTTCGCCGACGGCTTCGCCGTGCGGGTCACGGTCCATGAGGTGGTCGGACGAGGCTGGCGTCACGGCGTCAACGTCCCGGCACTGGTGCTGGGGGATCAGGACTGGGGCGACGTCGAGCTCGGCGCGGTGGTCAGCGCCGGCGGGCGACTGTCTCCCGCCGAAAGCGGGGATCTGGCCGGTGTGCTCCTGGGGGCCACGACCCCGCGCGTGGTCCGCGGCCCCGACGTGTGGTGGCGCGGCGCCGGTGCCGTGCGGGCCTCGATCCGCGAGGCGGTGGCGGGTCGCCCCGCGGATCAGCGAGCGCTGGTGCCGGCCTTGGTCGACGGCGACGACGCGGCGCTCAGCGACGACCTGGCGGCCGACTTCCGCACTTGCGGGCTCACTCATCTGACCGCGGTCTCCGGCACGAACCTGACACTGGTGGTGGGCTTCCTGCTCGTCATAGCCCGGTGGTGCCGGGTGCGTGGACGCTGGCTCGGCCTGGTCGCCGTCCTCGGCATCGTGGGATTCGTCCTGCTCGCGCGCACCGAGCCGAGCGTGCTGCGAGCCGCCGCGATGGGCACCGTCGGGCTGATGGCGATGGCCGCTGGCAGCCGACGCCGGGCCTTTCGCGGGCTGGCGGTGGCCGCCATCGTGCTCCTGCTGCTCGAACCTGGCCTCGCGACGTCGGCCGGGTTCGCGCTGTCGGTGCTGGCGACGGCCGGCATCGTCGTCCTGGCTCCGGGGTGGCGCGATGCGCTGGCACGCTGGCTGCCGCGCTGGCTCGCCGAGGCGATCGTCGTGCCGGCGGCCGCGCAGGTGGCGTGTACGCCGGTGGTCGCGGGCCTCTCGGGCCAGGTGAGCCTGGTCGCGGTCGCCGCCAACCTGCTCGTCGGACCGGTCGTGGGCCCTGCGACGGTGCTCGGACTCGCCGGCGGCCTGGTCGGCCTGGTCTCCGCGCCGCTGGGCGCCGTCCTCGGCACCGGCGCCGCGTGGTGCGTCGGCTGGATCGTCGCGGTGGCCAGGCACGGCGCGGACCTGCCGGTGGCGGCACTCGACTGGGGCTCGGGGGCGGTGTCTCTCGCTCTGTTGACCGCCGTGTGTGCGGCGGTCGCCGCCGCGGCGCCGTGGCTGCTCCGCTCGCCGTGGCGCACGGTGCCGGCCACCGCGCTCGCGACCATGGTGGTCACGGTCCCGTTGCCGACGCCCGGATGGCCGCCACCGGACTGGGTGCTCGCGATGTGCGACGTCGGGCAGGGCGATGCGCTGGCGCTGCGGGTCGCCGAGCACAGCGCGATCGTCATCGACGCCGGGCCTGACCCGAGCGCGGTCGACCGTTGCCTGGACCGGCTGGAGATCCAGAGCGTCCCGCTGGTCGTCCTCACCCACTTCCACGCCGACCACGTCGACGGGCTGCCCGGCGTCCTGGGACGTCCGGTGGGGGAGATCTGGACGACGTCCCTGCTCGACCCCCCGGAGTCGGTCCGCGCGGTCATGGCCGAGGCGGGAGCGGTGGGCCTGCAGCCGCTCGTCTCGCCGGCGACCGCGCGTCAGATCGGTCCGGTCACGCTGCAGCCGCTGTGGCCGGAGCAGTCGCCGGCGAGCTACGGACCGGGCGACGGCAGCACCGCCAACGAGGCCAGCGTCGTGCTGCTCGCCGAGGTGGCGGGGCTTCGGATCCTGCTCACCGGCGATCTCGAGCCGCCCGGGCAGCTCGCGCTCCAGCGGGCCTACCCGGGCCTCACCGTCGACGTCCTCAAGGTGCCGCACCACGGGAGCCGCTTCCAAGACGTCGAGTGGCTCACCTCGCTGCAGGCCTCGCTCGCGCTGGTCTCGGTCGGCGCGGACAACGACTACGGGCACCCGGCCCCCTCGCTCCTCGATGCCCTGGCTGCCGCCGGTGCCCGCCTGGCGCGCACCGACCGCGACGGCGACGTACTGGTGGTCGCCGGGCCCGACGGCCCCCGACTACTCACCCAGCACGACGGAGGGGAGTAGCAGCGGCCGGTGTCGGCGGGATGTGTCAGGGTGCACTCATGCGCGCAGGAGAGGTCCTCGGCCGGGTCACCCTGGTCACCGGCAAGGAGGAGTTCCTCAACGAGCGCACCGTGCAGACCGTCCGCGAGCTGGTTCGCTCCCACGACGCCGAGGCCGAGCTGTCCGAGACGGTGGCGGCCGACCTCACCCTCGCGACCCTGGGCGAGCTGTCGGCGCCGTCGTTGTTCTCCGCGACGCGATGCGTGGTGGTCCGCGGGCTGGAGAATCTGCCCGACGAGTCGGTCGCGGGACTGCTCGACTACGCAGGCGCTCCGGTCGAGGACGTCGCGCTCGTGCTCGTGCACGGCGGCGGGGCCAAGGGCAGCGGCACCCTCACCAAGCTCCGCAAGCTGGCCGCGGTCACCGAGGTGAAGTCCGAGGAGCCGAAGGCCTCGGAGTTCCCGGGCTTCGTCACCGCGGAGGTGCGCCGCCGAGGGGCGGCGATCGACAACGACGCCGCCCGGGCGCTGGTCGAGGCCGTCGGGCAGGACCTGCGCTCGCTCGCCTCGGCCGCCCACCAGCTCACCGACGACTTCCACGGCGAGCGGCTCACCGCCGACAAGGTGGCGCGCTACTTCGGTGGTCGTGCCGAGGCGAAGTCGTTCGCGGTCGCCGACCATGCGTTCTCCGGACGCCGCGAGCAGGCGCTCGAGGAGCTGCGCTGGGCCCTGGACAACGGCACTCCGGCGGTGCTGGTCACCTCCGCCTTCGCCGGCAGCGCCCGAGGACTGGCCCGCTACCGCGGCGCGCCCCGCGGGATGCGCGAAGGCGACCTGGCCCGTGAGGTCGGCGTCCCGCCGTGGAAGCTGAAGACCCTGCGCGGGCAGTCCCAGGGCTGGTCGGAGGCCGGTCTGGCCCGCGCCATCCGCGCCGTCGCCCAGGCGGACGCCGACATCAAGGGCGCGGCCAGCGATGCGTCGTACGCGCTGGAGCGGCTCGTCCTCACCGTCGCCGGGCTACGGGATCAGACCTGACCCCACCAGGTCCGCCGCTGCACGACTGGGCGGCCGAAACCTGAACCTGACGGGCGGGATATCGGCCCCCAAGTTCAGACTTCCCCGGTCGACCGGGGAAATCCCGCCACGCCGACCTGCCCTCCCGCCGACCTGCGACGTGCGGCCGAAAACGCACGAAAGGCGCCGGCCCCCGCAAGGGGACGGCGCCGCGTGCGGCGGGCCTCAGAGAGAGGCGGCCTTCTTCGAGATCGCCGACTTGCGGTTGGCGGCCTGGTTCTTGTGGATGACGCCCTTGGAGGCGGCCTTGTCGAGCTGCCGGTTCGCCTCGCGGCCGAGGGTGATCGCCTCGTCCTTGTTGCCGGACTCGGCGGCCTCACGGAACTTGCGGATCGCGGTCTTCAGGCCGGTCTTGACGGCCTTGTTGCGCTCGTGACGCTTCAGGTTCTGCTTGTTCCGCTTGATCTGGCTCTTGATGTTCGCCACAGGGGGTGCCTTCGCCTCGATGCCTAGTGCTGATGTGGATGTCTGACTGGTGCTACAAAGTCTGGTGCGCGGGCGCGCCGGAACGGCGGAACACGCGACGGACCAAGTTACCAGTGGGACGACGAGGGCCGAAATCGCCGACCGACGCCGCTCAGGCCGGCTCGCCGGTCTCCCAGCCCCGGCGGTGGCACAGCCAGTCCCAGACGACGTCGCCCTGCCAGCGCTGGTGGTCGCGGATGTGGGGCGAGGTCGGCGGCACCGGGTCGTCTCCCGACTTGAGGAAGTAGCCGATCACCAGCGCGAGCACGCGGTCGATCGACTCGGCGGGCACGCCGGCGAAGGACGGGTGCTGCGCGATCACCGCCTCGACGTCGAGGCCGTCTCCGCACGGGCCGATCAGGAGCAGGAGCGAGTCGAGCCAGGGGGCACCGACCACCGGCCAGTTCCAGTCGCACAGCAGCGCGCGGCCCTCGGGGGTGATCAGGATGTTGTCGTCGCGCACGTCGGTGTGCACCATCGTCGTGCCGTGGACGACGTCGGCGAAGCCCGCCGCGAGCGCGGCCGCCTCGTCGCCGTGGGGGAGCACGAACGTGGCGCGCAGGTAGTCCCAGTAGGCCGGCCACGACGCGAGCTCGTCGGCGAAGGTGTTCAGCCGCAGGCCGTCCGGGGCCGGTGTCGTGGCCTCGCCCGTCACCGCGAGCATGTCGAGCGCGAGGTCGAGGTCCTCCTGGGTCCAGGGTCGCCGAGGCGCCCGTCCCTCTACATGCTCGATGCCGATCGCGAACCAGTCCTCGACGTCGAGCGTCCACCGCAGGCGCGGCGCCGGAACCTCCGGCGGGAGGCTCGCCAGCTTGCGGGCCTCCTCGCGATAGGAGTCGGCGAACATCCGCTGGGCCTTGGTCGAGGCTGCCTTGACGAAGTGGCGGGTGCCGTCGGCGCCGAGGAGCACCGAGGCGAACCCGGGGGTGAATCCCGAGGTCTGGGAGCGGGCTTCGGTGACCGGCGTGCCGATCCGGCGCTCGATCGCGGCGCGGACGGCGGGAGGCAGGTGCGCCCACTCGAGGCGTCTGCTCGTGCGGCCGACGGGCACCGGATAGGGACGAGGCGGGATCACGGCGTCGATCCTCGCCGATGCGGCGCGAGGACGGCGACCCGGTTCTGGTGTAGAACCTGAGCGTGCTGCGCTTCTACGTCCTCGGGACGCTTCTGTTCGTCGGGGCGATGGCGACTCTGGCGGCGACGCTCGGGGGCCCGGGCTGGTTCCTGCTGCTGGCGGTCGCGGTGCTGCTGCTCGCCGTCGGCGTCTACGACCTCGTGCAGCGCAAGCACTCGATCCTGCGCAACTATCCGGTGATCGGGCACATCCGGTTCCTGATGGAGGAGATCCGTCCCGAGCTCCAGCAGTACTTCATCGAGCGCAACTTCGACGGCCGGCCCTACGACCGCAACACCCGCTCCTCGATCTATCAGCGCTCCAAGGGTCACCAGGACGAGCAGCCGTTCGGCACCGAGCGCGACCTGTACGCCGTGGGCTACGAGTACCTCGTGCACTCGACGCGGCCGGTCGACCCGATGCCGGAGCCCCCGCGGGTGCGGATCGGCGGACCGCGGTGCACCCAGCCCTACGACATGGCGCTGCTGAACGTGAGCGCGATGAGCTTCGGGGCGCTGAGCGGCAACGCGATCCGCGCGCTCAACCAGGGTGCTGCCGCCGGAGGGTTCGCCCACGACTCCGGCGAGGGCGCGATCAGCCCGTACCACCGTCATGGCGGCGACCTGGTCTGGGAGATCGGCTCGGGCTACTTCGGCTGCCGCACCCCCGAGGGCGGCTTCGACGCCGAGAAGTTCGCCACCAAGGTCGCCGATCCGCAGGTGAAGATGGTGAGCGTCAAGCTCAGCCAGGGCGCCAAGCCCGGCCTGGGCGGCGTGCTCCCCGGCGCCAAGGTGACCCAGGAGATCGCCGAGACCCGGGACGTACCGGTGGGGCAGACGGTCGTCTCGCCGCCCTACCACCAGGCTTTCTCGACGCCGCGGGAGCTGATCGGCTTCCTCGACCGGCTGCGCGACCTCGCCGGCGGCAAGCCGGTCGGCTTCAAGCTGTGCCTGGGCTCGCGCGTCGACTTCCTGGCGATCTGCAAGGCCATGGTCGAGGAGGGGACCGCGCCCGACTTCGTCATCGTCGACGGCGCCGAGGGCGGCACCGGCGCGGCGCCGATGGAGTTCTCCGACCATGTGGGGATGCCGCTCACCGAGGCGCTGATGACCGTCGACAACGCGCTGGTCGGGGTCGGTCTGCGGGAGGCCGTCAAGGTCGGCGCGTCGGGCAAGGTCGCCACCGGCGTCGACGTCGTGAAGCGGGTCGTCCAGGGCGCCGACTTCACCATGGCCGCGCGGGCGATGATGATGGCGGTCGGCTGCATCCAGGCGCAGACCTGCCACACCAACACCTGCCCGGTCGGCGTCGCGACCCAGGACCCCAAGCGGGCGCGTGCCCTCGACGTCGCCTCCAAGACCCAGCGGGTGACCAACTACCAGCGCGAGGTGATCGCCTCGGCCATGACCGTCGTGGCCTCGATGGGCCTGCACTCCTTCGCCGACCTGCACCCCCGGATGCTGCGTCGTCGGGTCAGCCACGACACCATCTCGTCCTACGCCGAGATGTTCGACTACCTCACGCCCGGCCGCCTGCTCGAGTCCGCGCCGCCGTCCTGGCGCGCCGACTGGGATGCCGCCGACCCCGACCGCTTCACCCCCTGACCAAGGCTCCTGAGGCGATAGTCCCGGCCGTTTGGGCCCCCTGGCCGCCGTGAAAAGGGCCTAAACGGCCGGGACTATCCCGCCCCGGGGCGAACCAATTCGTGCGGCGCGGGGGAGTCGGGGAGAATGGCGGTGCCATGTCTGCCACCGTGTCTGCCGCCGCGCCGAAGCCGGGTCACACCGACCCCGCGATCATCCGCAACTTCTGCATCATCGCCCACATCGACCACGGGAAGTCGACCCTGGCCGACCGGATGCTGCAACTGACCGGAGTGGTCGACGAGCGGGCCGCCCGGGCTCAGTACCTCGACCGGATGGACATCGAGCGCGAGCGCGGGATCACGATCAAGAGCCAGGCCGTGCGGATGCCGTGGACCGTGCAGCCGGCGGCGGACGGCGAGGAGCAGGTCGCCGAGCCCGGTACCTACGTGCTCAACATGATCGACACCCCTGGCCACGTCGACTTCACCTACGAGGTGTCGCGGTCGTTGGAGGCGTGCGAGGCCGCCGTGCTGCTGGTCGACGCGGCCCAGGGCATCGAGGCGCAGACCCTGGCGAACCTCTATCTCGCGATGGGCGCCGACCTCCACATCATCCCGGTGCTCAACAAGATCGACCTGCCCAGCGCCAACCCAGAGAAGTACGCCGCCGAGCTCGCCGGACTCGTCGGCTGCGAGCCCGAGGACGTCCTGCGGGTCAGCGCCAAGACCGGCGCCGGCGTGGAGGCCCTCCTCGACCACATCGTCGGCGAGACGCCGCCGCCGGTCGGCGAGGCCGACAAGCCGGCTCGTGCGCTGATCTTCGACTCGGTCTACGACACCTACCGCGGTGTGGTCACCTACGTCCGCGTGGTCGACGGCAAGCTCAGCCACCGCGACCGGATCAAGATGATGTCGACCAACGCCACCCACGAGATGCTCGAGATCGGCGTGATCAGCCCCGAGCAGGTCAAGGCCGGAGAGCTCGGCGTCGGCGAGGTCGGCTACCTCATCACCGGAGTGAAGGACGTGCGGCAGTCGCGCGTCGGGGACACCGTCACCACCCAGCACCACGGCGCCACCGAGCCGCTCGGCGGCTACAAGCACCCCAACCCGATGGTCTACGCCGGTCTCTACCCGATCGACGGCGACCAGTTCGGCGACCTGCGCGAGGCGCTGGAGAAGCTCCAGCTCAACGACGCCGCCCTCACCTACGAGCCCGAGACGTCGGGCGCACTCGGCTTCGGCTTCCGCGTGGGCTTCCTCGGCCTGCTGCACATGGAGATCACTCGCGACCGGCTCGAGCGCGAGTTCAACCTCGACCTGATCTCCACCGCCCCGAACGTCGTCTACGAGGTGCTCCTCGAGGACGGCACCGAGATCGAGGTCACCAACCCCAGCGAGTTCCCGGAGATGAAGATCGCCGAGGTCCGTGAGCCCATCGTCAAGGCGACGATCCTCAGCCCGGCCGACTACATCGGCACCATCATGGAGCTCTGCCAGACCAAGCGCGGCAGCCTCCAGGGCATGGACTACCTGTCGGAGGACCGCGTCGAGATGCGCTACGTCCTGCCGATGGGCGAGATCGTCTTCGACTTCTTCGACCAGCTGAAGTCGCGCACCAAGGGCTACGCCTCCCTCGACTACGAGCGCTCCGGTGAGCAGGCCGCCGACCTGGTCAAGGTCGACATCCTGCTGCAGGGCGAGCCGGTCGACGCCTTCAGCGCGATCGTCCACAAGGACGCCGCCTATGCCTATGGCGTGATGATGGCCGGCAAGCTCAAGGACCTGATCCCGCGTCAGCAGTTCGAGGTGCCGATCCAGGCCGCGATCGGCGCGCGGGTCATCGCCCGGGAGAACATCCGAGCGATCCGCAAGGACGTGCTCGCCAAGTGCTATGGCGGCGACATCACCCGCAAGCGCAAGCTGCTGGAGAAGCAGAAGGAGGGCAAGAAGCGGATGAAGATGGTCGGCCGCGTCGAGGTCCCCCAGGAGGCGTTCGTCGCCGCGCTCTCCACCGGCGGCGGGGGCGCGGAGAAGCCCAAGAAGTGACCTGCACGCCCCTCGACGTCCGGCCGGTGGCCGAGGATCAGTGGGACGTCGTCGCGTGGCTGTGGCAGCTCTTCCGGCACGACCTCGCGACGATCGTCCATGGGCTTCCGTATGCCGACGGCCGCTACCAGCACGCGTGGCTCGACCCGCTCCCGAGTCCGGACGCCGCGGGCTACCTCGCCTGGACGCCGCATCCACACGGTGGCGAGTCGCCGGTCGGCTTCGCGATCGTGGCGGGTCTCACCGAGCCGCGGCGCCACATCCTGGCGTTCTGGACCAGCCCGGTGCTGCGGCGTAGCGGACTCGGCACGAAGCTCGCTCTCGATGCGATCGGCCGCCACGACGGACCGTGGTCGATCGCCTTCCAGCGCGACAATGTGGGCGCCGGAGCGTTCTGGCGGCGCGTCGCGACCGCAGCCTTCGGTACCGAAGGAGTCGCGTGGGTCGAGGAAGCGAGACCGGTGCCCGGCAAGCCCGACCTGCCGCCCGACCACTGGATCGAGACGGTCGAGTGAGCGTGCCGCTGCCCGAGGGCGTGCTCGCCTTCGCCGCGCGGGGTCCGGCCTGGGCCACCTGGGTCGACCGCCTGCCCCGTCTGGTCGACGACGTGCTGGCCGAATGGGAGCTGACCCTCGACGGACAGCCCACCCATGGCTGGACCGCGCTGGTGGTGCCCGTGCGCGATCGCGACGGCACCCCCGCGGCACTCAAGCTCGTGTGCCCCGGCCTCCCAGGAGAGGACGAGGAGGAGCACGAGGCGCTCGCGCTGCAGCGGATCAGCGGTGACGGCGCCGTCCGACTCCTGCGCGCCGACCCCACCCGACGCCTCCTGCTCCTCGAGCGCCTGCACCCGACCGACCTCACCGACGTCTGGGACCTGGAGGCGTGCGAGATCGTCGCCGGCCTCTATGCCCGCATCCATCTGCCCGCTCCGCCCCAGCTGCGCCCGCTGACCTTCTACGTCGAGCGCTGGACCGACCGGCTCGCCGCCCTGCCCCGCAGTGCTCCGCTCCCGCACCGGCTGGTCGAGCAGGCCGTCAGCCTGGGCCGGGCCTTCGTCGACGACCCCGCGAGCCTCGGCACCATGATCCACACCGATCTGCACTACGAGAACGTGCTCGCCGCCGACCGCGAGCCCTGGCTGATGATCGACCCCAAGCCGCTCGACGGCGACCCGCACTACGAGGTGGCGCCGCTGCTGTGGAACCGCTGGGAGGAGCTCGCCGGGGACGTGCGCGGGGGAGTGCGGCGCCGGTTCCACGCCACCATCGACGCCGCGGGCCTGGACGAGGACCGCGCCCGCGACTGGGTGGTGGTCCGCATGCTCCACAACGCACTGTGGACCCTGGAGGACCCGGCGACCGACGAGGACTGGCTCACCCAGTGCATCACTCTCGCCAAGGCGGTCCAGGACTGACCCGTCGGCACCTGCTGGTCCACACCTTGACGGGTTCAGGTATATCTACCCGTGAGTACGCGTAGTGATCTAGGTTACGTCGCAAGCCGCCCGGACCCGTTCGAGCCCAGGAGAGCCATGCCCGTCAGATACGACACCTCGTTCATCGACTCGATGCCGCAGAACGTCGCTGTCCAGTTCCTCGATCGGGTCGCGGCCTCGCCCGACAACGAGGCGTTCCGGTTCCCGCGCGGAGAGTCCTGGGAGTCGGTGACCTGGGCCGAGACTGGCGACATGGTCCACCGACTCGCCGCCGGCCTGCTGGCCCTCGGCCTGGAGCCCGAGCAGCGGGTGGGCATCGCGGCGAGCACCCGCTACGAGTGGATCCTCGCCGATCTCGCGATCATGTGTGCGGGCGGAGCCACCACGACCGTCTACCCCAGCACCAACTCCGAGGACACCGGCTACATCCTGGGCGACTCGGGCTGCCGCTTCGTCTTCGCCGAGGACGACGTCCAGCTGGAGAAGATCAGGGAGCAGGAGGCGAGCCTGCCCGACCTGGTCAAGATCATCACCTTCGACGGCACGTCCGACGGCGACCACGTCTTGTCGATGGACGACCTGGCGAAGGTGGGCGACGCCTACCTCGCCGAGCACCCCGACGTCGTCGAGGAGACCGCGCGCGCGATCCCCGCCGACCAGCTGGCTACGTTGATCTACACCTCCGGCACCACCGGACGCCCCAAGGGCGTGCGGCTGCTCCACAAGACCTGGGTGTACGAGGGTTCCTCGATCCAGGTCCAGGACATCCTCGACGAGACCGACCTGCAGTTCCTGTGGCTCCCGATGGCCCACTCGTTCGGCAAGGTGCTGCTCTCGGCCCAACTGGCGTGCGGCTTCGCGACCGCCGTCGACGGGCGGGTCGACAAGATCGTCGACAACCTCGGCGTCGTCAAGCCCACCTTCATGGGGGCCGCGCCGCGGATCTTCGAGAAGGCGCACGCCCGGATCGTCACGATGCAGGCCGCCGAGGGCGGGCTGAAGGAGAAGATCTTCAAGCGCGCCTTCGTCGTCGGGCAGGAGGTCGACCGGCGTCGCTTCGAGGGCAGGTCGGTGCCGCTGCCGCTCAAGCTCCAGCACGGGCTGTTCGACAAGCTGGTCTTCAGCAAGGTCCGGGACCGCTTCGGAGGCCGGGTGCGCTTCTTCATCTCCGGCTCGGCTGCCCTCAACCCCGAGATCGGCGCGTTCTTCCACGCTGCCGGCATCACGATCCTCGAGGGCTACGGCATGACCGAGAATGCCGCCGGAGCCACGGTCAACCACCCGGACCGCTACAAGATGGGCACGGTGGGTCCCGCCCTCCCGGGCGCGGAGGTGAAGATCGGCGAGGGCGACGAGGTCCTGTTGCGCGGGCCGCACATCATGGCGGGCTATCACAACAACCCGGAGGAGACCGCCAAGGCGCTCGACACCGACGGTTGGCTGCACACCGGCGACAAGGGCTCCCTCGACGAGGACGGCTTCCTCACCATCACCGGCCGGATCAAGGACCTGTTCAAGACCTCGGGCGGCAAGTACATCGCGCCGCCGGCGATCGAGGCGAAGTTCAAGGCGCTGTGCCCGTATGCGAGCCAGTTCATGGTGTTCGGCAACGAGCGCAACTACGTCGTCGCCTTGATCACCCTCGATCCCGACGCCATGGCCGACTGGGCCGCGGAGAACGGCATGGCCGGCAAGGAGTACTCCGAGATCGTCGGCTCGGAGAAGGTGCACGCGATGGTCGGCGACTACGTCGACCAGCTCAACGGGCGCCTCAACCGCTGGGAGACCATCAAGAAGTGGGAGATCCTGCCGGAGGACCTCAGCATCGAGTCCGGTGAGCTCACCCCGTCGATGAAGGTCAAGCGCAACGTCGTGGAGTCCAACAACGCCGAGCTGATCGACGGGCTGTACTCCTGACCCGACCTCGGTCCGGCCGGACGCGGCCGGACCGGGGTGACAGGATGCCGGGGTGCCTTCGGTCCCTCCCTCCGGCGATCCGGTTCCCGACGACGGGGCCCTGCCGGCGTCCGCCCTCCACGGGCTCGGCGAGCGCACGTTCTCCTTCTACGTGCACATCCCGTTCTGCACCGTGCGCTGCGGCTACTGCGACTTCAACACCTACACCGCCGCCGAGCTCGGCACCCCCGAGCGCGGAGCCTCGCGCGAGAGCTACGCCGAGTCGGCGATCGCCGAGGTGCGCCGCGCTCGCGCGGCCCTCGGCTCCGTGGAGCTGGCGGCGTCCACCGTCTTCTTCGGCGGAGGCACCCCGACCCTGCTGAGCCCGGCCGACCTGGGCTCGGTGCTCGCCGCGATCGCCGACGAGTTCGGTCTCTCTCCCGACGCGGAGATCACCACCGAGGCCAACCCCGACTCTGTGGGGCCTGCCGAGCTGGCTGCGCTTCGCGAGGCCGGGTTCACCAGGATCTCCTTCGGCATGCAGTCCTCGGTCGGCCACGTGCTACGGGTGCTCGACCGCACCCACGACCCCGAGCGAGTGCCCGAGGTGGTGGAGTGGTCGCGCCGCGCCGGCTTCGACCAGATCAGCCTCGACCTGATCTACGGCACTCCGGGGGAGTCGGTGGCCGACTGGTCCCGGAGCCTGGACGCCGCGCTGGCGTGCGAGCCCGACCACGTCTCGGCGTACTCGCTCATCGTCGAGGACGGCACCGCCCTGGCCCGCCGCGTGCGCCGCGGGGAGCTCGCGATGCCCGACGACGACGACCTCGCCGACAAGTACGTCCTCGCCGACGAGCGGCTCACCGTTGCCGGTCTGGACTGGTACGAGGTCTCGAACTGGGCGCGAGGCGGGATCGCCGGTCCCGCGGCGTGCCGTCACAACCTGGCCTACTGGCGCGGCGGCGACTGGTGGGGCATCGGGCCCGGCGCCCACTCCCACGTCGGGGGCACCCGCTGGTGGAACGTGCGGCATCCGGTCGCCTACGCCGAGCGGCTCGCCTCCGACCGCAGCCCGGCCCAGGCCAGGGAGATCCTCGACGCCGACACCCGACGCCTCGAGCGGGTGCTGTTGGAGGTCCGGCTGTCCGAGGGGCTGGCACTCGACGTCCTGGACTCGACCGCGGGCGTGTCCGACGTGCTCGCACAGGACCTGGCCCACGTCGAGGACGGCCGGCTGCTCCTCACCCGGCGCGGCCGACTGCTCGCCGACGCCGTCGTCCGGGAGCTGCTCGGCTGAGCCGGGCGGTCCGCCGACGCCCCGTCTGTGTGCGACTCGGATGGCACCGTTCCGCGCAATTGCGCGGGATGGTGCAGTCGGGTGGCTGGTGGGTGACCCGAACGGCGCAATTGCGCGGGATGGTGCAGTCGGGTGGCTGGTGGGTGACCCGAACGGCGCAATTGCGCGGAATGGTGCAGTCGGGTGGCCGGTGGGTGACCCGAACGGCGCAATTGCGCGGAATGGTGCAGTCGGGTGGCCGGTGGGTGACCCGAACGGCGCAATTGCGCGGAATGGTGCAGTCGGGTGGCCGGTGGGTGACCCGAACGGCGCAATTGCGCGGGATGGTGCAGTCGGGTCTCAGGCGGTGACGAAGTCGATGAGCTCCTCGACCCGGCCGAGCAGGGCGGGTTCGAGGTCGTGGAAAGAGTCGACCCGGCCGAGGATCTGCTTCCACGCACGAGCGATGTCGGCCTGGTCGCGGTGTGGCCAGCCGAGATGCTGGCAGATCCCCTTCTTCCACTCGATCGAGCGCGGGATGTCGGGCCAGCGGTCGAGCCCGAGACGTGCGGGCACCACCGCGGCCCAGATGTCGACGAACGGATGACCGAGCACGAGCACGTGCTCGCCGATCGGGGAGGCGGCGATCGCCTGGGCGATGCGGCTCTCCTTCGAGCCCGGCACCAGGTGGTCGACCAGGACGCCGACGCGTCGCTGCGCACTCGGGCCGAACGCGCGCAGGTGCTCGGCGAGGTCGTCGACCCCCTCGAGGTACTCCACGACGACGCCCTCGATGCGCAGGTCGTCGCCCCAGACCTTCTCGACGAGCTCCGCGTCGTGGCGGCCCTCGACGAAGATCCGGCTGGCGCGGGCGACGCGTGCCTTCGCGTCGTGGACGGCCACCGAGCCGGAGGCGGTCCGGGTCGGCTTGGCCGGCGCCGTCACGCGCACCGGCGCGGTGAGGATGACCGGCTTGCCCTCCAGCAGGAAGCCGGGGCCGAGGGGGAAGGTGCGTCGCTTGCCGCGGCGGTCCTCGAGGGTGAGGACATGCAGGTCGCGGTCGACCGCGACGATCTCGCCGACGAAGTCGGTCATCACCTCTTCGACCACCAAGCCGGAGTCGGCCGCAGCTTCGACCGCGCGACCGCGAGCGGGCGCGCGCCAGTCGCCGGAGAGGACATCGGAGCCGTAGCGATCCACGGCGCTCACGCTAGGCGCCGACGGGGACAGTGCCGCTCAGGACGCGCCGTCGTCACCGTCTCGTGACGCGCGCCTCTCGCCGTCGCCCTTAGGCTCCCCATCGTCGGCGCCCTCGGACTCCGGCTCATCCGGGCTCTCGTCGGCCGTCTTGCCGTCGGCGAGCAGGTCGCCTGCGGTCTCGCCGTCGGGCAGGCCCTCGGCCAGCGGGTTGTCCTCGCTCGGGCGGAGATCCTCGGGAAGCTGCTCGTCGTCGATTCCGGAGGCGTTCGGTTCCTGGGTGGACTCGCTCATCGCACCACCTTGGCAGTCGGCCCGGCCGATCGGAACACCTCTGCGGGCGGGCCGCGGACGGCTTGCGGGCGGTCAGACCAGCGGGAGGCGCTTCTGCGCCTGCGGCAGCAGCTCGTAGCCCCGCGTGACCGCGTCGCGGAGGTAGCGCACCGGGAAGGGCCACTCGCCCTGCGCGAGCGCCTCGTCGACCGGCACCCGTCGCTGGGCGAGGTCGCGGATGGTCTCGGCCAGGATGCCGATGTCGTTGCGCTGTTGCTCGACGAAGGCACGGTCGACCACCGAGCCGTGGCCGGGCACGATCGTGCTCGCCCCGGTGGTGAGGCCGAGCACGACGTCGAGGGTCAGCGGCCAGTCCCACGGATAGCAGTCCGGCCCGAAGCCGGGGGCGTTCTCCCGTTCGGCGGACTCCTCGATGAGGTCGCCGGCCAGGACGACGTCGGCGTCCGGGACGCGCACCACGAGGTCGCCGGCGGTGTGGCCGCGGCCCGGGTGTGCGATCTCCACGAAGCGGTCGCCGAGGTCGAGCGCCATCGCCGAGGAGAAGGTGTGGTCGGGGAGGACCACCTCGGTCTCGATCATGGCCGCGACCTCGGCCGCGTGAGGGGCCTCGGGGTCTCCGGCGATCTCCCGCTCGGCCTCGCGCTTGGCCCGCTCGACGGCCCCGGCCATCTCCTCGGCCGCGGCCTCGTGTGCCCGGATGGGCACCTCGCCGAACTCCCCGCGCAGCGCGCCATTGCCGAGCACGTGGTCGAAGTGGTCGTGGGTATTGGCGATCTCGACCACGCGGCCGGCGCCCAAACGCTCGAGCTCGCCGATGATCTGCCGTCCGGCCGCGGCCGAGGTGCCGGTGTCGACCACGAGCAGACCACGGGTGCCACCTACCGCGGTGACGTTCACATCGAGCCACGGATGACGGGCTACCCAGATCCGGTCCGCGACCTCGTTGAACCTCATGGGTCGAGCCTACGAATCCTCCGCCCAATGCGTGGGACCGGCCACGAGACCGGGCCGACGGCGGGACCGGGCACGGCGAAGGCGCATCCGTGCACCCGCGCGGTAGACTTGGCACTCTGACTACACGAGTGCCAGACGGCCCGAACAGGCGCCCGGCACCCCATCGCGAGGAGGCGAGGATGCAAGAGGAACGACGGCTCGCCGTCCTCCGCGCGATCGTGGAGGACTACGTGGCCACCGAGGAGCCGGTCGGGTCGAAGGCGCTGGTCGAGCGCCACGGGCTCAATGTCTCACCGGCGACCGTGCGCAACGACATGGCGGCGCTGGAGGACGAGGGCTACCTCACCCAGCCCCACACCAGCGCCGGCCGAGTCCCCACCGACAAGGGCTACCGGCTCTTCGTCGACCGGCTCACCACGCTGCGCACGATGAGTGCGGCCGAGAAGCGCGCCATCGCCGGATTCCTCGACGGCGCCGCCGACCCCGACGAGATCGTGGCCCGCTCGGTGCGCCTGCTGTCCCAGCTGACCCGCCAGGTCGCCGTCGTCCAGTACCCCACGTTGTCGCGTTCGACCGTGCGCCATGTCGAACTGGTCGCGCTCACCGCCGAGCGGCTGCTCGCGGTGCTGATCTTGAGCAGTGGGCGGGTCGAGCAGCGCGTCGTCGAGCTCGGGGAGCCCTTGGTCGACGACGACCTCGCGGCCCTGCGCTCCAAGGTGGGTCGTGCCGCCACCGGTTCGGTCATCTCCGACGCGGCCACGGCCCTGGGCGCTCTGGCGGAGTCCGAGTCCGGACCGGCGGCCGCCGTCGCCGGCGTCCTGGTCGAGGCCCTGGAGGATCACCGCTCCGACTCCCGCGTGGCGGTCGGCGGTGCCGCGAACCTCGCCCGTTACGGCGACCACTTCGACTCCGCGGTGCGCCCGCTCCTCGAGGCGCTCGAGGAGCAGGTCGTGCTGCTCAAGCTGCTCGGCGAGGCCTCCGACGCCGACACCGTGACCGTGCGGATCGGCGCCGAGGGCCCGATCGAGCAGTTCTCCGCCACGAGCGTCGTGGCCACCGGCTACGGCCCGCACGACGACGCCCTCGCCGCTCTGGGGATCGTCGGTCCCACCCGCATGGACTATCCCGGCACCATGGCCGCGGTCCGCGCTGTCGCACGCTATGTCTCCCGGATCCTCGACGAGAACTGACCGACGCCCAGCCCATCCCTGATCGAGTAGTACCGCCCCACCAGCCATCTTCGAAGGAACGCAGTTGAGCAAGGACCTGTACGACGTCCTCGGTGTCTCTCGTGACGCCGACAGCGACACCATCAAGAAGGCCTATCGGCGGCTCGCCCGCCAGCTGCACCCCGACGTCAACCCCGACCCCGGCACCCACGACCGGTTCAAAGAGGTCTCGCACGCCTACGAGGTGCTCTCCGACCCGCAGAAGCGCGCGGCGTACGACCGCGGCGGCGACCCGTTCGGTGGCGGCTTCGGCCAGGGCGCCGGGTTCTCCTTCACCGACATCATGGACGCCTTCTTCGGCGGTCAGGGTGCCGGTGCGGCCGGCCGCGGGCCGCGCTCGCGGGTGCGCCGTGGCCAGGACGCGCTGATCCGCATCGACGTCGACCTCGCCGAGGCGGCCTTCGGCGTCTCGCGCGACCTCAAGGTCGACACCGCGGTCGTGTGCACCACCTGCGGGGGCGACGGAGCCGCTCCCGGCAGTCATCCGGTGCCGTGCGAGACCTGCCGCGGCCAGGGCGAGGTCGCCCATGTGCAGCGTTCCTTCCTGGGCGAGGTGCGCACCCTGCGCCCCTGCGCGGCCTGTCGCGGGTTCGGCACGATCATCCCCGAGCCGTGCCGGGAGTGCTCCGGCGACGGCCGGGTCCGCTCGAGACGCTCGCTCACGGTGAAGATCCCCGCCGGCGTCGACACCGGCACCCGGGTCCAGCTCGCCGAGCAGGGCGAGGTCGGCCCCGGCGGCGGTCCGGCCGGCGACCTCTACGTCGAGATCCAGGTGCGTCCGCACGAGGTGTTCACCCGCCACGGCAACGACCTGCACTGCACCGTGACGGTTCCGATGACCGCCGCCGCTCTCGGCACCACCCTGAACCTGCCGCTGCTCGAGGCCGACCTGGTCGAGGACACCGGCTCGGGGGTCGAGACCACCTTCGACCTCGACCTGGAGGCCGGCACCCAGTCCGGGTCCGAGCGCGTGCTCCGCGGCCGCGGGGTCCCCGGCCTGCGCGGTGGTCGGGGCGATCTCGTGGTCACGACGGTCGTCGAGACGCCCGGTCGACTCGACTCCCGGCAGGAGGAGCTGCTGCGCGAGCTCGCCGCCCTCCGCGGCGAGGAGCGGCCCACGGGCCAGGTGAAGGCCCAGCAGAAGTCTGTGTTCGGCCGCCTCTTCGGCCACTGATCCGGCGATGTCGCTTCCGGTCCATCTGGTTCCCGGCCTCGACGGCGTCGCCGTCGGCGACGTGGTCCGGGTCGAGGGAGACGAGGCCCATCACGCCGTGGCCGTGCGTCGCATGCGCGCTGGCGAGTCGTTGGTCCTCACCGACGGCGCCGGCACGGCGATCACCGGCACGGTTTCCGGCGTCGGCAAGCGACAGCTCGACGTCACCGTCGAGAGCGTCCAGACCTCCGAGGAGCCGGCGCCGTCGGTGGTGGTCGTCCAGGCCCTGCCCAAGGGTGACCGCGGCGAGCTCGCGGTCGAGGTCCTCACCGAGGTCGGCGTCGCGCGGGTCGTTCCCTGGGCCGCGGCCCGCTCGGTCGCGGTGTGGAAGGGCGAGCGTGCCGCGAAGTCGCTGGCGCGCTGGCGCTCCACGGCCCGCGAGGCGGCCAAGCAGGCCCGCCGGATCTGGCATCCCGAGGTCAGCGCCCTCGCCGGCACAGCCGACGTCGTCGAGCTGATCGCCGCCGCCGACCTCGCCGTCGTCCTGCACGAGGACGCCGAGGCGGCCCTCGCCGCCGTGCCGGTGCCCGAGACGGGATCGATCGTCGTGGTGGTCGGCCCCGAGGGCGGCCTCACCGACGAGGAGGTCACCGCCTTCACCGACGCCGGTGCCGTCTCGGTCCGGCTCGGCGCAGAGGTCCTGCGCACCTCCACGGCCGGACTGGCCGCCGTGAGTGCCCTGCTGTCCCGCAGCGACCGCTGGCGCTGACCGTCCCCCCGCCGAGTCGGCGCGTTTGTTTAGCACAAGTGCCGACTCGGCGTCTTCAGGGTCCCGGCAGCCTCACTCGACGACGAAGGTCCGGGTGTCCTCGAACGGCCCGGGGCCCTCGCCCCCGGTCGGGTCGTCGGTCTGGGCGTGCAGCACGTAGGTGCCCGGCTCGAATCCGGACAGGTCGATCGTGGCCTTCCACGGGTAGAGGCGGTTGATCCAGCCCTTGGCCATCGCGCTGTCGTCGACGACGGTCGCCCCCGACTCGGAGGTGACGAAGTAGCGCACGGTCGCCTCGAAGGAGGACGCCATGCCGTCGATCTTCAGCGTGCCCGACGCCTTCGCGCCTTCCTCCGGGAGGCCGATGTTGACCAGCGAGAGCACCTTGAGCTGCGGGGCGGCCTTGACGCCGATGCTCGTCGGCTGACCGAACAGGTCGGCCGGCGTGGTGTTCGCCAGACGCACCTCGACGTGGTCCTTGGATCCGGCCGCGCCCTGGAGGGTGTAGACCAGGGACTGCACCGCCAGCTTGGCGTCGGCGGGGGAGAGGCCCTTGTCGGCGCTGGTGATCGAGTCCTCGCCGAGCGTGACGACGATTCCGCCGACCTCCTCGGTGACCTCGTTGATCGTGACGCCGTCGAGCAGGGTGCGGTAGTCGGGGTCGAGGGCGTCGCCGGAGACCAGGAGGCGCGCTGCCTCGGTGAGCGAGTCCTCCGCCGGGACCTGGCGCAGCTCGCGGTAGAGCCGCGTGCCCATCGGCGTGTCGCCCGCGAAGTAGATCGGCACCGTCGCGGTCGAGCCGTCCGGCGACTCGGTCTCACTCGGGCCCTCGGTCTCGGTGGGGCTCTCGCTCTGGGTCGTGGTCGTCTCGCCCGGCTCGCTCGACGGCTCGGAGCTCGGCGAGCTCGAGTTCGGGTCGGTGCCGGCATTGTCGGGCTCGTCGTCGCCGCACGCGGCGAGCAGGCCGAGGCCCAGCGGGAGGCAGAGCGCGACAACGGCTGCGCGGGTCCTGAGGTGCTTCATGGGCCCATCCTTTCGTCGTTTCGTCGGAGAACGGTGCTCATTCGAGTGTGATCCCGCGCGTGTCGACGTCGCTGCCGCGCCCTTCGCTGCCGCCGGCCGGGTCGTCGGTGGCGCAGGTGAGGTCGTAGTCGCCGGGCGCGATGCCGGACACGTCGACGTCGAACCGCCAGGGCTGCGGGGTCGACTCGGCGAAGGAGCCGGCGATGGTGGCGTCCTCCCAGACCACGGCGCCCCCCGGGGCGGCCAGCGAGCACGCCACGGTGCCTTCGAAGCCGAGGCCCACGCCCGTGACGGCGAGGGTGTCGTGCGCGGTGGCGCCTTCGACCGGCGTGTGGATCTGCATGAGGGACACCAGGTCGGACGCCGCACTGATCCGGGTGCCGACGTCGGTGCCGAGGACGGTGTCGACCGGGCCGTCCGGACCTACGAAGGCGACGTCGGACTCGTCGCCGTAGTAGGAGCGCACGGTCTGCACGACCTGCTGGATCGCGAGTGTGGCCTCGCCGTCGGTCATGCCGGACGGACGCCGCAGCGCCGCCGCGCTCACCTCGACGACGCTGACCCCACCCTCGGGGTCGCCGATGCCGATCAGCGAGCCGGCGGGCCACAGGGTGCGGTAGTCGGGGTCTCCGGGCTCGGCGAGAAGCGCCGCGACCGGGTCGTCGAGCTCGGTGGTCTCGGGGTACAGCAACGCGCCGAAGGGGACGTCCGGGCCGGTGGGCGCCGGGCCGACGTACCAGGCCACGACGCCGCTCGCGTCGGACGGCGACGAAGGCGGGTCGGTCGCCGCAGGGCTGCTCGACGGTGCCTCGACCACGATCGTCCGGGTGTCCTCAATGGGGCGGTACTCGGGGTCGCCGCTGTCCTCGATCGCGGCGAAGGTGTACGTGCCGGGGGTGAGGTCGGAGACGTCGACCTCGGTCTCCCAGGGGTAGAGCCGCTCACCGCCGCTGCCCTCGGCGGTCGCGGAGTACTCCTCGACGACGTCGCCCGCGCTGTCGCGGATCTGCCAGCCCACGGTGCCCTCGAACGTGTTCGCCACGCCGCGGGCGGTGAAGGACCCCGAGACCGTGCGTCCCTCGGTGGGGTCGCTGATGCTCACTGGCGAGAGGTCGGCGAAGTCCTGCTCGACCGCACTGGTCGTTCCGTCGCGATCGAGGGTGATGTCCTGGAGTCCGGTGACCCCGGCGACGGTGGCCCGCAGCTGCTGGAGGGCCAGGTCGTCGCTGGGTGCGTTCGGGCCGAGCTCGACGCGTACCCCGCCGCCGTCGACCTGCGCGCTGAGGATCGATCGCTCCGGCCAGGCGGTGCGGTAGTCGGGGTCGTCGGCGTGGTCGAGCGCGTCGAGCGCGGGCAGGATGTCGCCGGCGGGGTCGAACCGGGGGATCTGCCGGAACTCCCGGAAGAGTCGAGGGCCCTGCGGGGTGTCGCCGATGAAGTAGAGCCCCACCGCCTGAGTGGGGACGGCCGGAGCCGTCGACGACGTCGCCGGGTCGTGCGGCGAGCCGGAGTCGCCCGGGGAGAGCACCGCGAAGGCGGTGATCGCCGCAGCGGTGGCCAGGGCCACGCCGCCGGCGGCGTACCAGCCTCGGCGCCGGCTGTCGTACGCCGAGGTGCGCGAGCGGATCTCTGCGAGCCGGTCGGTCGGCTCGACGTCGGCGACCGCGTCGCCGAGGAGCGCGCGCAGGTCGTCGAGGTGGTCGGGGGCGTTCACAGGTCGGCTCCGTTCAGGAGATCTCGCAGTGCGGCGGCGCCGCGGGAGGCATGGGACTTGACCGCGCCCCGGCTGATGCCCAGGGTCTCGGCGATGTCGGCCTCGGAGAGGTCGACGTAGTAGCGCAGCGCCAGCACCTCGCGCTGGCGCTGCGGAAGAGACCGGATCGCGTCCAGGACGAGCTCGCGACGCGCGTGCGCGAGAGCGCTCTGGTCGGCCGGGGCGACGTCGTCCGGTGGGCGTTGCCGGCTCGCGTGGCGCTCCACGACGCCGCGATGCCGCAGCACCGAGCGCGAGCCGTTGACGACGGCCTGGCGCAGGTAGGCCAGCGCCTTGTCGGGCTCGCGGAGTCGGCGCCAGCGTCCGTGCATCGCGACGAAGGCGTCCTGGACGATCTCCTCGGCGGTGCCGACGTCGCGGACCAGGAGCACCGAGAGCCGCACCAGCTGCCGCCAGTGGGCGGCGTAGAGGGACTCCAGCGCCTCGTCGGCGTCCCATCGGGCGGGTGCGCTCATCGCGTCCTCGTCGTCGACTGTGCTTGCCCTCGTCACGCTAGTGCCACGCGCGAGGCCCGCTCACGGTTTACCGTGGGTGTCCATGACCTCAGAGGACTGCCTGTTCTGCCGCATCGTCGCCGGCGAGATCCCTGCCGAGGTGGTGCACAGCACCGAGCGCACCGTGGCCTTCCGCGACCTGAACCCCCAGGCGCCCACGCACGTGCTCGTCGTCCCACGCGAGCACCAGCCGAACGCCGCCGCGCTGGCCGCCGCCGACCCCGAGGCGGCCGCCGAGCTGATCCGCACTGCCGCGGCGGTGGCGGTGGCCGAGGGCCACGACGACGACTATCGGCTGGTGTTCAACACCGGGGAGCGGGCCGGCCAGACCGTCTTCCACGCCCACCTGCACGTGCTTGGCGGGCGCGACTTCACCTGGCCGCCGGGCTGACTCAGACGATCGCGAAGACCAGCCGCAGGACCGCGAAGACCACCGGCAGCCCGAAGACCACCAGCAGCACCCAGGCGGTGATCCGGTGCAGCGGCTTGGCGCCGTCGAGGTTCCCGGCGAAGTCGAGGAGGGCGCCGTCGGGCACGTGGTGGGTCAGGCCCATGGCGCGCGCCTCGGGCGGCAGGTGCTCGCCGGGGAACCAGCGCGGAACGTCGGCAGGATCGTCCTCCGGCGCGAAGTCCTCGTCGAACTCGTCGCGCCGCATGTGGTCACCGTACGTCGTCGCTGCCCCCTCCGGCGAGAGCCATGTGCCGCCGACGCAGCCCGGAGGAAGGCAAACGAGTGGAACGGCCACAGGGCCCCGGCGTACCATGAGTCTCAGTCAAGAAGGCAGTTCCCCCGATCGAAAGGCCGCCCCGCCCGGGCACCCATGACCGACTCTCACAGTTCCGGTGACCTCCAGACCCGTCACACCGTGGTGGTCCCCAACAGCATCGACATGGTCAGCCTGCTCGGCCCCGGCGACGAACACCTCGGGATCATCGAGGGCGGCTTCGACGCCGAGATCCACGTGCGCGGCAACCGGATCACCCTGCGCGGCGAGCCCGGCGAGGTCGCCTTGGCCGAGCGCCTCCTCGACGAGCTGGTCACGATCCTGCGCACCGGCCAGGGCGTCACCTCCGAGACCGTCGAACGCGTCATCTCGATGCTGCGCGCCGAGACCACCGAACGGCCCGCCGACGTCCTCTCGCTGAACATCCTGAGCAACCGCGGCCGCTCGATCCGCCCCAAGACGCTCAACCAGAAGCGCTATGTCGACTCCATCGACAAGCACACGATCACGTTCGGGATCGGGCCGGCCGGAACCGGCAAGACCTACCTGGCGATGGCCAAGGCGGTCCAGGCCCTGCAGACGAAGAACGTCAACCGGATCATCCTCACCCGGCCGGCGGTCGAGGCGGGGGAGAGCCTCGGCTTCCTGCCCGGCACCTTGAGCGAGAAGATCGACCCCTACCTGCGGCCGCTCTACGACGCGTTGCACGACATGATCGACCCCGACACGATCCCCAAGCTGCTCGCCGCCGGGACCATCGAGGTGGCGCCGCTGGCCTACATGCGCGGGCGCACCCTCAACGACAGCTTCATCATCCTCGACGAGGCGCAGAACACCACGCCCGAGCAGATGAAGATGTTCCTCACCCGGCTCGGCTTCGGCTCCAAGATCGTGGTCACCGGCGACGTCACCCAGGTCGACCTGCCCGGCGGCACGAAGTCGGGTCTGCGGGTCATCGAGTCGATCCTCGACGACGTCGACGACATCTCCTTCCAGCGCCTGAGTGCCAACGACGTCGTCCGCCACCGCCTGGTGGGCCGGATCGTCGCGGCCTACGACGAGTTCGACGCTCGTGGCGGCCTGCACACCGCCACCGAGCAGCGGTCGTGAGCCGCACGTGACGATCGAGATCATCGACGAGTCCGGGCACGGGCTCGACGTCAAGCACCTGGCGCGGCTGAGCCGGTTCGTGATGGACCAGATGCGGGTGCACCCGCAGGCCGAGCTGTGCATCAAGGCGGTCGACGAGGACACCATCGCCGAGCTCAACCAGCAGTGGATGGACAAGGACGGCCCCACCGACGTCCTGGCCTTCCCGATGGACGAGCTGCGGCCGGGTCTGGTCGACGTCGAGCCCGAGGAGGGCGTGCTCGGGGACCTCATGCTCTGCCCGGCCGTCGCCGTCCGGCAGGGCGAGGCCGCCGGTCACGGCACCGTGGCCGAGCTCGAGCTGCTCACCACCCACGGCATCTTGCACCTGCTCGGCTACGACCACGCCGAGCCCGAGGAGCACAAGGAGATGTTCGGTCTCCAAGACGACCTCCTGGCGAGGTGGCGCAGCCAGTGATCAGCCGGTGACCTGGGTACTGGCCGCGCTGCTGGTCGTCCTGGCGGGGGTGTTCAGCGCCGTCGACGCCGCGCTGGCCTCCTTCTCCCGCGCTCGTGCCGGCGAGCTGGTCGCCGAGGAGCGGGCCGGCGCGAAGCAGCTGGTGCGGCTCCTCGAGGACGCGCCGCGGCACGTCAACACCGCTCTGCTGTTGCGGATGGCCTGTGAGATCGCCGCCATCGTGCTGGTGACGATCGAGCTCGACCGGACCCTCGACGGCAGCTGGTGGGCCAGCGTGCTGATCGCCATCGGCGTGATGCTCCTGGTCTCCTACGTCGTCATCGGCGTCGGCCCTCGCACGCTCGGCCGGCAGCACTCCGAGACCGTCGCCGTGCTCTCGGCGGGTCCGCTGAACATCTTCACCAAGATCCTCGGACCGCTGCCGCGACTGCTCATCCTGCTCGGCAACGCGATCACTCCGGGCAAGGGATTCCGCGAGGGCCCGTTCTCCTCCGAGACCGAGCTGCGCGAGATGGTCGACATCGCCGAGGCGTCCGCGCTGATCGAGGCCGGCGAGCGCAAGATGATCCACTCGGTCTTCGAGCTCGGCGACACCACCGTGCGCGAGGTCATGGTGCCGCGCAACGACATCATCTACATCGAGCACTACAAGAACCTGCGCCAGACGCTCTCGCTCTTCCTGCGCAGCGGCTGCTCGCGGCTCCCGGTCGTCGGCGAGAACCTCGACGACATCCGCGGCTTCGCCTACCTCAAGGACGTCGTGCGTCGCGACTTCGAGGCCCCCGACGTCGAGCTGGTCCAGCACGTCGAGGAGGTCATGCGCCCGGTGCTGTGGGTGCCGGAGTCCAAGCCGGTCGACGACCTGCTCCGCCAGATGCAGGCCGACCGCCAGCACATCGCGATCGTCGTCGACGAGTACGGCGGCACCGCCGGCCTCATCACCATCGAGGACCTCCTGGAGGAGATCGTCGGCGAGATCACCGACGAGTTCGACGAGGAGGAGATCGAGGTCGAGTACTTCGACGACCCCGCCGACGGCGTCCGGGTCTCCTCGCGCTACCCGGTCGACGACCTCGACGAGCTATTCGGCTTCGACGTCGAGGAGGAGGACGTCGACAGCGTCGGCGGCCTGATGGCCAAGCATCTGGGCCGCGTCCCGATCGCGGGCTCCGTCGTCGAGGCCCACGGCCTGCGCTTCGAGGCCGAGGACGTCGCCGGCCGCCGCAACAAGGTCGGCACCGTGCGCATCCGACGGGTGCTCCCCGACGAGCCGGCCGACCGCTCCGATTCCGCTGACCCGTCAGCTATGGCTGACGGGTCGGCGCAGGAATCGGATCGACCCGTCAGCCATAGCTGACGGGTCAGCGAGATCGACGATTCCGCGGCGGGATCGTCGGCTGGCGACTAGCGTTCAGTCGTCCTGCCCGCACTCTCCGTCTCGGAGCCCCCACATGTCTCGCTCGTCCTGGATGGTGCGCGCGTTGCGCGGGCTGCTCTCCAGCCTGCTCCTTGGTCTGTCGGTCGTTCTGGTCGCGTGCGGGCTCGCGGTCCTCGGGGCCGCCGGCCCGGCCGCCGCGGCCACGGCCAAGACCGCAGCGGTCTCAGAGGAGGCGGAGACACCGACCGTCGCAGACGACGTCACCCAGGCCACGGTCGGCATACCGATGTTCGCCTACCAGGTGCGCGCCACCGGCGCTCCGACGCCGGTCCTCACCGCTTCGGGACTCCCTGCCGGACTGGGCCTCGACCCGCGAACGGGGATCATCTCGGGCACGCCGACCACTCGGGGCGGCTACCCGGTCTCGGTCACTGCGACCAACAGCGCCGGATCCGCCACCGGCACGATCCTGATCGAGGTCGAGGAGATTCCGGACTACATCGCCGAGTACACCAGCGATGCTCCGCACGTCGGTGAACCCTTCGGTCTCGAGGTGAGCCTCAGCGTGCCGGGTGCGATGGTGACCGACGTGGAGTGGTTCCGACGGCACGAGGGCGACCTCCAGTCGACCCTCGTGGGGACCGGTTGGACCTACACCCCGGTCCCCGCCGACTACGGCGCCACGCTCTCGGCCGGGTTCTTCATTGCCTCGCCCCCGGGAGACTTCTGGAGCAGCCTGGGAGCCGGCAGCGCCGAATCGGCGCCCGTCCGGGCTCGCCGGTTCGAGATCGAGGCTCCCGTGGTGACCGGACAGCCCGTCGTCGGCGACCTCCTGACATGCAACCCTGTCGAGGGCACCCCAGGACGCCTCTCCTACCGCTGGACCCGCGACGACGGCGTCGAGCTGGGCAGCGCCGACACGTACGTGCCCGCACCACGCGACGTCGACGCCGAGCTCACCTGCACCATCACCTCGCAGCGTGACGATCACGAATCCGCCGCGGCGACCTCGTCGCCCACGTCCCCAGTGGCCCGCGCGAGGTTCACGCCGACGGTGTCGATCGATGGTGTGGCACGGGTGGGGAAGATGCTGACCTGCGATTCCGAGGGCGGCGAATGGCCCGAGTTCGAGTGGCTGCGAGGCGCCGATCCCGTGTGGTCGGGACGCAGCTACTGGCCGGTCGCGGAGGACGCCGGTGCCACCCTCACCTGCCGTGTCACTGCCTCGAAGGCGGGGTACGAGCCCGGCGTCGGTACCGCCCGAGTCGACGTCGAACTCGGACACACCACGGTCGAGAGGCCCACGATCTACGGGACCGCACAGGTGGGAAGCGAGCTCGTCTGCGACCCCACGGGCTACTGGCACGAAGCCGTCCTGGAGTGGCGGAGGGGAACGATCGTGATCGCGACAGGCAGGTGGTACACCCCGACCCCGGCCGACGTCGGCGAGCCGTTGCGGTGCGTGATGACCGTGACGTATCCCGGCTACGTCCCGGCGACCTCGTACGCCGACACCGACCCGGTCGAGTCGGGCACCTTCGAACCCGGTCCACCCTCGCTCACCGGCGCCGCGATCGTCGGTGGACTGCTGAGATGTGATGCAGCCGGTGGACCGTGGAACCCGAGCTATCGCTGGCTCAGAGGCGGGAGCGTCGTCGGCACCGGTGAGCTGTACCGGCTCGCCCCTCAGGATCTCGGCGCGGTCATGACCTGCGAGGTGACCGCGACCCGCGACGGATACCGGGACGCCGTGACCACCGCCTCCTCGGGCGTGGTCGGTCCCGGAGCACCGGCCGTCTATGAGCTGAACGTGACGGGGGTGCCACAGGTCGGGCAGAGCCTGTCGGCAGCCATCGACGCAGTGCCGGCGAATGCGTCGGTGTCCTGGCAGTGGCTGGCCGACGGTGTGCCCATCGCGGGTGCGCGGTCCGATCGGTTCGTGCCGACCACCAGGCAGTACGGCGCGCGGCTCGCGGTGCTCGCCACGGTCGCGGTGCGGGGCTACGGGCCGGCGACCTCGAGCGCCACCGTGGCCGCGAAGGTCGCGCTGGCCCCGATGCGGTTCAGCCTGGCGCGCACCAGGATCAAGCCTGGCGCGAAGGTCTCCTACTCCGCATCGAACCTGCTGCCGGGCCAGCCCTGGTTGATTCGGCTCAGCCCGGGCAAGGTCCTCGCTCGCGGGGTGGTCGGCCACAGCGGCACGATCCGCGGCAGCATCGAGATTCCGCGGAAGGTCGGCGGCAAGACCCACCGGATCGTGCGCCTTGAGACGGCGTCGCCCGCACGCAGCCTCGGCGTCGCCGTCACCCTCCGCTGAGACTCGGCCGACCACGGACCTTCTAGCCTCGTGGGCATGAAGCCGTGCGCGCTGCCCTTCCTCGATCGCATTCCCGGTCTCTCCAGCCTCTGCGGCTCGGGGACGCGGACCGTGCTCGAGCTGGACCTCTCCCACGGGGTGCAGTTCGGCGCGCCGAGCAGCCCCCTGGAGGCCTTCCGACTCAGGCAGGCGCCCACCCTGCGCGCGTTGCAGGACGGACTGCGGCGCGCGGCGTCCGACGACGACGTCCTGGGCCTGCTGGTGCACGTCGGCACCGCGCCCGTGACCCTGGCGCAGGCCGACGAGATCGCCGAGCTGGTCGCGGACTTCTCCCGGGACAAGCCCTCGGTGGCGTGGACCGAGACCTTCGGCGAGCTCACCAGCGGCCTGGTCGGCTACCGGGTCGCGCTCGGTGCCGACCAGATCTGGGTCCAGCCCACCGGGGCGCTCGGTCTCGTCGGCGTCCAGACCGGAATGACGCTGCTGCGCGGGGGCCTGGAGAAGCTGGGCGTCGATCCCGAGTTCGGCCAGCGCTACGAGTTCAAGACGGCGGCCGACACGCTGGCCGCCAGGGAGATCACCCCCGCCTACCGCGAGATGATGCAACGCCTGGCCGACGCCGTCCTCGACGACACCGTCACCCGGACGTCGGCGCGTCGCGGACTCGACGAGGCGGCCGTGCGCGAGGCGATCGACCGGGCGCCGCTCTCGGCCGACGCCGCGTTGTCGGCCGGCCTGGTCGACCGCCTCGGCTATGCCGACGAGGTCTACGCCTGGGCCCACGACACCTGGACGCCCCAGTGGGAGCCGCGCTACGTCCATCGCTATGCCGCCGACCACAAGGACAAGGCGGCGGCACTCGGCGCCCTGACCCGGCGTAGCCACCCGGCCGTCGCAGTGGTCGACGTCCACGGCTCGATCGTCCTGGGACCCGGCAACGGGCGTCAGGCCGGCGCCGAGCGCGTGTGCGCCCGGCTCCGGGAAGCCGGCCGGGACGACGACGTCCGCGGCGTGGTCCTGCGCGTCGACAGCCCTGGCGGCTCCTACGTGGCAAGCGACGCCATCCGGCGCGAGGTGCGCCGGCTGCGCGAGAGCGGCCGCCCGGTGGTGGCCTCGATGGGCACCGTCGCCGCATCCGGCGGCTATTTCGTGTCGATGGGCGCCGACGAGATCATCGCGCAGCCGACCACGCTCACCGGCTCGATCGGCGTCCTGGCCGGCAAGATGGTGATCGAGCGGCTGCTGGAGCGTGCGGGCATCGTGCACGACAACGCGATCGCAGGACCGCGCGCGGCGATGATGGCCGCGTCGCGTCCCTTCACCACCGACGAGCGGGCGGTCCTCGACGCCTGGCTCGACGAGGTCTACGCCGACTTCACGCAGAAGGCGGCCACCGACCGCGGGATGGCGCTCGCCACGCTCGAGCCCTTGGCGCGCGGTCGGGTGTGGGTCGGCAGCGACGCCGCGGAACGCGACCTGATCGACCACCTCGGCGGCTCGCGACTCGCGCTCGAGCGGGTCTGCGCGCTCGCCGAGATCGACGTCGACGACGTCCGCCTCCATACCCCGTCGGCCCTGGACCTCCTGCGTCAGCTGAAGCCGGCCGAGTCGAGCCAGTCGCCCGCGGCCGCGGGGATCGTGGGCTCGGGGCCGCTGTCGCGCGGACCGGAGGCGCTGCTCGCCCGCGTCTCCGAGGCGATCGGTCTCCCCGTCACCCATGGCGTGCTCTCGCTCCCGCCGGGGGTGAGTCTCGACGGCGACGGCTGGCTCTGAGGCCTGCCCGTTCCGCGCAATTGCGCCGAATGGTGCGGTGGACGAGCCGCCCGGTGACCCGAACGGCGCAATTGCGCCGTTCGGGTCGGTCCGCGAGCCGGCCGGCTGACCGACGTCCCTAGGCTGAGGACATGTCGCCGCAGTCGCCTGAGTCGCAGCAGCCGCAGGAACCAGCCCTGAGCCCCGAGGACGCCAAGCTCGTGACGCTCGCCCGCGCCACGCGCGCGCGAGCCCAGGCAGCCCAGGGCGCCGCCGTCCGCGACCTCGACGGGCGCACCTATGCCGCCGCGAGCCTCGATCTCGAAGCGCTGCGGCTCAGCGCGCTCCAGGGTTGCATCGCGATGGCGGTCTCCTCGGCAGCGCGCGGCGTGGCCGCGGCCGTCGTCCTCGCCGACGCCTCCGAGCTCGGCGAGGCCGATCGTGCAGTGCTGGAGGAGTTCGCCGGCCCCGACGTCGTGGTGCACCTCGGCGACGCGCGCGGCACGATCCTGGCCTGAACCAGACGGAGTCGCCCTCGGGCTCCACCCGCCGGCCGAGCAGACCACCGCCCCCACGCGCCGCCGGACCCGACCCCGGAGTAGTTTCGAAGGGTGGGAGAGCACGTGGTTGAGAACGCTTGGCAGCAGCACGCACAGGCGGTGGAGCGACTCGCGGCGTCCTATGCCGCGATCCCGGCCGGGGCCGCGGTGCGCCTGGCGAAGCGGACGACGAACCTGTTCCGGGTGCGCAGCGAGAGCAGCGCACCGGGCCTCGACGTCTCCGGTCTCGACGGCGTGATCGAGGTCGATCCCGAGACACGTACCGCCGAGGTGCAGGGCATGTGCACCTACGAGGACCTGGTCGACGCCACCCTCCCGCACGGTCTGATCCCGCTGGTGGTGCCTCAGTTGCGCACGATCACCCTGGGCGGCGCGGTCACGGGCATGGGGATCGAGTCGACCAGCTTCCGCAACGGCCTGCCACACGAGTCGGTGCTCGAGATGGACGTGTTCACCGGCGCCGGGGAGGTTGTCACGACGCGCCCCGGCGACGAGCTGTTCGACGCCTTCCCCAACTCCTACGGCTCCCTCGGCTACGCGACCCGGCTGCGGATCGAGCTCGAGCCGGTCTCGGCCTATGTCGCGCTGCGGCACGTCCGCTTCGAGGACGCCGGGCTCCTGGCCAAGGCGATCGCCGAGATCGCCGAGACCCGCGAGTACGACGGCGAGCCGGTCGACGGGCTCGACGGCGTCGCGTTCGCCCCCGGCGAGTACTACCTGACCCTCGCCCGCTGGACCGACACCGCCTCCGGGGCGACGCCGTCCGACTACGCCGGGCAGGACATCTACTTCGCCTCGGTACGCGACCGCGAGACCGACCTGCTCACGATGTACGACTACCTGTGGCGCTGGGACACCGACTGGTTCTGGTGCTCGGGTGCCTTCGGGGCGCAGAACCCGCGGATCCGCCGGCTCTGGCCGCGCAAGTGGCGGCGCTCGGACGTCTACATGTTGCTGCTCGGCCTCGACCGCCGCTTCGACATCGCCGACCGACTCGACCGCCGCGCCGGCCGCCCGCAGCGCGAGCGGGTGGTCCAGGACATCGAGGTCCCGGTCGAACGGATCGAGGAGTTCCTCGCCTGGTTCGACGAGCACATCGGCATGCGCCCGGTCTGGCTGTGCCCGCTGGTCGCCAGACGCGCCTGGCCCACCTACCCGCTGCGAGCGGGGGAGGTCTATGTCAACGCCGGATTCTGGGGCACCGTCCACGTCGGGCCGGACGCCGTCGAGGCCCCCCGCAACCGCGCGATCGAGGCCGAGGTGCACCGGCTCGGCGGCCACAAGTCCCTGTACTCCGAGGCCTTCTACGACCAGGACACCTTCGATGCTCTCTACGACGGCGCGCACCTGGCCGCCGTCAAGAAGCGCTACGACCCCGATCACCGACTGACCAGCCTGTACGACAAGACCGTTCGCCGGAAGTGAGTGACCCACAGTGAGCAGCACCAAGCCAGAGTTCAAGATCGCCGACGTCATCGCCGACCTCACCAGGGGCGGGATGCCGCTCCGGTTCGAGGCCTACGACGGCAGTGCGAGCGGCCCGGAGGACGCCGAGATCCGGCTCGAGCTGGTCAACCAGCGGGGCCTGCAGTACCTCGCCACGGCACCCGGTGACCTCGGCCTCGCTCGCGCCTATGTGAGCGGTGATCTCGTCGTCCATGGTGAGCATCCGGGCAACCCGTACGAGGTGATGAGCAAGCTCAAGGACCACACCAAGTTCCGGGCGCCGTCGCCCTCGGAGCTGGTCACGCTGCTGCGCGGCCTGGGGCTCTCCAACCTCAAGCCGCCGCCCCCGCCGCCGCAGGAGCACCTGCCGCGCTGGCGCCGCATGATGGAGGGAGTGCGGCACTCGCTGACCCGCGACGCCGAGGCGATCCACCACCACTACGACGTCTCGAACACCTTCTACCGTCACGTGCTCGGCCCCTCGATGGCCTATACCTGCGCGATCTACCCCAAGGACTCCTCGACGCTCGAGGAGGCGCAGTACGAGAAGTTCGACCTCGTGGCCCGCAAGCTCGGCCTCGAGCCTGGGCAGCGGCTGCTCGACGTCGGGTGCGGCTGGGGCGGGATGGTCATGCACGCGGCCAAGGAGTACGGCGTCAAGGCACTCGGCGTCACGCTCAGCCGCGAGCAGGCGGCCTGGGCCCAGGCGGCGATCGAGGAGGCCGGGCTGTCCGGCCTCGCGGAGGTGCGCCACCTCGACTACCGCGACGTCGCCGAGACCGACTTCGACGCGATCAGCTCGATCGGCATGACCGAGCACATCGGCATCAAGAACTACCCGGCCTACTTCGGCTTCCTGCGCGACCACCTCAAGCCCGAGGGGCGGCTGCTCAACCACTGCATCACCCGTCATGACAACCGGCCGACCAACGCGGGCGCCTTCATCGACCGCTACGTCTTCCCCGACGGCGAGCTCACCGGCTCGGGCAGGATCATCACCGAGATCCAGGACGCCGGCCTCGAGGTCATGCACGAGGAGAACCTGCGGCTGCACTACGCGCTCACCCTGCGCGACTGGAACCACAACCTCGTGGAGAACTGGGACGCCTGCGTCGAGGAGGTCGGCATCGGGACCGCCCGGGTGTGGGGCCTCTACATGGCCGCCTGCCGGGTGGGCTTCGAGCGCAACGAGGTGCAATTGCACCAGGTCCTCGCCGTCAAGACGGGCCCCGACGGCGCCGACGGCTTCCCCCTGCGCCCCACCTGGTGACCCGGCCGGCCCACCCGGTGATCTGACCGGGTGATCTGACCGGGCCGGTGTCGGGCCGCCGGTCGGGATAGTCCCGGCCGTTTGGGTCCTCTGCAACGTTTCAAAACAACCCGAACGCCAGGGACTATCCCAAAAGTCCGCACTAACTGCGGACGACGGCTCCACCGGGAGAGCCGGGGGAGGCGGCCCACTAGGCTCGGCGGGTGAGCACCAGGGCAGCGATGTACGAGGCGACCGTCCTCTCGCGCACCCCGCTCAGCGACCACCTGGTGCGGTTGGTGCTCGGTGGGCCGGGGCTGGCCGACTTCCGCTCCACCGCGATCCCCGACGAGTGGGTGGGCCTCGTCGTGCCGGGGCAGTTCCAGAGCCGCTACTACACCGTGCGCTCCTGGGACGGCGCCGAGCTCGTGCTCGACGTGGTCGTGCACGACGTCGGGCTGGTCACCGAGTGGGCCAGTCGCGACTGCGTCGGCGACGTCGTCACGGTGAGCGAGCCCAAGGGCTCCTTCGCGATGCCCGAGCACGCGCGATGGCTGATGCTGGTCGGCGACCTCACGGCGCTGCCGGCGATGGCGCGGATCTGCCAGACCCACGGCGGCCGGGTCCCGATCCGCGTGTGGGCCGAGGTGCCCGATGATCCCGACGCCGATACGTCCCTGACCGCCTACCTGCCCGACGTCGAGGTCGACCGGCTCGTGCAGCCCGGCGACGGCGAGAGCCGGCTGGCCGAGGTCGTGAGCGACCTGGTGTGGCCCGAGGGCTCCGGCTACTTCTGGATGGCGGGGGAGTCCGCGCAGATGCGCGCGATCCGCAAGCACCTGATGCGCGAGCGCCGCCTTCCCAGCAGCGACTACGACGTGATGGGCTACTGGCGCGCCACCACCGGCCGCCAGCCGCGAGCCGTCGACCCGGGCCCCATCTGGCGGGCCGGCAAGGCAGCGGGCAAGACCGACGAGCAGATCTGGGCCGACTACGACGAGGCGCGGGAGCGATGAGCAAGCAGCCGAGCGAGGACGAGACCACCACAGCCCATCGCAGCGGGTTCGCGTCCTTCGTGGGGCGCCCGAACGCCGGGAAGTCCACCCTCACCAACGCCCTGGTCGGAGCCAAGGTGGTGATCACCAGCTCCAAGCCCCAGACCACCCGCACGGTCGTGCGCGGCATCGTGCACCGCGACGACGCCCAGCTGATCCTGGTCGACACCCCCGGCCTGCACCGTCCGCGCACCCTGCTGGGGGAGCGGCTCAACGACCTGGTCCGCACCACCCTGGCCGAGGTCGACATCGTGGCGGTCTGCTTCCCCGCCAACGAGAAGATCGGCCCCGGCGACCGGTTCATCGTCAACGAGGTCGGCAAGATCAAGCGGACGACCAAGATCGCGATCGCCACCAAGACCGACCTGGTCGGTCCCGAGCAGCTGGGTCAGCACCTCCTCGACATCGCCGCCCTCGGCGTCGAGACGGGCACCGAGTGGGCCGAGATCGTGCCGGTCTCCGCCGAGTCGGGTCACCAGGTCGGACTCCTCGCCGACCTGCTGGTCGCCTTGCTGCCGGAGGGCCCACAGCTGTACCCCGACGGCGACCTCAGCGACGCCCCCGAGGAGATCCTGGTGGCCGAGCTCATCCGCGAGGCCGCGCTGGAGGGCGTGCGCGACGAACTGCCCCACTCGATCGCGGTGGTCGTGGAGGAGATGAACCTGCGCGAGGACCGCCCCGCCGACAAGCCGCTGCTCGACATCCACGCCAACCTCTACGTCGAGCGCGACTCCCAGAAGGGGATCATGATCGGCCACAAGGGCTCGCGCCTCAAGGACGTCGGTCGCCGCGCCCGGCTCCAGATCCAGGCCCTCCTCGGCACACCGGTCTACCTCGACCTGCACGTCAAGATCGCCAAGGACTGGCAGCGCGACCCGCGCCAGCTCCGCAAGCTCGGCTTCTGAGCGACTCGGGCCGCGAGGCGCCGCGACCGGCCCTCACCAGCTCGCTCCTTCGTGGGGCGGGATTTCCCCGGTCGACCGGGGATCCCTGAACTTGACGGCCGATATTTCGCCCGCCAAGTTCATACTTCCCCGGTCGACCGGGGAAATCCCGGACCCCTGCAGACGGCCGCTCAGACCGCCGTCCAGCACAGGAGGTAGTTCTGGCCGGCGTCCCACTGGGCGCGGTCGGGGCCCTCGGAGGCCCACTCGAAGTCGAGGGGGTCGTCGGCGACGGCGGTGGCCGCGTCCTCGCACTGGTTGCCGGCGGTGCTGATCGCTCCGGCGCCGGGGTACTTGCCCTCCGGGAGCTCGATGACGTCGAAGGCGCGCCAGGAGTGCTGGGCCCCGCAGGGCACGCGGGCGAAGCCCTTCGCCTTGGGACTCGCGGTGCCGCACATGCCGTACTGGTCGCGGCCGGACTCGGTGCCGAGCACGCCCTCGAGCGAGCCCTTGACCGTGGCGAGGCGGTCGCGCCCGGCGAGCGCCACGACGTCGCAGCGGTACCAGGCCGCGCCGGCGGCGGCCTCCTCGAGGCTCGGGGTGAACCAGACCGCGCGAAGCATGCTGAGCCGCCGGTCCTCGGCCGTGCCGCCCACGAACGAGCCGAGCGCGTCCGGGCAGGCCGCGGCGACCTGGTCCTGGACCTGCGCCGAGTCGACGGCGAGCAGGTGCCCGTCGACGAGGTTGTCGAGGCGGCCCACGGAGATCGTCTCGGCGGTGTGCGCGTCACGACACGGCACGGTCTTGGGTGACGACGTCGGAGCGACGGCCTGGCGGTAGGTGATCTGGTGGCACGCGCCGGCCTCGGGAGACGGCGCCGCGGTGGCCCGTGGCGGCGGCGTCGGCGTCTGGGTCGGAGTCGAGGGAGCAGACGAGGTCGGATCGGGGTCGGGTTCGCTGTCCGAGGAGCACCCCACGAGCACGGTGAGCAGCACCGCGACGGCGACGAGCAGCGGCGGGAGAGCGCGGCGCGACTCACTCATCGGTCTTCGCCCAGCACACGGATCTCCGGTTGCCCGCGGCCCAGTCCTTCTCGCCGAACCAGGTGTAGGCGAACTCGAAGTCGTCGGGATAGTTGAGGTAGGCCTTCACCGAGCCCTGGCAGAACTTGCCGGTCTGGGCCTCCACGGCCTCGTCGCCGGGATAGGGGTCGTTGATCTCGCCGAGCTTGATCGTGGTGACCGCTCGCCATAGATGGTCCTCGCTGCACGGCACCTTGGCGGCCTCGGAGAACGCCGGCTCGGCCGCGCACGCCATCCAGGCGTCGTCGGGGCGACCTTGGAGGAGTCCCTTGGCCTTCTCCGGAAGGGGCACCAGGGACGCGCTCTGCGGGCCGGCGCCACCGGTGACGTCGCAGCGGTACCAGCGGGCACCCTTGTCCCAGGCCTTCTCCGAGGGCCGGAACCACGACCAGCCGAGGATGCTGCGCATCGTGATGCTCTCGTCGCCACCGAGGAACTTGATCAGCTCACTGGTGCAGGTCCGGTAGGCGAAGGCGCCGACTTCGGCCGAGTCGTAGTCGGCCTCTGCGAACTCCTCGGGCAGGTCGCCGACGGCGTAGGTCTGTGCGGTGTGCGGCTTGGCGCAGTCGACGATCCGGGTGGCGTTGGTGACCGCGGCGGTCTCCTCCAGGCTCAGCTGCCGGCAGGCACCGAGCGGAGGGGCCTCGACGGCGTCGACCTGGTCGGGATCGCCCTCGGGGTCGACCCGGGCCGGATCGCTGCAGGCGCTCAGCAGCAGCGCCGCGAGCACCACCAACGCCACCAGCGGTGCCGAACCCGTGACCATGCGCACGGATCGCCCAGGGAAGTCCACGTGGCGCGATGCTACCGGGGGCACCCTCACGAGAGCAGAGCAGCCAAGGTGCCGCCGAGCTCGTAGGCGGCCGCCCGCTCGGCCTCGTCGACGTCGCCGAGCACCTCCAGCACGTCGGCGGACTGCCGCCACGGGAGCGCCTGGACGATCGACTGCACGCTGCGCACCGCGCCGGTCGTGTCGTAGCGGCCGTGCACCCACAGTCCGTACGGCTTCGGCGGCCGTGGCCCGCCGTCGGCGGGCGCGCCCGAGCCGTCGTCGGTGAGCGCTCCGCCGGCCTGGAGGAAGATGGAGTCGAAGAAGTGCTTCAAGGCGCCGGACATGTAGCCGAAGTTGGCCGTGGTGCCGAGGAGGTAGCCGTCGGCGGCCAGGACGTCGTCGGCGCTCGCCTCCAGCGCGGGCCGCGCCACCACCTCGACGCCCTCGATCGCATCGTCGCGCGTGCCGGCGATCACCGCGTCGGTGAGCGACTGCACCAGCGGGGTCGGGGAGTGGTGGACGACGAGGAGCCGAGCCATGGCTCCAGACTACGGGCGCTCGGCGTTCGCCGGGCGGCTCGGCCGCAGCATCGGCGGCTGGACGTCGGTGGCGGTGCCGCGTCGGTAGAGCAGGGCCGGTCGCCCCTGCCCGGAGTCGCGCGGGGCGTCGGTCGGGACGACGAAGCCGTCGGTGCCGAGCACCTTGCGGCGGAAGTTGCCCAGGTCCGGCGGGGTGTCCCACACCGCGGTGTAGACGCGGCGCAGCTCCGGCAGGGTGAAGGGCTCGGTGACGAAGTCGAGGGCCAGGGTCGTGTACTCCAGCTTGGCGCGGATCCGCTCTCGCGCGTCGGCGAGGATCTCGGCGTGGTCGAAGGCGAGCCCGGGCGCGTCCGGCCCGCTGCCCAGGACGTCGTCGACGACCCACCAGCGGGCGCCGGCGGCGTCGGAGCCGGCCGAGGGCTCGGGCAGGTCGGGCGCGAAGGCCACGTGGGCCACCGAGACCACCCGCATCCGCGGGTCGCGGTCGGGTGCGGAGTAGGTGCGCAGCTGTTCGAGGTGCCCCTCGAACCGCTCGACGCCGGTCTCCTCGAGCAGCTCGCGCCAGGCGGCGGTCTCGGCGTCCTCGTCGATCTCGACGAAGCCGCCGGGCAGCGCCCAGGAGCCGGCGAAGGGCTCGGCGCCGCGCTGGACCAGCAGCACCGAGAGGGTTCCGTCGCGGATCGTGAAGACGGCCAGGTCGACGGTGACGGCGAACGGCGGGTGCTCGCTCATACCTCGGCCCCCGCATCGGCCATCTCGCGGACGGCGGCCTCACTGGAGGCCGGCGCGACACCAGCGTGCAGGCCCTCGAGCAGCCGGACGCCGAGGCCGTGGCGTCGCGCGTCGAGCACCGTGGCCCGCACGCAGTAGTCAGTGGCGATGCCGGCGACGTCGACCTCGGTGATCCCGAGCTGGTCGAGCAGGTCGGGCATCGGCACGCCGTCGTCGGTGACGCCCTCGAAGGCGCTGTAGGCGGCCTCGCCCATCCCCTTGCGGACGTGGTGCGTGATCGCGTCGGTGGCCAGTGCCGGCGCGTACTCGCTGCCCGCGGTCGTGGCGACGCAGTGGACCGGCCAGGTGCTCACGAAGTCGGGGTCGGTGCCGGGTGCGGCGAAGTGGCCGTCGTTGGTGCCGTCGGCGTCGTGCCAGTCGCGGGAGGCGATCACGGCGGCATAGTCGTCCGCGTGGGCGGCGAGGTGCTCGCTGATGGCGGCGGCCACGGCACGGCCGCCGGTGACACCCAGCGAGCCGCCCTCGACGAAGTCGTTCTGCACATCGACGACGATCAGGGCTTTCATGAGGCTGCTCCTTTGGTTTCGGCGAGTTCGGCGGTCAGGTACGGGGCGCCGGCGGCCACCCGGCGGGCGTCGGCGGGCAGCGAGGCGATCGCGTCGGCGCAGTGCTTGCGAACGGCGTCCAGGTCCGGCGTGTGGACGATCCGCCCTCCGCGGATGACCGGCACCTGGATCGGCACCGCTTCCTGGGAGGTGGGGGAGCCGGCCTGCTCCTCGGTGGTGTACCACTCGCGGGTGAGGACGCCGTCGTCGTAGTGGCGGTAGGCGGTCTTGTGGCCGCCGACGGAGATCTTGTCGTGCGACTTCTTCGCGACCGACCGGAGCGGGCCGTCGGGGGAGTCGGCGACGGCGACGAGCTTGTAGACCATGCTGGCGGTCGGATGGCCCGATCCGGTGGCCACCCGGGTGCCGACGCCGTAGCCGTCGATCGGCGCGTCGCCCAGGGCGGTGATCACGAACTCGTCGATGTCGCTGGTGGCGATGATCCGGGTGCCGGTGGCGCCCAGCGAGTCGAGCAGCGTGCGTGCCTTGACCGCCTCCTCGGCGAGGTCGCCGGAGTCGATCCGGATCGCGCCGAGCTCGGGTCCGGCGACCTCGATCGCGTTGCGGATGCCCTGCTCGGTGTCGTAGGTGTCGACCAGCAAGGTGGTGCCGACGCCCTGGGCCGCCACCTGGCTGCGGAAGGCCTCGAGCTCGGAGGTGTGGGCCAGGGTGAAGGCGTGGGCGGCGGTGCCCACCGTGGGCACGCCGTGGCGGCGTCCGGCGGCGAGGTTGCTGCTGGAGGCGAACCCGGCCAGGTATGCGGCGCGGGCGACGGCGATGGCGGCGTCCTCGTGGGTGCGCCGGCTGCCCATCTCGACCAGCGGTCGACCCTGCGCAGCCGTGGTCATGCGGGCCGCCGCGCTGGCGATCGCGCTGTCGTGGTTGAGGACGCTGAGCACGAGGGTCTCGAGCAGCACGCCCTCGCCGAGCGTGCTGCGCACGGTGAGGATCGGGCTGCCGGGGAAGTAGAGGTCCCCCTCGGGATAGGCGTCGATGTCGCCGCGGAACCGGAAGTCGGCCAGGTAGGCGGCGGTGGCGTCGTTGATCACGCCCTCGGCGAGCAGCCAGGCGATCTCGGACTCGTCGAAGGTGAAGGCCTCGATGAGTGGCAGCAGCCGGCCGAGACCACCCAGGACGCCGTAGCGGCGCCCCTCGGGGAGCCTACGGGCGAAGGCCTCGAAGATCGTCGGATTGTCGACGCTGCCGTCGGTGACGAACGACGAGAGCATGGTGAGCTCGTAGTGGTCGGTGAGCAGGCCGGGGGAGACGGCGGCAGCGGGGTCGAGCGGTGTGGTCATCTGCGCTCCTGATTTGTAGTCAAAGTGACTATAACACGCCGGATGGTGGCTCTCTAGGGTGTCGTCGTGGACGACCTGCGGAGGAGCGTGCTGGACGCCGAACGCTCCCTGGGGTCACGGACTGCCGCATGGGACGCCGTCCTGGCCACTGTGGCACGCGCCCAAGGTCTGGCCGATGCTGCACCCCCGGACGACGGGCTCGCCCCCTGGCGGGACCCCGACGCGATAGACCGGCTCGGCCCGGTCTACGAGTCGCTCCTGGACGATCGCCACGGCTCGGGCTCGTTCTACACGCCGCCGGCACTCGTGGAGTGGCTCCTGGACCGGGCGCTGTCCACGGACGCCGAGGGGCCGCTGCTCGATCCGGCCTGCGGCACGGGGAACGTCCTGGTGGCGGCGTTGCGCCGGCTCGGGCCCGAGGCCTCGGATCGACTGCACGGCACCGACCTCGACCCGATCGCGGTGGCCATCACCCGACTCCGGCTGCGGCGAGAGGCGCCCTCGGTCGAGCCACGAGTGCTGGCGGAGCGGATCCGTGTCGCCGACGGACTCGGGGAGCACCCGGCCGCGCCGTTCGCGGTCGTCATCGGCAACCCACCCTTCCTCGGCCAGCTGCGCGGACGCACCGCCGACCCGACGCGCCCGGGCCTGGGCGCCTACACCGACACCAGTGCCGCATTCCTGCACCGGTCCCTGAGCCTGGTCGAGACCGGTGGCGTGGTGGCCCTCGTGCAGCCGATCTCGGTACTGGCGGCCCGCGATGCCGGGCCGGTGCGCGACGCCGTCTCGGAGGTCGGCGCCGTTACCGACTTCTGGACCTCGACCACGCCGGTGTTCCCCGGAACCACCGTGATCACCTGCGCGCCCGTAGCGACCGTCGGTGCCGCGCCGCGTCCGGTGGCCACCTGGTCCGGGCCGGACGCCGTCCGCGGGCCCGACGTCGTCCTCGACCCCGGCGTGGGGGAGTGGGGCGCACTGGCGGCCCCCGCGCTGGGTCTCCCGGTCGTCCGCCCCCGGGCTGCCGGCGTGCTGGGCGACCTCGCCGAGTGCACCGCCGACTTCCGCGATCAGTACTACGGCCTCGTCCCGTTCGTCACCGACGGGATCGACGCGACGCCGCTGGTCACCTCCGGGCTGATCGACCCGGCCCGTTGCCACTGGGGACGCTCTGCGACGCGATTCGCGAAGCGATCCTTCAGCGCTCCCTCGGTCGACCTGGGCCGTCTCGAACGCGAGGGAACCCTCGCCGCGTGGGCCCGCGCGCGCCTGGTCCCGAAGGTGCTCGTCGCGACCCAGGGGCGGGTGATCGAGGCCGTCGTCGACGCCGACGGCGCGTGGCTGCCGTCGGTGCCGGTGGTCTCGGTGGTGCCGCCTGCGGATCGGCTGTGGCACGTCCTCGCCGTCCTGCTGTCCCCACCGGTGGTCGCCCTGGCCGCGGCCCGGTACGCCGGGACGGCCCTCGCGACGTCCGCGATCAAGCTCAGCGCCCGCCAGGTCGCGGCGCTCCCGCTGCCCGTGGACCACACCGCCTGGGACGACGGCGCCAGGCTCGCAAGGGCCGCCCAGGACGCCTCGGACGAGGATCTCGGTGACGCGCTGCGAGCCGTGGCTGAGCGGATGTGCGTGGCCTATGACGACGACTCGGCACTGCTCTGGTGGGTCGAGCGCGCCGAAACCCGAGTGCGCTCGCGCTCCTGACTGCCTACCGTCCATGCGGGGTTCATCCACGGACAACCCGCGCGCAACCGGGCCGAAGGGCGGCCAGGCAGATTAGGATCGACGACGGAAGGGGGTGCAGCGCCCATGACCACACTGGCCGGCACGGTGCTGCTCTACAACGCCTCCTTCGAGCCGCTGGGCCGGGTGAGCTTCAAGCATGCGGTCAAGATGCTGGTGCGCGAGGTCGCGGTGGTGCACGAGGCGCACCCCGAGCGGATGATCGGCCCCTACCAGTGGCCGCGGGCACTCCGCCTGGTGCGCTACGTGGCCACCAAATGGCTCTACCGGCCGGCCGGCTACACCCGCCACGGCGTGCTGGCCCGCGATCGGCACCGCTGTGCCTACTGCGGTGACCGCGCCCAGACCATCGACCACCTCCTGCCGCGCTCGCGCGGCGGTGGCTGGACCTGGCTGAACACGGTCGCCGCCTGCAGCGCCTGCAACGAGCGCAAGGGCAACCGCACCCCGGGCGAGGCCGGCATGCGGCTGCGCATCGAGCCCTGGCACCCCACCCGCGCCCAGGTCGCCGCCTGGTCCTGAGCCGGATCGGTCCGGCGGGGCTTCGGACTGCGCGGCTGCGGCGGGATTTCCCCGGTCGACCGGGGAAATATGAACTTGGGGGCCGATATCCCGGCCTCCAAGTTCATGGATCGGCCGCCCGGTGTGACGGGTGGGACGGCGCGAGGTGGGCGGACGGAGGGTTGTCAGCGCGTTCGTCAGGCGAGCACGGCCCGCAACGGAGCAGGGACGTCGTCGATCGGCACCGCCTCGGCCAGCAAGGTGGCGTAGGTGAGCTTGTGGCCGCTGCGGGCGCCGAGCCAGCGACGCAACCGGGCGTGATCGGTGCGGTCGCGCTGCGCGGGCTGCTGCGCCATCCGCTCGTACGACGTGCGCTCGCCCTGCGCGTCGACCACCGCGAGCACCCCCGGCACCCCGACCGCCCGGATCAGCTCGTCCTCGAGGTCGGCGTGACACACGTAGGCCTCGACCGACAAGCCCGGCGAGGCGCCGAGCACCCGCGCGACGTAGCCCGCCTCGGCCGCGTCATGCAACAGCCGCACTGGACCGGTCGCCGTGCGCAGGTGGGCGCGCAGGTTGGTGATCCCGGCCATCGCCACCGCCTCGACGCGGCCGGCGCCGAGGCGCCGCGCGCACACCTCCACCGCGGCGCGGTCGCTCTCACCCTCGACGAGGATCACCGCGGCGCCGCTGCCACCACGGCGTCAAGCTCCAGCTCGTAGACCCACCGCGGGTCGAGCAGGCCCGCGACCACGACCATCGTCGAGGCCGGCCGGATGTCGCCGAAGACCTCGCCGTGCACGGCTCCCACCGCCTCGGCCACATCGGCGGACACGACGTACTGCCGGGTCCGGACGACGTCCTCGGGGCGACCGCCCAGCTCGGCGAGCGCGCCGAGTGCGATCTCGAGGCAGCGGCGCGCCTGCGCGGCGGGATCGGGGTCCACCGTGCCGTCGGGCCAGACCGGCGCCGTCCCGCTGACCGAGACCAGGTCGCCCACCCGGACCGCGCGGCTGAAACCGATGCTCTGCTCGTACGGCGATCCCGACGACACCTGTGTGCGCTGCATGGCAGCAACCTATTCAGTACGTCGTGTCCGTGCATCCGGCTAACGTGCCGTGGGTGAGTGATGAGTCGATGATCCGTGCCGTCGGGCTTCGCAAGTCCTTCGGCGACTTCGAGGCCGTCAAGGGCATCGACGTCGACGTCCGCCGGGGCGAGGCGTTCGGCTTCCTCGGCCCCAACGGCGCGGGCAAGTCCTCCACCATGCGGATGATCGCGGCCGTCTCGCCGGTCAGCGGAGGCGAGCTGCGGATCATGGGGATGGACCCCGCCACCGACGGACCCGCGATCCGCGGGCTGCTCGGCGTGTGCCCGCAGGAAGACACCCTCGACGTCGAGCTGAGCGTGCGCGACAACCTCTACGTCTACGGCCGCTACTTCGGGATGCCGAAGGCCGAGGTCAACGCCCGCGCCGACGAGCTGCTGGAGTTCGTCAACCTCACCGACAAGGCCAAGGCCAAGGTCGACGACCTCTCCGGCGGCATGAAGCGCCGTCTCACCATCGCGCGCAGCCTGATCAACCGTCCCGAGCTGCTGCTGCTCGACGAGCCGACCACCGGACTCGACCCGCAGGCCCGCCACGTCCTGTGGGACCAGCTGTTCCGGCTCAAGCAGCAGGGCGTCACCCTGGTCCTCACCACCCACTACATGGACGAGGCCGAACAGCTGTGCGATCGCCTGGTGGTGATGGACAAGGGAGTCATCGCCGCCGAGGGCTCGCCACGCGAGCTCATCGACCGGTACTCCAGCCGCGAGGTGGCCGAGCTGCGCTTCGGCCTCGCCGAGGAGGGCGCCACCCACGAGACGCTCGCCGACAAGATCGCCGACCTCGGGGAGCGGGTCGAGGTGCTGCCCGACCGGCTCCTCGTCTACGCCGCCGACGGCGACGAGGTGATCGCCAAGGTGCACGAGCGCGGACTCGAACCGGTCGCCACGCTGGTCCGGCGCAGCACGCTGGAGGACGTCTTCCTCCGCCTCACCGGCCGGACGCTGGTCGACTGATGGCCGGCGCGCTCACCCTGCGCGAGGGGGTCGGCCGCCAGGTCGACTACTGGAAGACCGTCACCCTGCGGACCTGGCGCGGCAGTGTGGTCTCCAGCTTCGTCGCGCCACTGTTCTACGTGCTTGCGATGGGCGTCCTGCTCGGCGGCTTCATCGACGGCGATCCCGACCGGCTCGAGGGGGCGACGTCCTACCTCGCGTTCCTCGTCCCAGGGTTGGTCGCCGCGCACGCCATGCAGACCGCGGTCGCCGAGACCTCCTATCCGGTGATGGGCAACCTGAAGTGGAACCGGGTCTATGAGTCGATGATCGCCACGCCGCTCACCGTGCGCGACGTCGTGGCCGCCCACCTCGGCTTCGTGGCCGTGCGGGTGGCGGTCAGCGTCGGCGTCTTCGACCTCGTCGTCGCGCCGTTCGGAGTGTTCGAGTCGTGGTGGGGGCCCTTCGTGGCGTTCGCGGCCCAGGTGCTCACCGGCATGGCCTTCGCCACCTTGACGTTCGGATTCGCCTGCCGGGTCGAGTCCGAGGCCGCCTTCGGCGTGCTCTTCCGCATCGGCGTGTTCCCGCTGTTCCTGTTCAGCGGCGCCTTCTTCCCCGTCAGCAATCTCGGCGACGTCGGCGCCTGGGCGGCCCGGCTCACCCCGCTGTGGCAGGGGGTCAGCCTGTCGCGGATGTTCTCCCTCGACCACATCGACTGGACCACGGCCGCGATCAACACCGTCGTCCTGGTGGTGCTCTGCGCGATCGGCTGGCGCTGGTCGGTCTCGGGCCTCGAGAAGCGGATGGCCACATGAGCACCCCACCGACTTCCGCGCTCGGCTCGCTGCGCTCGCCTGCGGCGCAACTCGTCGGGGACCCCGCATGAGCGCCCGGGTCCCGATCGTCCCGCTCACCTCCTGGCAGGCCGCCCTCCTGCTGGTCGAGCGCAACGCGATCTCCTACCGCTCGGCGTGGAAGCTCTTCCTCACCGGCTTCCTCGAGCCGGTCCTCTACCTGTTCTCGATCGGGATCGGCGTCGGGCAGCTGATCGAGTCCTTCGAGTTCAACGGGCAGACGATCCCCTACGCCGAGTTCGTCGCACCCGGCATGCTCGCCGCCTCGGCTTTCAACGGCGCCCTGATGGACTCCACCTACAACGTCTTCTTCAAGCTGCGCTATCTCAAGCTCTACGACCAGGTGCTGGCCACGCCCATGCGCACGATCGACATCGCCCGCGGCGAGATCATGTGGGGGCAGATCCGCGGCGGGTCCTACTCGGCCGCCTTCCTGCTCGTGATGCTGGCCCTGGGCTATCTCCAGAGCTGGTGGGCCCTGCTCGCGCTGCCGGCGGCGCTCCTCATCGGGTACGCCTTCAGTGCGGTGTGCATGGCACTCACCACCTGGATGCGCTCGTGGCAGGACTTCGAGAAGATCACCTTGATCCAGCTGCCGATGTTCTTGTTCTCGGCGACCTTCTTCCCGGTCACCTCCTACGACGGCATCCTGCGGTTCGTGGTCGAGTGCACCCCGCTCTACCGCGGCGTCGTCCTGTGTCGCGAGCTCACCACCGGCACGCCTACGGTCGCCTCGGTGATTTCGGTGGTCTACCTGGTGGCGATGGGTGCCTTAGGGCTCTGGCTGACGCGACGACGTCTCGACCGGCTGCTCCTCACCTGAGGTTTGGCCCCACCGCGTCCCGGTTAGGTTCGCAAGCGTGATCAAGTGGGTGATCGGCGGCGTCGCGCTCGTGGTGCTGGCCGTGGGACTGTGGGCCTTCCAACCGTGGCGGCTGTGGACCTCGAGCCATGTCGACGAGGCGCTCCCGATGTCGCAGGCCACCGACTCCGGCGGCGAGTCCGGTCCCGCGGGCGAGTCCGACGGGCCGACCACGCCCGGGCAGCCGAGCGCGAAGGAGCCCGGAGAGCAGGCCCCCGACCTCGTCGAGCACGGCTCGGGCGACTTCGTCGACGCCGAGCACGGCACCACCGGCACGGCCTCCATCATCGAGCTCGGCGACGGCCGGCGATTCGTGCGCCTGGACGACCTGGCCACCTCCGACGGGCCCGACTTGGTCGTGGCCCTCTCGAACGCGCCCAGCGGCGGCGAATGGGGCTCCTACGACGACGATCGCTACGTCGACCTCGGCGACCTCAAGGCCACCCACGGCAACCAGAACTACGAGATCCCCGACGACGTCGACCTGGATGGACTCACGACGGTGGTGATCTGGTGCGACCGGTTCAACGTGGCCTTCGGCACGGCCGCGGTCGCGTGAGCCCCGCCCGAGGGCTTCTCGGCGCCGCGATCGCGCTGGTGCTGATGACCGGCGCACTGTCCGGCTGCGGGACGATCAAGGGCATCTGGGAGGCCGAGAAGGAGCCCGCCGACTACGGCGACGTCGCGGCCGCGGTGAGGGCAGCGGTGCCGCGGATCGTCGAGGTCGACGAGCCGTCCCGGTCGACCAACGGCTTCGGCCACCGGCTCAGCCTCGGGATGGAGTCGGACTCGGCCGAGCCGTTCACCGTCGAGGAGCTCGACGCCCTGCTCGAGGCGATCTGGACGGCATTGCCGTGGGAGCCGAACACGGTCAGCGTCGTCGTCGGCGCCGACTCCCCGGAGGGGCCCGTCGGCGTCGATCTGCGCACGGCCGCTGCGGACCTCGCCCCCCTCGTCGTCAGGGAGGCGGGCCAGGGAGGGGTGAGTGTGACTGGGCTGCAGGACCGCTACGGCGACTGGTCGGCTCCGGAGTAGACGCAACGGCAGCGGCGGCGTACGGGGTTGGGATACTCGGCGGGTGCGCGACACCAAGGACTGGACGTGGGTGCTCGACGCCCGCTGCGACGCCTGCGGATTCGACGCGCCGCGCACCGATGTCGACGCGATCGGGGGAGCCCTGCGCGAGAACGCCCGGTCGTGGGAGGCCGCCCTCCGCGGCCCGGCTCCCTCGAAGCGCCCGCGCCCCGTGGTCGGTGACCGAGTACGCCTGCCACGTGCGCGACGTCCACGACCTGTTCCGCCACCGGGTGCAGGCCGTTCTCGACCAGGACGAGCCACGGTTCGCGAACTGGGACCAGGACGCCGTTGCCGCCGAGCGCCGCTACGACCTGGCCGATCCGGCAGCGGTCGCCGCCGAGCTGAGCTCGGCGGCCGAGCAGGTCGCCGGTCGCTATGAGGCCGTAGCGGGCACCGCCTGGGACCGCACCGGCGTGCGCGGGGACGGGCGCGTGTTCACCGTGGCCTCGCTCGCCCGCTACCACCTGCACGACGTCGTGCACCACATCTGGGACGTCCGCACGCAGCTGACCCTGGCCGCCTACGACGCCGACGCGGCGGCCTACCGCGAGGCGACCGTCGCGCTCACCGAGCCGGTGCGAGCCGCGGTCGACGACTTCGCGGACCGTCTCCCCGAGCAGGCGCGGGTGCTGGAGATCGGCAGCGGTGGTGGGCGGGACGCGCTCGCCCTCGAGGAGCGCGGTGTGCGGGTACGGCGCACCGACGTCACCCGTGGCTTCGTCGACCGGCTGCGGGCCGACGGCCACCGCGCCGACGTCTTGGACCCGCTGCGCGATGAGCTGCTGGACGAGACCGGGCGGCGTTACGACGGGATCTGGGCCAACGCCTCCCTGCTCCACGTCGCGCGCGCCGACCTGCCCACGGTGCTGGAGCGGCTCGCGGAGGCCACCGAGCCCGGGGGCGTACTGCGGATGACCCTCAAGGAGGGCGACGGTGCGGGCTGGTCGACCCACGGCAGCATCCGGGCGCCGAGGATGTTCACCTACTGGCGCGAACCGGCGCTGCGATCGGTCGCCGAACAGGCCGGCTGGCGCGTCGACAGAGTGCAGCGCGGGGAGGTTGGGCAGCGCGGCGAGCGGTGGCTCGACGTCGTTGCGTACCGTGGGTGCCCGTGAGGCACACCGAGTTCTGGGCACGCATGGAGCGCGCCCTCGGCGCGGCCTACTGCCGCACCTGGGCCGACCAGATGGTGCTGGCCGACCTCGACCGGCGTACCCCGCAGCAGGCGCTGGACGCCGGGGTGCCGCCCAAGCAGGTCTGGGCCGCGGTGTGGCGGTCCCTGGAGCTCCCCGACTCCGAGCGCTGAGCGGCCCGCATCGGCCGGTACCGACCGACACGCCGGGACCCGCGTCCCGAACATCTGTTCGATCGCCGGATAGGTTCTCTCCACAGGCATGACGCGGACCGAGGTTGTCCACAGGCACGACAGCGCTGACCAGGCATTGTCGGTGGCTCGCTCTAGCGTCGTCGATGTGCCTGGCCCACGACGAGAGACAAGGAAGCAACCCATGGCTGGAGACCGCGACAAGGCCCTCGACACTGCTCTGCTCAACATCGAGAAGCAGTTCGGCAAGGGCTCGGTGATGCGCCTCGGAGACGAGACGCGCGCCCCCCTCGAGATCATCCCCACCGGATCGATCGCCCTCGACGTCGCACTCGGCCTCGGCGGCCTGCCGCGCGGCCGCGTCGTGGAGATCTACGGACCGGAGTCCTCCGGTAAAACAACGGTGGCGCTGCACGCGGTGGCCAACGCCCAGGCGCGCGGCGGCATCGTCGCCTTCATCGACGCCGAGCACGCACTCGACCCCGAGTACGCCAAGGCCCTCGGCGTCGACACCGACGCGCTGCTGGTCTCCCAGCCCGACTCCGGCGAGCAGGCGCTCGAGATCGCCGACATGCTGATCCGCTCCGGCGCCCTCGACCTGATCGTCATCGACTCCGTGGCCGCACTGGTGCCCCGCGCCGAGATCGAGGGCGAGATGGGCGACAGCCACGTCGGCCTCCAGGCCCGCCTGATGAGCCAGGCGCTGCGGAAGATGACCGGTGCGCTCAACAACTCCGGCACCACCGCGATCTTCATCAACCAGCTGCGCGAGAAGATCGGGGTCATGTTCGGCTCGCCCGAGACCACCACCGGTGGTCGGGCGCTGAAGTTCTACTCCTCGGTCCGGCTCGACGTGCGCCGCATCGAGACCCTCAAGGACGGCACCGACATGGTCGGCAACCGGACCCGGGTCAAGGTCGTCAAGAACAAGGTGGCCCCGCCGTTCAAGCAGGCCGAGTTCGACATCATGTACGGCAAGGGCATCAGCCGCGAGGGTGGCCTCATCGACGTCGGCGTCGAGGCGGGCATCATCCGCAAGGCCGGCGCCTGGTACACCTACGAGGGCGACCAGCTGGGGCAGGGCAAGGAGAACGCACGCACCTTCCTCAAGGACAACCCCGACCTGGCCAACGAGCTGGAGAAGAAGATCCTCGAGAAGCTCGGCGTCGGCCCGAACGTCGACGACCCGGCCGAGGCGCTCTCGGAGGCTCCGATCGGTGTCGACGACTTCTGAGTCCGACCGCTGGCGTGGCGACGTCCACGCCGGGGTGCAGGCCTGGGTCCGGCAGGCGCCGGCCCGGGCCGGCCGAGAGGCGGAGCCCCCGCCGGACACGAAGGCGCTCGGCCCTGACGCCGACCCGGAGTCGGTGGCCCGCACCATCCTGCTCGACCAGCTCACCGGCCGGGCCCGCTCGCGCCGGGAGCTGGCCGACAAGCTCGCCGGGCGTGGTGTGCCCGACGAGATCGCCGAGCGCCTGCTCGACCGTTTCGAGGAGGTCGGCCTGATCGACGACGCGGCCTTCGCCCGCGGCTGGGTCGAGGGCCGGCAGAGCGCCAAGGGGCTCGCGCGTCGTGCCCTGGCCCAGGAGCTGCGCCGCAAGGGCGTCGACGACGAGGTCGCCCGGGCCGCGCTCGACGAGGTGGATCCGGCCGAGGAGGAGGAGGCCGCACGTCGGCTGGTCCGGCGCAAGCTGCGCTCGCTGAGCCGGGTCGACGACGTCACCGCGACCCGCCGGCTGGTCGGCATGCTCGGGCGCAAGGGCTATCCGGCCGGGCTGGCCTTCGCGGTGGTGCGCGAGGAGCTGGCCGATGCCGGCCGCGACGACCCGACCGCCGACGCGGACCTGGGCGACTCCTAGCGCCGCGCGCGAGGGACACGTCAGACTGCTCCGGTGAGCTCCGAGCGCGAAGTGCTGACCTATCCGTTGTTCGGGGAGGCGGTCGGCGACCTGGCCCGACAGGTCGTCGACTCCGGCTACGAGCCGGATCTGGTCCTGGCGATCGCCCGCGGGGGACTCGGCCTGGCGATGGGCCTGGGCTACGCCCTGGACGTGAAGAACCTCTCCGCGGTGAACGTCGAGTTCTACACCGGCGTCGACGAGCGGCTCGACGTGCCGATCATGCTGCCGCCGACGCCCGACGCGATCGACCTGTCCGGCCTGAAGGTGCTCATCGCCGACGACGTGAGCGACAGCGGTCGCACCCTGGAGCATGTGCGCGCCTTCATCGCCGGACACGTCGCCGACGCCCGGATCGCGGTCATCTACGAGAAGCCGCAGACCATCGTCCACGCCGACTACGTGTGGCGGCACACCGACCGCTGGATCGACTTCCCCTGGTCGGCCGCCGGCCCGATCGTCGACCGGCGCGGCGGCCTGGCCCATTGAGCCGTGGATGCGCCGATCGAGGTCGGCACGCCCCAGGGAGTGCTCGCTGGGGTGAGCGCACCTGACGAGTCGTGGTGGTCGGCGGCCCGCCGCCTCGCCGCGACCGCGGGAGCAGCGGTCGGCGGTGCCGACCCGGCAGCGGTGGACCTGTCGGGGCCGGTGAAGCGGTTCGAGATCGACCCGGACCTCCGGATCACGCTGCGACCGATGACGCCGGGCGACCTGCCCGACGTCGTCCGGTGGCGCACGGCCGAGCATGTGCGACGCTGGTGGGCAGGCGACGGCGAGCCGACGCCTGAGGCGGTCACCGCGCTCTATCTGCGGCGGATCACGGGTGCCGAGCCCACGCGGATGTGGGTCTGGGAGGTGAACGGCCGGTCGGTCGGATTCGTGCAGGACTACGCGATCGCCGACTACCCGGAGTACGCGCTGCTGACTCCCGACTCCAGCGCGCTCGGCGTCGACTACCTGATCGGCGAGCCGGAGTGGGTGGGGCGCGGTCTCGGGACCCGATGCCTGTGGGCCTGGGCGGTGCACGCCGTCCGGCGTGAGGCTCAGGTGCCCTCGTTCTTCGCCGCGCCCGACCATCGCAACCGGCCGTCGCTGCGGGTGCTGGCCAAGGTCGGCTTCGTGGAGGGCCTGTGGTTCGACGAGCCCCAGCTCGACGGGTCGGTCGACACCGTCATCGGCTGCACCCTCGACGTCCCGCGGGTGCTCGGTGGTCCGGTCGATCGGTCGGGAGGCACTCAATAGGGTGAGGGCATGAGCATCCGCGACGCGTTGCGCCTCCCTGCCGGACCGGTCGACCTGAAGTCCATCGAGACCGATGCCGCGCCCGGCTACGACGGCAAGAAGGCCGACGGCGAGGCCGCGCTCGCCGCGATGGGCCCCGAGTTGGCCGACCTGCAGGAGCGGCTGTTCGCCGAGGGGCGCACCGGCGGCACCCGCAACATCCTGCTGGTGCTCCAGGGCATGGACACCTCCGGCAAGGGCGGGACGCTGCGGCACACCGTCGGGCTGGTCGACCCGCAGGGCGTGCGGATCACCTCCTTCAAGGCGCCCACCGAGGAGGAGCGCAGCCACGACTTCCTCTGGCGGATCGAGCGGGCGCTGCCGGGGCCGGGCATCCTCGGGGTCTTCGACCGCTCCCACTACGAGGACGTGCTGATCGGTCGGGTCCGCTCGCTGGCGCCACCGGAGGAGATCGAGCGGCGCTACGGCGCGATCAACGACTTCGAGAGGCGCTTGGCAGACTCCGGCACGACCGTGGTCAAGTGCATGCTGCACATCAGCGCCGAGGAGCAGAAGCAGCGGCTCCTGGCCCGGCTCGACGACCCGTCGAAATACTGGAAGTTCAACCCCGGCGACATCGACGAGCGCGCCCTGTGGGGCGAGTACCGCGCCGCCTACGACCTCGCGTTGGAGAAGACCAACACCGAGATCGCACCCTGGTACGTGATCCCGGCCGACAAGAAGTGGTACCGCAACCTGGCCGTGGGCACTCTGCTGCTGGACACCCTGCGCGATCTCGACCCGCAGTGGCCGCCGGCGGACTTCGACGTCGACGTCGAGCGCGCCCGCCTGCTCGACGAGACCCCGGTCGAGTGAGTCTGGAACGGGTCGTCGTCACCCGCTACGTCACTCCGCTCCGAGAGGGCGGCAGCATGCCCGGCGTCGTCGAGGCCGACGACCTGGGCACCTATGTGTGCAAGTTCCGTCGCGCCGGGCAGGGCCCGCGGGTACTGGTGGCTGAGGTGATCGTGGGGGAGCTGGCGCGCCGGATCGGCCTGCGGACCCCGCGCCAGGTCGTCCTCGACCTCGACTCCGAGATCGCCCGCTACGAGGCCGACGAGGAGGTCCAGGACCTGCTCACCGCGAGTGTCGGGTCCAACCTGGGTATCGACTTCCTGCCTGGATCCTTCGGCTTCGACGGCGACGCTGCGACGTCGGCGGAGATCGCGGGCAGGGTCGTCTGGCTCGACGCCTTCACCGCGAACGTCGATCGCTCCTGGCGCAATCCCAACCTGCTGCTGTGGGGGGAGGACCTGTGGGTCATCGACCACGGCGCCTCGCTCTACTTCCACCACGCCTGGTCCGGCGGTCTCACGGATCCGGCCCGCTTCGCCGCGCAGCCCTGGGACGCCGGCGACCACGTCCTGCGCCGCCGGGCCGGCGACCTGGCGAAGGTCGACGAGGAGCTGTCCGCGCTGGTGACCCCGGAGCTGCTCTCCGAGGTGATCGACCTCGTGCCCGACGAGTGGCTCGAGCCGGTCCCGGGCGCCGAGACGCCGCAGGCCCTGCGCGAGGCCTACCTCGCCTTCCTCACCGCCCGCCTCGGAACCCGTCAGTGGCTGCCGACGTGAGCAGCGACCAGGCCATGCGGCGCGCGTACCAGTACGTCGCCCTGCGCTGCGTGCCCAGGGTCGATCGTGAGGAGTTCCTCAACGTCGGCGTCGTGCTCTACTGCCAGGCCACCGACTTCCTCGCCGCCGCCTGGCACCTCGACACCGACCGCCTCGACGCCTTGGGCGACGTCGTCGACGCCGACCAGCTCCGCGCCGCGCTCACCTACGTCGACGCCGTGTGCGCGGGCGCGCCGGAGGCCGGCAGCGCCGGGGAGGCCCCGCTGAGCCAGCGCTTCGGCTTCCTCAAGGCGCCCCGAAGCACGGTCCTCCAGCCGGGCCCCGTCCACGGCGGCCTCACCACCGACCCCGCCCGCCAGCTCGACCACCTGCTCCACCACCTGGTCGGAGGTTGAGCACCCCGCCCGGAGGTTGAGCAAGCGAGCGCCAGCGAGCGCCAGCGAAACCCCGGGAACCCGCGCTGCCAACGCTCGATGCTGGTTGGCAGCCCAGGGCCAGACGTCTCGACACGCGGGTCGCGACCTCGTCCCTCGGTCGCGCCGCTTGCTCGACGACCATCGATCCCGCCGGACTCGTACCTCGTCCGGCGGGATCAGACCGGGACGAGTTCCACGGCGCCGACGGCGTAGCGGGCCAGGACGACGCGGGCGATCTCGGGGTGGGCGCCCATCGGCTCCGAGACGGCCACGGCGCCGGCCTCCAGGGCCAGCTCGGCGGCGCGGTCGGTCAGCTCACCGGGTGTGAGGAAGAGCGAGGCGACCGCGATGTGGCGGCGTCCCTCGGCGCGGAAGGCGCGCACGGCCTCACCGGTCGCCGGGGGTGCGCTGGCGGCGTAGGCCGCGGTGACCGGGAGCCGGTGGTGGGTGCCCCACAGCCGGGCGAGCCGCGCCACGGTCTGGTTGGCCAGCGCATCGGTCGAGCCGGCGGCGGCCAGGACCAGAGCGTCGAGCTCGCGGACCCGGGAGGCGCGCAGGACCTCGCGCAGCCGCTCGTCGAGCACCTCCAGGTAGCACGTCTCCAGACCGAGGTCTGCGCTGACGCGCACCTGCAGGCCGTGGTGGCGTGCGGTGGCCTCGGCGACGGCGTCCGCGACCCCGGGCACCTCGGCGCCGGAGCCGTCGGAGAGCGCCAGCGGCACCACGACGATCTCCTCGTGGCCGGCCTTCACGAGGCGGTCGATCACGGCCTGGAACTCCGGGCGCACCCGGCGCGTACGGGCCGCGCCGGTGTCGAGGAAGGCGCGCTCGACGCGGAGGTCGGGGCGCTGCGCCTTCACCTCCTCGACCAATGCGGTGATCGTCTTGGTGGATCGGGAGTCCCGGCTCGCGTGAGCCAGGGCGACCAAGGCGGGAGCAGCCATCAGCGCTGCCTCCTCTCATTCTCGCGAGCGGGGATCATGAGTGGATCCCGCACTCGGTCTTGTTGGTGCCGGCCCAGCGCCCGCTGCGCGGGTCCTCTCCGGGCGCGACGCGTCGGGTGCAGGGTGCGCACCCGATCGACGGGTAGCCGTCGTAGACGAGCGGATTCACCAGGACGCCGTTGTCGGCGATGTACCGCTCTACCTGCTCATCGCTCCATCGCGCGAGCGGGGAGACCTTCACTTTGCCCTTCTTCGCATCCCAGCCGATGACCGGCGCGATGACCCGGTTGTGGGTCTCCGCGCGCCGTAGGCCGGTGGCCCAGGCGTCGTAGCCGGCGAGGGCGTCGGCCAGCGGCGCGACCTTGCGCAGTGCGCAGCACCGGTCGGGGTCGGTGCGGAAGAGGTCCTTGCCGTAGGCGGCGTCCTGCTCGGCGACGCTCTGCTTCGGCGTGATGCTCAGCAGGCTCACCTCCATCGTGGCCGCCACGGCGTCACGGGTGCCGATGGTCTCGACGAAGTGGTAGCCGGTGTCGAGGAACACCACGTCGATGCCCGGCACCACCTTCGAGGCGACGTGGGCCAACACGGCGTCGCCCATCGAGGAGGTGACCGCGAACCGCTTACCGAACGTCGCCGCGGCCCACTCGATGATCGTCTCGGCGGGCGCGAGCTCGAGCTCGGCGCCCCAGTGGGAGACCAGGTCGCGCAGCTGCTCTGGGGAGCGCCCCTCGGTCGCGACGCCGCGGGCGTCGCGAGCGGTCTGGGTGGCGAGCGTGGTCATCGGACGACGCCGTCCGGACGCAGCTGGCCGACCAGCTTCAAGGAGAAGACGCGCTGGCAGTCGCGGCACTCCCACGAGCCGTGGGTCGCCTCGTGCGGCCAGAGGTTCTGGTCGCCGCAGTAGGGGCAGTGGAAGGGGATCGCGCGCTCGCTCATACCGCTTCCAGCACCTTCTCGCCGCGCAACAGGTCCTCGTCGGCGCGCGCGACCCACGCGGAGAAGGACTCCTCGGCGCCGGTGCGGTCATCGAGGTAGTTGGTGACGATCGCAGTGATGTAGTCGTCGAGGCCGGCGCTGGTGACCTTGTGGGCACGCAGCTTGCGGCCGAAGTTCGCGTTCAGCCCGGTGGCGCCGCCCAGGTGCACCTGGAAGCCCTCGACCTGCTGTCCCTCCGACATCACCAGCTGGCCCTTGAGCCCGATGTCGGCGACCTGGGTGCGGGCGCAGGCGTTCGGGCAACCGTTCACGTTCACGGTGATCGGCGTGTCGAGCTCGGGGAAGCGCTGCTCGAGCTCGCCCACCAGACGACGGGCGCGCTCCTTGGTGTCGACGATCGCGAGCTTGCAGAACTCGATACCGGTGCAGGCCATCGTGTTGCGCCGCCAGTTGGACGGGCGCGCGGAGAGCCCGATCTCCTCGAGACGGGCCACGAGGGGCTCGACGCGCTCGGGCTCGACGCCGATCAGCACGATCTTCTGGTACGGGGTCAGACGGGCGCCGTCGACGCCGAACTCCTCGATGAGGTCGGCGAGCTGCACCAAGACGGTGCCCGAGATGCGACCGGCGATCGGTGCGACGCCGACGTAGCGCCTGCCGTCGCGCTGCTCGTGGATGCCGATGTGGTCGCGGTGGCCCTCCGGCGAGGGCGGCGAGGGGCAGGAGACGAGCTTGCGGCCGAGGTACTCGTTCTCGACGACCTCGCGGAACTTCTCGATGCCCCAGTCGGCGACCAGGAACTTCAGCCGCGCGCGCGAGCGCAACCGCCGGTACCCGTAGTCACGGAAGACCGAGGCCACCGCCGACCAGGCGTCGGCCACCTCGTCGAGCGGGATCCAGACCCCCATCTTCTGCGCGAGCATCGGGTTGGTCGACAGGCCGCCACCTACCCAGAGGTCGAAGCCCGGGCCGTGCTCGGGGTGGACGGTGCCGACGAACGAGACGTCGTTGGTCTCGGGGGAGACGTCGTGGCTGGGGTGCCCGGTGACCGCGGTCTTGAACTTGCGGGGGAAGTTGGAGAACGCCGGGTCGCCGATGAACCGCTCGTAGATCTCCTCCAGCGCCGAGGTGCCGTCGATGATCTCGTCGGTGGCGACGCCGGCGACGGGGGAGCCGAGGAAGGGCCGCGGGGAGTCGCCGCACGCCTCCAGGCTGCTCAGCCCGGCCTGGTCCAGCTGCTCCCAGATCGACGGCACGTCCTCGATCCGGATCCAGTGGTACTGGATGTTCTCCCGGTCGGTGACGTCGGCGGTGTCGCGGGCGTAGTCGACGCCGATGCGGCCCAGCGCGCGGACCGCGTCGTGGGAGAGCAGGCGCCCGTCGGAGCGCACGCGGAGCATGAAGTACTCGTCGTCGAGCTCCTCCTCGCTCAGGGTCGCGGTCTTGCCGCCGTCGAAGCCCGGAGCGCGCTGGGTGTAGAGGCCCATCCACCGGAAGCGGCCGCGCAGGTCGGCGGGGTCGATCGAGGCGAAGCCGCGCTTGGAGTAGGTATGGAGGATCCGGTCACGGACGTTGAGCGGATCGTCGTCCTTCTTGGACTGCTCGTTCTTGTTCAGCGGCTCGCTGTAGCCCAGCGCCCACTGCCCCTCCGCCCGCTTGGGACGGGGGATCTCGGTGTGAGCGGCCGGCTTGGCCTGGTAGCGCCGATCGGTCATGGCAATGTCCTTCGCTGAAGCGTCGCCGCCGCGGCGGCCGGGAGGTTCCGAGGTGGATCAGCGATGCGGACACATGCTGCTGCGCGTGCGCCCATAGTCCACGTGGCGGCGTACCACGAGGTGGGCGTGCGTTGCGGCGGTGACCATGGTCCGGAGTCTCACCTGCTGGACGCTTTGTCCACAAACCGCAATCTCGTGATGTGAGATCCTGATCCATGATGTGAGACGAGTGGCCGATGCCTACGCCTGACGCGCGAGCGGCGTGCGAGCCACGTCACATCGCAAGCCCGTCCTGGCACTGGATCCGACTCGTCGGTAACCGGGGTGTCTCACTAGTCTGACCGCCATGGCCGATGACGCAGCCCGTCCCAGCATCTCCAGCCTCACCAGCAGCGCCTATCGCGACGCCCTGGAGGTGATCGCGTCGGTGGAGCCGCGGATCGCGGAGGCCACGCGCCAAGAGCTCACCGATCAGCGCGGGTCGCTCAAGCTCATCGCCAGCGAGAACTACGCCTCCCCGGCGGTGCTGCTCACCATGGGGACCTGGTTCAGCGACAAGTACGCCGAGGGCACCGTCGGCCACCGCTTCTACGCCGGTTGCCAGAACGTCGACACCGTCGAGGCGCTGGCGGCCGAGCACGCCCGCGAGCTGTTCGGTGCCGAGTACGCCTACGCGCAACCGCACTCGGGCATCGACGCCAACCTGGTGGCGTACTGGTCGATCCTGGCCCACCGGGTCGAGGGGCCGTGGCTGGAGAAGGCGCAGCTGCGCAACGTCAACGAGCTCACCGAGGCCGACTGGGAGGCGCTGCGTCACGAGCTCGGCAACCAGCGCCTGCTCGGCATGAGCCTGGACGCCGGCGGCCACCTCACCCACGGCTTCCGTCCCAACATCAGCGGCAAGATGTTCCACCAGCAGCAGTACGGCACCGACCCGGAGACCGGGCTGCTCGACTACGACGTCGTCGCCGCCAAGGCCCGCGAGTTCCGCCCGCTGGTGCTCGTGGCCGGCTATTCCGCCTACCCGCGGCGGATCAACTTCGCCAAGATGCGCGAGATCGCCGACGAGGTCGGCGCCACTCTCATGGTCGACATGGCCCACTTCGCCGGGCTGGTCGCGGGCAAGGTCTTCACCGGCGACGAGGACCCCGTGCCGCACGCCCACCTGGTGACCACCACGACGCACAAGAGCCTGCGCGGCCCGCGCGGCGGCATGGTGCTGGCCACCGAGGAATACGCCCCCAGCGTCGACCGCGGCTGCCCGATGGTGCTCGGCGGTCCGCTCTCGCACGTGATGGCGGCCAAGGCCGTCGCCCTGGCCGAGGCCCGCCAGCCGGCGTTCCGCACCTACGCCCAGCAGGTCGCCGACAACGCCCAGAGCCTGGCCGACGGCTTCCTCTCCCGCGGTGCGAACCTGGTCACCGGGGGCACCGACAACCACCTCGTACTCCTCGACGTCTCCTCGTTCGGCCTCACCGGACGGCAGGCCGAGTCGGCGCTCCTCGACGCCGGGGTGGTCACCAACCGCAACTCGGTCCCGGCCGACCCCAACGGCGCCTGGTACACCTCCGGTATCCGCCTGGGCACCCCGGCGCTCACCACCCGCGGCTTCGGTCACGACGAGTTCGACCGGGTCGCCGAGCTGATCGTCGAGGTCCTCGGCAGCACCGAGCCCGGCACCACCAAGGCCGGCGCCCCCTCGAAGGCCTCCTACGTGCTCGCGGACGGGATCGCCGATCGGGTCAAGGCGGCCTCGGCGGAGATGCTCGACAAGCACCCGCTCTACCCCGGTCTCGAGCTGACCTGACCCGGCCGGGGCGTCGCCCATCTCACCCGTGAGTCGGGTCGAGGGTCCCCGGGAGCGGGTGCCGCACTCGTTAGCGTGACGCCGTGACGACCGATGGTGCCTCCGACGAGGCGGACGCCTCGCCGGCCGAGGACACCGTGCCGGCGTCCGGGTTCTCCGAACGCGCCCGGCGGGCCGGTCACATCCTGTGGCGCCTGATCGTCACCACCGTCTCCTCGTGCCTGAAGTACCGGGTGACCGGGCTGGCCGCGGAGGGTGCGTTCTTCGCGATCGTGTCGGTGCCGCCGCTGATCTTCGCGCTGGCCGGCGGCATCGGCTACGTCTCGGAGCAGTTCAGCGCCGCCCAGGTGCAAGACGTGCGCCGCGCCGTGCTCGACTTCAGCGCCACCTTCCTGACCGACTCCGCGGTCGACAAGGTCATCGACCCCACGCTCAACGAGGTGCTCAAGGGCGGCCGGCTCGACGTGATCTCGCTGGGCTTCGTGCTCTCGCTCTGGTCGGGATCGCGCGCGCTCAACGTCTTCGTCGACACCATCACGATCATGCACGGGCTCGGCGGTCACCGCGGGATCGTCAAGACCCGGGCGCTGTCGTTCGCGCTCTACATCCTGGCCGTCGTGACCGGCGCGATCTCGATCCCGTTGATCATCGCCGGGCCCAAGCTGGTGCGGGAGTGGCTGCCGAACCGCGCCGACTTCCTCATCCAGTTCTACTGGCCGATCGTCATCGTCGTCTGCATCTGCTTCCTCGCCACGCTCTACCACGTCTCGGTGCCGGTGAAGACGAACTGGAGCTTCAACCTCCCCGGTGCCACCTTCTCCCTGGTCGCCTGGATCCTCGGCTCCTACGTGCTGCGGTGGGTTCTCACGACGACGGCGGCCGACTCGCGCTCGATCTACGGTCCGCTGGCGGCCCCGATCGCCGTCCTGCTGTGGCTCTACCTCGTGGCCATCGCGGTGCTCATCGGCGCGGCGGTGAACGCCGCCTTCGACCAGGTGTTCCCGCAGCGCAACACCACCCGGGCTCGCCGCGAGCTGATGGCCCGGCTCCGCACGCGGGTCGGTCGCGATCCCGCGGCCGGGTCGGTCCAGGGTCTCGAGCGAGGCGACGACGGCACTCAGCAGGAGAGCGACTAGGTTCGGCTCGTGCAATTCGAGTCCGATCCCGACCAGCGCGGCCGGGGCAAGGTGTCGCTGCCCGAGCGCCACCGCTCGCCGTGGTGGCAGCTCGGCAAGCGGCTGCTGCTGGCGCTGGCGATCCTCGCCGGCGTCGTGTTGATGGTCTATCTCGACGCCGACGGCTACGTCGACGGCAACGACCCGACCAACAAGCTCAGCCTGATCGACGCCATCTACTACTCGACCGTCACCTTGAGCACCACCGGATACGGCGACATCGCACCGGTCACAGACAGCGCGCGACTGATCAACGCGTTCGTCATGACCCCGGCCAGGATCGCCTTCCTGGTGCTCCTCATCGGGACCACGCTCGAGGTGCTGGCGACCCAGGGGCGCGAGCTCATCCGCATCGCACGTTGGAGGAAGACCGTGGGGCATCACGTCGTCGTCGTCGGCTACGGCACCAAGGGCCGAAGCGCCGTCAAGACACTGGTTCACAACGGCTACGACCGCGAGAACATCGTCATCGTCGACCCGAGCGCCACGGCGCTGGCCGAGGCGCACGCCGACGGTCTGGCGGTGGTCACCGGCGATGCCACCCGACGCGAGGTGCTGCGCCGGGCGCGGGTGCCCGACGCCGAGCAGGTCATCATCACCACTGACCGCGACGACTCCAACGTGCTGACCACACTCACCGTGCGCCAGCTCAACCCGGAGGCATACATCGTCTCCGCGGTGCGCGAGCAGGACAACGCTCCGCTGATGCGCCAGTCCGGCGCCAACTCGGTGATCACCTCCTCCGACGCCGTCGGCCGTCTGCTGGGCCTCTCGACCCTGTCGCCCACCCTCGGCGATGTGATGGAGGATCTGCTCACCCGCGGTGACGGCCTCGAGGTCGCCGAACGCGAGCTGCTGGTCTCCGAGGTCGGCAAGCAGCCCCAGAGCCTGCCCGACCAGGTGATCGCCGTGGTCCGCGACGAGCAGGTCTATCGCTACTTCGACCCGGTAGTGGCGCTGCTGGCCCGAGGGGACCGGCTGATCGTCGTCCGCCCGGCCAGGGAGCTTCCCTGGGCGCCACGTCCTGGCACCCACAACGAGGACTTCGCCGCCGACGAGGACTGAATCCACGAGTAGTTCGAACAGGTGTTCGATGACCTGGCAGACTGGGCGCATGGATCTGGTCTGTCCGGTGCGCCACTGCTGGGTCTCCGACGCCGACGGCGGCCGGGCGGTGAAGCGCCCCGGTCTGCTGGTGGAGTGGCGTCAGGTGGAGCACGGCTGGGAGGGCCGGGTCGTCTATGCCGCCCAGCCGCGCCCGGCGTCGTGGGCGGTGGTGGAGGAGTGGCTCCCGGCCGCCTTGCTCACGCCGATGTGAGGCGCCGGGATCGGGGCCGAAAAAGAGTTGAGCCGCTGGCGTCTCGGGTCACCAGCGGCTCAACAGTCTTGAGTCTAGCGGGCGGCGGGCGCCGGCGTGCGGGAATCGGCTGAGAAAAAGCCGAGAATCCGAGCCCGGGCACGGGCCCCGCCGTGGAGCCCGAGGCAGGCAGGGCGCCGTGGGTGCGACCCAGCGACGGGGGACTCGCTGCGCCGCACCGTCTCCAACGTAGCCCGCGGCGGGTGAGCCGGCCAGTTCGCACCGAGGTTCTGGGATGAGAAGGCCCCGTCCTCGACGAAGACGGGGCCTGACCGGCGAAACCGGATGGTGGACGATACTGGGTTTGAACCAGTGACCTCTTCCGTGTCAAGGAAGCGCGCTACCACTGCGCCAATCGTCCGAGTGGGTGTAGCTGTGGAGTTGTACTGCGGTTGCGCTGCGATGGAGGTGGGTACGGGATTTGAACCCGTGTACACGGATTTGCAGTCCGTTGCCTCGCCTCTCGGCCAACCCACCATGTTCCTGGCTGGAGGTCGGGCGGCAGGCCCAGGCCCTTCAACACTGACCTCTCCGAGCGGACAACGAGACTCGAACTCGCGACCTCAACCTTGGCAAGGTTGCGCTCTACCAACTGAGCTATGTCCGCCTGCGTATCTCCGATCCGCGGCCCGAGGGCCCGATCCGGAGTGCGTGAGAACAGTAGCCGATGCCATCCGCGAGGCCAAAACCGACCCCCGGTCCGACGTGTCGGAGCCCGTGCTCGGGCCGCTGCCGCGCGCTTCTAGAGTGACGCCCATGCGAGTGTGGATCGACGGCGAGCTGCTGACTGACCCCTTCGGCCCGGCGATCAGCGCAGTCGATCACGGCGTCACCGTGGGTGATGGCGTGTTCGAGGCGGTCAAGGTCGTCGACGGGCGGCCCTTCGCGCTCGAGCGCCACCTCGACCGACTCGAACGGTCGGCGGCCGGACTCGGACTGGCGGGCCTCGCACTCGACACCGTGCGCACCGGCGTCGCCGCGGTGCTGGAAGGAGCCGACCTGCCCCTGGGACGGCTCCGGATCACCGTGACCGCCGGCCCAGCGCCGTTGGGCTCGGGCCGCGGCGATCATGCTCCGACCGTCATCGTGGTCCTCGCGCCGATGGCGCCGACGGCTGAGACGACGAGTGTGGTCACCGTGCCGTGGCCGCGCAACGAGCGCAGCGCGATCGCCGGCCTGAAGACCACGTCGTACGCCGAGAACGTCGTCGCGCTGGCCGAGGCGCAGCGGCTCGGGGCCACCGAGGCGATCTTCGCGAACCTGGCCGGCAATCTGTGCGAGGGGACCGGGTCCAACGTGTTCTACGTCGTCGACGGTGAACTGCGCACCCCGACCCTGGCCAGCGGCTGCTTGGCCGGCGTGACCCGTGCGCTCCTGCTGGAGTGGTTCGGCGCCCGCGAGGTCGACGAACCGATCGCCGTCGCGGAGGCGGCCGAGGAGGTCTTCCTGGTCTCCACGACGAGGGACGTGCAGGCGGTCACCCGATGGGGCGAGCGCAGCCTCCCGGTCGGCCCGGTCACCGAGGCCGCAGCCGCGGCGTGGCGTCGGCACGAGGCATCAGAGCTGGCCGGCTGACCGCCCAAGGCGACGGTCCGGGAGCTGGTGGGATCAGCTCAGCAGGGCGGCGACCAGCGCGTCGGCGTCGAGGTCCTCGGCGCCGGCCGGGACGGCCAGCCAGGTGCGGGCGAGGAAGTCGAGCACCTCGCTGGTGCGCGCGTCGACGCGCAGCCGGCCCTCGGGCGAGGAGAAGACCATGCGGACCACCGCGCGGCCGTCCTCGTCGATGCCCGGGCGGAGCCGGATGACGCCGTCGCCCGCCGGCTCGGAGAGACCCCGGGTCAGCAGCGAGCGGGAGAGGACCCACGGCTGGTCGCAGGAGGGCATGTGGAAGGTGACCAGGACGGCATACGGGTCGCCCGGGTCGTAGGCGAAGGTCGCCATGAAGGCCATCGGACGCCCGAGCTGGTCGTCGCAGTGGAGCGCGACGTCGGCGCAGATCGTGGGGGCGAGCGGCTGGATCGGCATGGGCGGTTTCCTGGTCCGAGGGAGGCTGAGCGGAGACGGTCGCCGGCGGGCGATCGTCCGTCCTTCTCTGGTTCAGACGCGCCAGGCCGGCATTCGGTTGCCATCTCGACGCAAGTTCTTACGACGATTCTTGTCGAACGCGGCGCGCGGTGCGGCTTCCTGGCGTGGGTGAGGTGGGGGTGAGGGGGCACCGACTGGGAGCTGCCCGGACCCATGCGTTAGAGTCTGCGATCGCACCCGGGGCGATTGGCGCAGTGGTAGCGCGCTTCGTTCACACCGAAGAGGTCACTGGTTCGAACCCAGTATCGCCCACACTCGTTTGCGCAGGTCAGCGGCATTTCTCCGGTCTCGCATACCGGTACGGGCCGGCCGAGAGCCCCGACCATGGTCGGTGCGGGCCACGTCAGCTCGTGGAGGTGGGCGCGCCCGGCCAGCGATCCTCTTCATGGGCCGAATCGACATGCTGGTTCGATGGCGCAGTCTTCGACCGAGATATATCGCGGCCGATAACCATCGCGATACGATCGAAGCGTGGATATACGTGGTGCGCGGCGCGCGGCTGGCCTGACCCAGTCACAGCTCGCCCGCGCCGCGCGGGTGTCGCAGCCCAACCTGTCGGCGTACGAGAACGGTCGCCGAAGGCCATCACCGGAGGTCCTCGACAGGCTCCGCCGAGCACTGGCCGGGCGACCGTCGGCGCGTGTCGCGACCCACCGCGACGCCATCCACGACCTCGCCGCCCAGTTCCACGCCGTTGACCCTCGGGTCTTTGGATCGGTGGCGCGTGGAGATGACGAGCCCGGGTCCGACGTCGACCTGGTCGTGGACTTCACCGAGGAGGCGTCACTCCTCGATGAGGTCGGACTGCGGCTGGCGTTGCGGGACTTGCTCCAGGTCGAGGTCGACGTCGTCGCCTCGGACGGGCTGCGGGGCGCATTCCGCGAACGCGTGCTCAGCGAAGCCGTCCCGGTGTGATGTGACGCCCCACAGCGCACGCGACGCAGCCGAACGAGCGGTCGCCGTGTGCGACGTGCTGGCGGAGATCATCGGGGACGACCTGGGGACGTTCGAGACCGACGTCCGCACCCAGTGGGCGGTCGAGATGGGGCTGATTCGGATCGGAGAGGCTGTCAGTCGCATCCCCGACGTCGTGCTCGCCCGGTTTCCCGAGCAGCCCTGGCGGGAGATCGTCGCGATGCGCAACTTTGCCGCGCACCAGTACGACGACCTCGTCCCGCGCCGCGTGTGGCGCACCGTTACCCACGACGTGCCCGCACTACGCCGCTACCTCGCTGAGGAAGTCATCCCGGGTCTCGAGACCTGACCGATCAGGCTGGACGCAACCTGCGAGCCCGCAGTTCAAGAACGAGACCGCCTGAGCACGCCCAACACCTAGCGAAGCTAGCCGCGACCCGCTACTGGTCTTCGTCGTCGCTCTCCCCGAACGCGGCTCCCAGAGCGACGCCGAGTCCAGCACCGATCGCGATCCAGTACGCCTGGCGGGTGATCACGAACATCACCGTTCCGGCGGCGGCTCCCAACGCGATGGCCACACCAAGATTCATGGCGTGAGAGTACGCGGGGCTGGTCGACGGGAGCCGGGACGCGAGGACGCAGGGCTATCCAGCAGCGAGCCCGCCAGGACCCCACCACCCGCCGGGCCGCCCGAAGGTTGCATCGCGGCGCGATCCGTCACGCGTTGCCAGGTCAGTGGGCTGAACCGGCCGGGATAGTTTGAGGCGTTATCAACCTTCTCGGGCAGGTCTGAGGTTGATAACGCCTCAAACTATCCCGGGCGGCGGGGGCGCAGGGCCGCCCAGGAACGTGCCCGCCAGGCGCCCTTCCACAGGCCCAGGCCGTAGGCGGCGTCGTCGAGGCGGCGGGCAGCGAGCACGGTGGGGGCATCGAGGCCGGTGTCGCGGTGCTGCCACAGCGCCACCGCCGAGTCGACGACGAGGGCGGTGGCCATCGCCCGACGCACCGGTGCGAGTAGACAGCCGAGTGCCGCGACCGGCCACCAGTGCCGCACGAGCAGCGACGCCTCCTGCCGCACCGCCCAGCCCAGGCCGCGCGCGGCGAGCGCGGTCGCGACCCGGGCACGCGGGCCGGCCGGCAGGTCTCCGGGGAGAGCACCGGCAACGCTCATCGCGGCGTGGGCCAGTGCGGCGCCGACCACCGGGAGTGCCCAACGCCGTCGCAGCAGGATCGCAGCGCCGGCGACGGCGAGCGCGGGGGAGAGGACGGCGGGGGCGACGTTCCCGCCGTGGCGTGCGGCCAGTGGGGCGCCGCTGGAGCCGTACAGCACCTTGCGCCCCAGCCAGCCGCGCACCGTGCCGCGCACGTCGTGGCGCACCGTGACGGCCGGCTCGTAGCGCACCCGGTGCCCGGCCCCGACCAGTCGCCACACCAGGTCGACGTCCTCGCCGACCCGCATCGCGGTGTCGAAGCCGCCGGCCAGCGACGCGGTCCGCCCGACCAGGCACGCGCTCGGCAGCCAGGCGACGGTGGCGCCCGGCCGCACCGCCGAGGGCCGCGGTCCGAGGTCGAGGGAGGAGGCGGCGGCGTCGTAGCGCTCGAACCAGGAGGGTGCGGTCGAACGCACCTGGCCGACCACCCGCGGCCCGACCAGGACCACCGACGGGTCTGCGAGCTGCCGGGTGAGCGCGAGCAGCTCCGACGCCGGCGCCTCGACGTCGGAGTCGACGAATGCGACCAGCGGCGTGGTGACCCGAGCCAGTCCGGCGTTGCGGGCGCCGGCCGGGCCGAGGTTCGTGGACAGGGCCACGACCGCGGCGCCGTGCCGGGCGGCCACCCCGGCCACGGAGGCGGTGTCGCGCGAGGCGTCGTCGACCACGATCACCCGAAGCGGTGCGAGCGCGGCGAGACAACGATCGAGCTGCGCCGGGCGGTCGCGGACCGGGACCACGACGGTCAGGTCGTCGGCCGACATCGGTGGCACGGCGTCGAGCACCGGCAGCGCCAGGTTCGTCGCGAGGAGGCGCTCGGCGACCAGGGACGAGGCCCGGTCGGTGACGACGAGCCGACCCCCTTCCGGTACCGGGACGGCCAGTCGCATCGCGGTCAGCGGCGACCCGCCGACCAGCACCCGTCCGCCGTCGAGCCGCTGCACGCCGGGCGCCAGCCCGACCACGAAGCCGGGCGGCAGCGGGGACGGTCTGCTCACCCGCCGAAGCCCCCGTCGGCGTGCACCACGGTGCCGTTGACGACGCCGCCGGCCCGGGAGGCGCAGAACGCGATCGCGCCGGCGATCTCGGCCGGATCGATGACCCGGCGGGTCAGCTGATGGGACACCAACTCCTCGATCGGGACGTCGTAGAGCGACGCCGTGCGGCGCAGCATGGCGGTGTCGGTGGAGCCGGGGGAGACCGCGGCGGCGGTGACCCCCGTGCCCACCAGGTCCGCGGCGAGTCCCTTCACGATCCCCACGACCGCGTGCTTGGTCGCGGTGTAGGCCGCGAGCCGGAACAGGCCGTGCGTGCCGGCCGCCGAGGCGACCGCCACGAAGCGACAGCCGCTCGGATCGGGGCCGTCCAGCATCGCGGGGATCGCGGCTGCCGCGGTGTTCCAGACGCCTTTGGCCACCACGTCCCACAGGGAGTCGAGGACGGCGTCGGGGGTCTCCCACAGCGGCTGCCCGCCCTCGATGATGCCGGCCGCCGCCACCGCGACGTCGAGCCGCCCCCACGCCGCCACGGCGTCACCGACGGCCGCGTCGAGCCCGGCGCGGTCGCGGACGTCGACCACCCGGCACAGCACCCGCGGCCCGTGTCGTTCGGCGAGCGAGTCGAGGTCGGACCGCGTGGCGAGGGGCGGGCCCTCGCAGGAGTCGACCGCCAGCACCCGGTAGCCGTCGGCGACGAGCCGGTCGACCGTCGCCGCGCCGATGCCGCGGGCCGCCCCGGTGACCAAGGCGACCCGGGTCACGCGACCATCACCACCCGTGAGGCGATCTGGTCGATCATCGAGGCGAGCACCGACCTGCCCTCCGCGGCACTCGCCCCGGCCGGGTCGCCGAGGACGCCGTTGGGCGAGACCGCGCTGACGCCGCCCTTGATGAGCAGCGGCAGGATCTCCGCGAGCGGGCGGCGATCGCCGGCCTCGGCGCGGGAGAGCCGCACCAGGCCGGGAGCGAGGTGCAGGAGCAGCGAGGTCTCAGTGCGCCCGGCGTGCAGGTCGACGTCCTCGGTGGCGCAGGCCGCCCAGGACACCTCGTGCCCTTCGTTCACGAGCTGCTCGACCGCGGCCCGCAGCGCCGTCAGGTTCCCGCCGTGACCGTTGACCAGCAGCACCCGGTCGGCCCAGGTGCGAAGCGAGCGCACCAGCTCCACCACGACCAGCCGCAGCGCGTCGGTGCCGATCGAGACCGTGCCCGGGAACGACTGGTGCTCACCGCTCGAGCCGTACTCCAACGTCGGCGCCACCCACACCCCGGCGTCGTGACCGCCGAGTCGATCGGCGACGCCGAGCGCCACCGCGGAGGCGATGAGCGAGTCGGTGTTCAACGGCAGGTGCGGGCCGTGCTGCTCGGTGGAGCCGACCGGCACCAGCACCAGCCGTGCACCCGAAGCCTCCGACGACGTCGCCTGCGCGAGACTCCGAGACATCGCTCAGACTCTCTCAACCACGGGGTTCTGAGCGCCGAGCGCCCGGTGGAAGCCGTCGGGGACCAGCACGTGCTCGGGCGTGAGGTCGTGGATCGAGGAGACCCCGAGGCCGAGCAGCGCGGAGTCGATGCCCGAGCGCAGCACGTCGATCACGTTGCCCACGCCGGCCTCGCCGTTGGCGGCGAGGCCCCACAGGTAGGCGCGCCCGATCAGGACCGCGCGAGCGCCGAGCGCAACCGCCTTGACGACGTCGGAGCCGCGGCGGACGCCGCCGTCCATCACGACGTCGAGGTCGCCGCCGACGGCGTCGGCGATCGGCTTGACCATCCGGATCGCGGCCGGGGTGCCGTCGAGGTTGTTGCCGCCGTGGTTGGAGACCGAGATGCCGGCGACACCGGCGTCACGGGCGCGGAGCGCGTCGTCGATGCGGCAGACGCCCTTGAGCAGGAACGGCTTGCCGCCGCTCAACTGTGACCACTGCTCTCGCATCCACGTGACGTCGTCCCAGGACGGCGGTGGCGTGGTCATCCACTCGTAGTAGGCGCCGAAGAAGGTGGGCGCGTCTCCGCCGGGCGGTGCGAGGTTGGGGGCGGTGAGGTCGGGGATCTGACCGGTGCGGCCGAACTCCCAAAGCCATCGGGGCTTGGTGGCGACCTTCGGCGCCATCCGCACCATCGTGGCGAGGTCGACCTTCTCCGGGATCTCCGGGCTGCCCCAGTCGCGGCCCATGGAGAACGACCAGTCCAGCGTGGCGATCAGGCCGACCGCGCCGGCGTCCTGGGCGCGTTGCATCCGCTGCACCATTACGTCGCGGTCGCCGGTCCAGTACATCTGGAACAGCGTGGGGGCGCCGGTGTCGGCGACCTCCTCGATCGACTTCGACGCGAAGTTCGACAGGCCCATCAGTGTGCCGCGCGACGCCGCCGCGCGGGCCACGGCGACCTCGCCGTCGGGGTGCACGGCCTGCACGCCGGTGGGGCTGATCACGACGGGGAGGGAGATCGAGTGCCCGAGCACGGTGGTGTCCATGGTGCGCTCGGCCGGGTTGCCCGCGACGTGCGGGGCGAAGCCGAGCTCGGCGAAGGCCGTCTGGTTGTCGGCGACGCTCTGTCCGCGCTCGGAGCCGGCGACCAGGGCGCCGTAGACGGGGGCGGGCAGTCGCTTGCGGGCGCGCTGCTGGGCGACGGCCACCGACTCGAACCAGGGGTTCTGCTTCCAGGGGTTCTTCAGCCACTCGGGCTTGCTCATGGGTTCGGTCTTTCAGTGGGTGGACGGGACGAATCCGGCCAGGGGAGACTCGGCGCAGGCGGACGTCGGCGGCGTTGCCGGCGTCCACGACTCGGGCCGACGGGACAGGGTGAGCATCACCGGCTGGTTGCGGGTGGGGTTGGCCTTGGAGTGGTCCTGGCTGGCCGCCGGGATCGTGCGGTCGGCCGCCAGCGCCGCCTCGCCGTAGCCCTGCACGCACTCGGGGTCGGGACCGTCGAGGGGGAGGCCGGTGAAGAACTTCGCGGCCATGCAGCCGCCGCGGCAGCTGTCGTAGAAGGTGCACGAGGAGCAGGCGCCTCCGGTCTGCGGGGAGCGGAGGTCGGCGAAGAGTGCGGAGTCCTGCCAGACGCGACGGAAGCCGCCGTCGTCGAGCAGGTTTCCGGCCAGGAAGTTGTCGTGGATGGCGAACGGACAGGCGTAGACGTCGCCGATCGGGTCGATCAGGCAGACCACGCGCCCGGCGCCGCACAGATTGAGGCCCGGCAGCGACTCGCCGAAGGCGGCGAGGTGGAAGAACGAGTCGCCGGTGAGCACGTCCTCGCCGTGGGCCATCAGCCAGTCGTAGAGCTCGCGCTGCTGCTCGGGCAGCGGGTGGAGCTCGTCCCAGACGTCGGCGCCCCGGCCGCTGGGCCGCAGCCGGGTCAGGCGCAAGGTGGCGCCGAACCGGTCGGCCAGGGCCTTGAACTCGTCGAGCTGGCCGATGTTCTGGCGCGTGCAGACCACGCTGATCTTGGCGTCGGCGAAGCCGGCGTCCTGGAGGTTCTGCAGGGCGCGCAGGGCGGTGTCGTAGGAGCCCGGCCCGCGCACGTAGTCGTTGACCTCGGCGGTGGCGCCGTCGAGGGAGATCTGGACGTCGACATAGCCGTTGCAGGCCGGCGAGGCGAGGAAGGCCGCGCGCTCGGGAGTGAGCCGGACGCCGTTGGTGGAGAACTTCACGCCCACCTGGTGGTCGACGGCGTACTGCAGCAGGTGCCAGAAGTCGGGGCGGATCGTCGGCTCGCCGCCGCCGATGTTGACGTAGAAGACCTGCATCCGCTGGAGCTCGTCGATGACGGCCTCGCACTGCTCGGTGCTGAGCTCGCGGGGGTCGCGCCGGCCGCTGCTGGACAGGCAGTGCGCGCACTCGAGGTTGCAGGCGTAGGTGAGCTCCCACGTCAGGCAGATCGGGGCGTCCAGACCGAGCTCGAACTGCTCGATCAGTGTGCCGGTGGTCGGGCGGGCGGGACGTTCGGGCGCGAGAGTCATGCGGCCACCTGCTTGCGGGGTCGGATCATGTCGGTGCGGGCGAGGCCGGCCAGCGCGTCGGCGTACGCGGCGTGCTGCGCCTCGGGGATGTCGGCCGCCACGAGCGCCGAGCGGACGTCGGGGTGGTCGGCGAGCGCCCGGACCACCGTCACCAGCTCGCGGCGCTTGAGGAACGTCAGCTTGCGGTTGCCGAAGTGATAGGCGAGCGCGCCGAACGGCTCCGGGCGCAGCGCCACGGCGGGGGACAGGGTCCAGGGCTCGTCGAGCATCAGTAGACGCCGCACATGCCGTCGATGGAGACCTCTTCGATGAGGCTCTCTGCAGTGAGCTCCTCGACCTGGCCGGCGCTCTCGGCGTTCTCGGTGTTGTCGCTGCTCGTGTGCTCGGGGTTCATCGCGTTTCCTTCCGCTGGTGAGTGGCGTGCGCCACACAATAACTGCACTGGTGGCAGAAATGGAAGGGCCCTACTCTGTCGCCCGTGGCGAAGCGAGTGTCGGTGGGTCGGCCGGAGGCGACCAGCCATGCCGCGATCGAGCAGGCGGCCTTCGCCCTCTTCGCCGAGCGCGGGTTCGAGGCGACCACGCTGGACGCGATCGCCGACGCGGTCGGCGTCGGGCGCCGCACCCTGTTTCGCTACTACCGCTCCAAGAACGACATCCCCTGGGGCCAGTTCGACCAGACCCTGGCCCACTTCCGCGACCTGCTCGCCGCCAGTCCGCCCGAGCTCGGACTGCACGAGGCGATCGGGCGGGCGATCGTGGAGTTCAACCGGTTCCCCGCCGACGCCTCCCCGCCGCATGTCGAGCGGATGCGGCTGCTGCTGCGCACGCCGGCACTCCAGGCCCACTCCGCGCTGCGCTACGCCGAGTGGCGTGAGGTGATCGTCGAGTACGCCGCCGCCCGTCTCGGCGTCCCCGTCGATGCCCTGGAGCCGCGGCTGCTCGGCCACACCGGCCTGGCCCTGGCCAGGACCGCCTACGAGCTCTGGCTCGACGATCCCTCGCGCGAGATCACCGAGGTGATCGAGGAGGGCATGGCCGCCCTGTCCGGTCAGAACTGGATCGGCTGACCCTCAACCTTTCGGGCCCGCTCGCACGTACCTTGTCCAGACCCGGTTGGCCGAGGGGGTGTGGCGGGTGCGACGCGAGGAGTTCGAGCAGTTCGTCGACGCCGAGCTGCCCCGCCTGCTCGGATACGCCCGCGTCCTGACCGGCAACGACCACGACGCCTGGGATCTGGTGCAGGACGCGCTGGTGAAGGTGGGGCTGCGCTGGCGCAAGGTCGACCGTCAGGGCAACCCGGCTGCCTACACCCGCACCACGATGGTGCGGCTCAACATCGACCGGCTGCGCCGCGGTGCCCGGGAGTCGGTGGTCGAGGCGGTTCCCGACGCCGGCGCCGTCCCGAGCCTGCCCGACGGCGTCGAGCCGTGGCTGGCCGCGGCGCTCGGCTCGCTCACCCCGCGGCAGCGCACCGCCGTCGTCCTGCGCTACGTCGACGACCTGTCGCTGATCGGCGTCGCCGAGCGGATGGGGTGCTCGGTGGGCACCGCCAAGAGTCATCTGTCCCGCGGCGTGCAGCGACTGCGCGACGTCGCCCCCGACCGGCAGGAGGAGATCCCGTGACTGACGACCTGCGCGAGAACGAGCGGGCAGCCCTGCGTTCCTACGCCGCTCCCGCCGAGGCGCCCGTGGGCGGCACGCGGCGCGTGCTCGACGCGCTGCATCGGCGTCGCCGTCGTCGCACGGCGTTCGCCGCGGCCGGCGTGACCGCGGCGCTGGTGATCGGCGTCGGTGTGGGCGCCGGGCTGGTCCGGGGCCAGCGGGACGGCGCCGATCCGGCCGAGCGGCACGAGGTCGGCGCGCCCGGACCGTGGACCGAGCTGCCGCAGGCACCACTCGAACCGCGCCACGAGAGCGTCGGGGTGTGGACCGGGTCCGAGTTGCTCGTCGCGGGCGGCACGACGGCACGTCCCTGCCCGCCCGGCGCGGATTGTGCGGCGACGGCGCCGTCGAGCTATCTCCGCGACGGTGCGGCCTACGACCCGGCGACCGCCCGGTGGCGGGCGATCGCCGAGGCACCGGCGCCGCTGGCGCGGGCCGGGGCGGTGTGGTCGGGCACCGAGATGATCGTCACCGCCTGGGCGGGTGTGTTCGCCTACGACCCGGTCGCCGACTCCTGGCGGACCCTGGGCTCCCAGAGGTTGTCCACCGAACCCTACGAGCCGGCACCGGCCGTGACGCCCGAGGGCATCGTCTTCGCCTCCTATGAGCAACGCGCGAAGGGGGACTCGCCCGACCGCGTGTTGGACCCGGCCAGCGGCACGTGGACCCGGCTCCCGCACGACCCGTTCGGCGAGTCCTACGACCGCAGCGTGGCCTGGGACGGCGAGCGGCTGTGGCTGCTGTCGATGGGCGTCGAGCACCACTTCGACGCCGTCGACGGCGCGCCGTCGCGCCTGGCGGTACTAGAGGGTGGGCTGATGGACGGCACGTGGCGGATCGTCGAGGAGGAGACTGTCGACGTCGAGCAGGGCCAACAACTGGTCTGGTCGGAGCGCAGGCTGGTGCTGTCGCCGAGACATCGGCTCGGGGCTCTCACCTACGACCCGAAGGTCGGCATCTGGAGCCACTTCGACGTCCCGGAGGTGAGCCAGGCGTCGTGTGCCCTGCCGGCCGTCGGCGTCAGCGACCGCTGGATCGCCGGAGGCGGCCGCGTGCTCGTCGACGCCGACGGCGAGTCCGCGGTAGTGGACGACTGTCCGGGGCTCGCCGACCCCGACGTCGCCGTCTGGGCGGGCGACGACCTGCTGGTGTGGGGCGGCCCGAACGCCGACTGGTCGGCCGGCACCGCGCTCGGCTACACGACCGGCGCCGTCGACCCGGTCTGCCCCGAGACGCTGGCGCGGTCCGATGAGAACCAAGGACTTGGGACCGGCGATCCGGCAGCCGAGGCGCCGTCGTTGCCGGAGCCCGACGAGGCGTGGGTCTGCCGCTACACGGTGGCTGACCGGAGCGAGTCGAACGACGGCGAGTCGTCGTTGGAATGGCACCTGGACGCGGGCCCGCACCCGGTGCCCGGCGGCGCCGTACCAGGACTCGCCGCCGACGTCCGTGACCTGCGCCCCTCCAACCCCGACGGGTGCGACGACGACCTCGGTCCGACGTACCTGCTGGCCTACCGCAGCGGTGACCGGACCGTGGGCGTCCTTGCCGACGACTTCGGCTGCGACTGGGTCCGCCTGACCGACGACCCGGCCACGGTTCCCGCAGGCGAGAGCGACGCCGACGGCCTCGTCCCCGGCGTCCTCACCGCACCACCGGGTCTCCTGGACCGGCTCCGCGCCGTCCTGCGCTGAGGGCCGATTCGCTTGTTACCGACCGTTGTTACCTCTGACCTGCGCTTGCAAGAGCAGGTCAGAGGTAACAACGGTCAGTAACAAGCCGGGCCGGGCCCACGCGCTACATCTCCTCGTGCACGTCCGGGTCGCCGCCGAACCAGCGGCCGTTGGGGACGGAGAGGGCGGAGATCGCCTCGATCTCGGCGTCGGTGAGGGAGAAGTCGAAGACGTCGAGGTTCTGGCGCTGGCGCTCGGGGTCGGCGGACTTGGGGATGGGCAGGCTGCCCAGCTCGAGGTGCCAGCGCAGGATCGCCTGGCCGGGGGTGACGCCGTGGGCCTCGGCCGCGGCGACCACAGCGGGCTCCTCCAGCGGCGCGGTGCCCTTGCCGAGCGGGCTCCACGCGGCGGTGACGACGCCGAGGCGCCGGTGCAGCTCGCGCATCTCCTCCTGCGGGAAGCGGGGGTGCAGCTCGACCTGGTTGACCGCCGGGACGACGCCGGTCTCGCCGATGATCCGGTCCAGGTGCGCGCCGGTGAAGTTGGAGACGCCGATCGAGCGCACCAGGCCGTCCTCGCGCGCCTGGATCAGGGCGCGCCACGCCTCGGGGTACTTGCCGAGGCTGGGGTTGGGCCAGTGGATGAGCATCAGGTCGATCCGGTCGAGGCCGAGCCGGTCGAGCGAGTCGCGCACCGAGGCGAGGGCCTCGTCGTAGCCGTGGTGGCGTCCGGGGATCTTGGAGGCGACCACGATCTCCTCGCGCGCCACGCCGGACTCGCGGATCGCGGCGCCGACTTCGGTCTCGTTCTCGTAGTTCACCGCGGTGTCGAGGAGGCGGTAGCCGGCCGCCAGGGCCGAGACGACGGCGGCGACCCCCTCCTCCCCGCGCATCGGGTAGGTGCCGAAACCGATCGCGGGGAGGGTGGTGCCGTCGTTGAGAGTGCGCAGGGGAGCCGAGGTCATGACTCCATCGTGCGTCGCCCGACCGCCGGAGCCAACCGGTCCGGTGCCAGGTCGAGTCGGCGGAGCAGCTGGGCGTTGAGCGCGACCACCACGGTGGAGGCCGACATCAGCACCGCGCCCACCGACATCGGCAGCACGAACCCGATCGGCGCCAGGACGCCGGCCGCGAGCGGGACGGCGGCGAGGTTGTAGCCGGCGCCCCAGGCCAGGTTCTGCACGCTCTTGCGGTAGGTGGCCTCCGAGAGCGCGATGATCGAGAGCACCGAGCGGGGGTCGTCGGAGGCCAGGATGATCCCGGCCGAGCCGATCGCGACGTCGGTGCCGGCGCCGATCGCGATGCCGACGTCGGCCTGGGCGAGCGCCGGGGCGTCGTTGACGCCGTCGCCGACCATCGCGACCTTGCGGCCCTCCTGCTGGAGCTCGGTGACCTTCGAGGCCTTGTCCTCCGGCCGGACGCCGGCGAAGACGCGATCGATGCCGAGCTCATCGGCGACCGCGTGGGCCACGGCCTCGGCGTCGCCGGTGATCATGACGACCTGGATGTCGCGGGCGTGCAGGGCCGCGATCGCCGCGCGCGACTCCTCGCGGATCTCGTCGGCCAGGCTCAGTCCGCCGACCACGGCGCCGTCGACGACCACGTGCAGGATGATCGCGCCGTGTTCGCGCCAGGTGTCGGCGACGGGCAGCTCGGCGAGGCCCTCGCGGGTCAGCAGCGCCGGTCCGCCGACGTGCACGGTGCGCCCCTCGACGGTCGCGGTGACGCCCTCGGCCGGGCTTGACGCGAAGTCGGTGGCGGTGGGCACGTCGAGTCCCTTGTCGGCGGCGGCGCGGACGATCGCCCGGGCCAGCGGGTGCTCGGAGTCGGACTCGGCAGCCGCGGCCAGGGTGAGCACTTGGTCGGCGTCGAGGTCGGTCGTGGGGGCCGTCTCGATGGCGGTGACGGTCGGCCGGCCGACGGTGAGGGTGCCGGTCTTGTCGAACAGGACGGTGTCGACGGTGCGCATCGTCTCCATCTCCAGCCGGTCCTTCACCAGGACGCCGGCGCGGGCCGCGCGCTCGGTGGAGATCGAGATGACCAGCGGGATCGCCAGCCCCAGGGCGTGGGGGCAGGCGATCACCAGCACCGTGATGGTGCGCACGACGCCGTCGTCGGGCAGGCCGAGGAGCGCCCACACCACGAAGGTGATCACCGCGGAGCCGAGGGCGTACCAGAACAGCCAGGCGGCCGCCTTGTCGGCCAGCCGCTGGGCGCGGGACGCCGAGGACTGCGCGTCGGCCACCAGCTTCTGGATGCCGGCGAGTGCCGTCTCCTCGCCGACCGCGGTGACCTCGACCCGGATACCGGAGTCGGTCGCGATCGTGCCGGCGACGACGGTGTCGCCCTCTCCGCGCCGGACCGGGAGGGACTCGCCGGTGATCATCGACTCGTCCATCGAGGCCGACCCGCTGACGATCCGGCCGTCGGCGGGCACGCTCCCGCCGGGCCGGACGACAACGACGTCGCCCACCTTCAGGTCCGCGGGGGAGACGGTGACGATCCGGTCGCCCTCGACGAGCTCGGCCTCGTCGGGGAGGAGGGTGGCCAGCGAGTCGAGCGCGGAGGTGGTGCGCACCAACGAGCGCATCTCGATCCAGTGGCCCAGCAGCATGATCACGACCAGGAGTGCCAGCTCCCACCAGAAGTCGAGGTCGTGGGCGAGCAGACCCAGCGTCGAGCCCCAGGAGGCCACGAACGCGACGGTGAGCGCGAGCGCGACCAGCAGCATCATGCCGGGCTGCCGGGCGCGGATCTCCGAGATGGCCCCGGTCAGGAACGGGCGGCCGAACCAGCCGTAGAGCACCGTGCCGAGGATGGGGGAGACCCACTCCAGCCCGGCGACGTCGGGTAGGGAGTAGCCGAGTAGGTCGGCGAACATCTCCGAGAGGACGACTGTCGGGACCGCCAGGACCAGTGAGCCCCAGAACAGCCTGCGGAACACCGCGACGTGGTCGCCGTGTCCGGCGTGTCCGCCGCCGTGTCCCCCGTGTCCGCCGTGTCCACCCTGACCATCGGGTCGGCCGTGGTTCTCGTGCGCGGTCGGGTCGTGCTGTTCGTGGGTGGTGCTCATGTGTCCATCGCCTTCCGTCGGTCTCGACGCGATCGAACATATACCCCTGGGGGGTATAGATCAACCGTTGGTGGTGGGGTCCCGATCGACGGCGTAGGCTCACGCGCCATGGGCCGGCTCGTATTCGGGATGAACATGTCACTCGACGGCTTCGTCGACCACGACCGGTTCGGGCCGGGTGACCGGCTGTTCCGTCACTTCATCGACCAGGCGCGTGCGCTCTCCGGGAGCGTCTACGGGCGCCGTCTGTACGAGCTGATGCGCTACTGGGACGACGACCAGTCCGACTGGGACGAGCCGTTGCGGGAGTTCGCCGAGGCCTGGCGCGCCCAGCCGAAGTGGGTCGTGTCCGGTTCGCTGACCGAGGTGGGGCCGAACGCCACGCTGGTCGACGGCGATCTCGACGAGGTCGACGCCCTCGTCCGGCGCCTGCGCGACGAACTCGAGGGGCGCATCGACGTCGGGGGCACCCGGCTCGCGGCGAGCCTGGCCGAACGCGACCTGATCGACGAGTACCAGATCTACCTGCACCCGGTCGTCCTCGGGGAGGGCACCCCGTACTTCGCCGGCGCCCGGCCGGACCTGCGGCTGATCGGCTCCGACGTCGTGGACGGCCAGGTCGTCCAGCTGCGCTACGAGCCCGCGGAGAAGCGTTCGGAGTGAGCGGCGCTCACATGCTTCCGGTGTCGAGGAACCGCTGGTGCCAGCCCAGGGCCTCCGACATCAGGTGCGGCGTGTGCCGCGCGGTGGGACGCTCGGCCCACGCCCGGTCGAAGTAGTCGCTCAGCGCGTCCCGGAACCTCGGGTCGGCGCAGTTGCGGATGATCCTCGGGGCGCGGTCCTGCGGCGAAAGGCCGCGCAGGTCGGCCAGCCCGTGCTCGGTGACGATCACGTGGACGTCGTGCTCGGTGTGGTCGACGTGACTGACCATCGGCACGATCGCCGAGATGGCGCCGTCCTTGGCGGTCGACGGGCTGAGGAAGAAGTTGAGGTAGGCGTTGCGCGCGAAGTCGCCGCTGCCGCCGATGCCGTTCATGATCGCCGAGCCCATCACGTGGGTGGAGTTCACGTTGCCGTACAGGTCGGCCTCGATCATCCCGTTCATCGCGATCACGCCGAGTCGCCGGACGAGCTCGGGGTGGTTGGAGATCTCCTCGCTGCGCAGCAGGATCTTCCCCTTGTAGGAGTCGATGCGATCCATGAAGTGCTGCACCCCGCTGTCGGAGAGCCCGAACGAGGTGGCCGAGGCGGCCTGGAGGGTGCCGCTGTCGAGCAGGTCGAGCATGCCGTCCTGGATCACCTCGGTGTAGGCGGTCAGGCCGGTGAACTCGCTGCCGTCGAGGCCGGCCAGGACGGCGTTGGCGACGTTGCCCACGCCCGACTGGATGGGCAGCAGCTCGGGGGGCATCCGGCCCGCGGCGACCTCGTGGCGCAGGAAGTCCAGGACGTGGCCCGCGATCGCGGCCGACTTCTCGTCAGGCTCGCTGAACGGGGCGTTGCGGTCGGGGCGGTCGGTCTCCACCACCGCGACGACCTTCGCCGGGTCGACCCGGAGGTACGGCTCGCCGATGCGCTGCATCGGCTCGGTGAGCTCGATCGGCTTGCGGTGCGGCGGCAGCGCGGCGCCGTAGTACACGTCGTGGAATCCCTCGAGTGCACGCGGCTGCCAGTCGTTGACCTCCAAGATGACGCGGTCGGCCTGCTCGAGCCAGGTCTTGTTGTTGCCGACCGAGCTGCTCGGCACCAGCAGCCCGTCGGGGAGCACGGCGGTGACCTCCACGATCGCGACGTCGAGGTTGCCGTAGAAGCCAAACCACATGTACTGCGCGGAATGGCTCAGGTGGGCGTCGATGTAGTCGACCTCGCCGGAGTTGATCAGCGCGCGCATCGTGGGATCGGAGTTGTACGGCAGCCGCGTGGAGACGCCGTGGGCCTCGGCCAGGACGCCGTCGGCGTCGGGCGCGGTGGAGGCACCCGACCACAGGCCGATCCTGAACTGCTCGCCCCGCTCGTGGGCGGCGACCATCCGGTCGTGCAGCGCCTGGGGGAGTGCCTTGGGGTAGCCGGCTCCGGTGAAGCCGCTGATCCCGATGTTGTCGCCGTCGTGGATCAGCTCGGCCGCGCGTGCGGCGGTGGTGAGCCGGGTGCTCAGGACGGGGCAGGTGACGCGGCTGGCCGAGGAGGACATGACAGCTATCTCACCCCATGCCGCGCCGCCGGTCTCAGGGAGTACCGCTCCACGAGTCGCGTACGTCGGTGGGCGCCACCACCCGCGGTGCACTCGGCTGGGGGAGCACGCTGCGCGAGAAGCGGGGTGCGGGCGCGGCCTGCACCTGACCGTCGACGTCCACGAACGCCTCGCGCGCGACCGCATGCGGGTGCCGAGGTGCCTCGGTGTGGTCGAGCACGGCGGTGACACACGCGTCGACGTCGGCGAACGCCGCGGCCCAGTCGTCGCGGTCGCGGGTCGCGAACACCTCGGCGAGCACGGCCCGCTGGCGCGGCCACTGCTCGGTGTCCCAGCGCCCGCCGAGGTCGGCCGGGTCCAGGCCGAGGACCGACAGCAGGTGGTCCCAGAACCGGTCCTCGAGGGCGCCGACCGCGACGTACCTGCCGTCCGCGCACGGGTAGGTGGTGTAGCAGGGGGCACTGCCGTTGAGCAGGTCGGTGCTCCGCTCGCCCGACATCCGGCCGGCGGCCAACCAGGACCACTGCAGCTGGCCGAGGAGGTTGGCGCCGTCGACCATCGCGACGTCGATCACCTGCCCACGCCCCGACGAGGTGCGCTCGAGGAGGGCGGCGAGGACGCCGTTGACCAGCAGCATGGACCCGCCACCGAAGTCGGCGACCAGGCTCAGCGGCGGGCTGGGGGGCCCGTCGGCCGGGCCGAGCAGGCTCAGCAGGCCGGTGGTAGCGAGGTAGTTCAGGTCGTGGCCGGCGCTCGTGGCCAGCGGGCCGGTCTGGCCCCAGCCGGTCATCCGGGCGTAGACCAGCCGTGGGTTGGCCGCCAGGCACTCCTCCGGTCCGAGGCCGAGACGCTCGGTGGTGCCGGGGCGGTAGCCCTCGACGAGCACGTCGGCCCGGCCGATCAGGTCGCGCACCATGGCCAGGTCCGCGGCGTCCTTCAGATCCGCCTCGACGATCCGCCGACCGCGCCACATCCCCGCGTCGGCGTCGGCGACGCCGTCGGGACCGGCCTGGGCCTCGCGGCGGACCTGGACGACGTCGGCGCCGAGGTCGGCGAGCATCATGCAGCCGTGCGGGACGGGGCCGAGCCCGGCCAGCTCGACGACGCGGGTGCCGGCGAGCGGGCCCCTCGCCGCGGGGGAGCTCACCGGTCCTCCGCCCGGGTCCGACCGCCGCCGAGGATGCCGCCGATCGCGAACCCCACGTAGTCGTCGGCGAGAGCCTCGATGTCGTGGTCGTCGCGCAGCCACCACACGATGCCGTTGAGCATGTCGAGGATCGCGATCGCCGCGCGGGTCGGGTCGGCGACGTCGAAGGCTCCGCTTCGGACGCCGGCAGCGATCACGTCGCGGACGCGGCGCTGGTAGTAGCGCCGGTAGTCGGCCACCTGGGCCTGGTGCTCGGCGGAGAGGGCGGAGAGCTCACGCAGGCTGACCAGGTGGGCGACGCGGTGCTCGGCCAGATCGAGGACGTGGGAGCGCACGAGCGCGGCCAGACGCTCCTCCGGGCCTCCCTCGGTCTCCAGGATCGGCAGCTGCCGCTCGGCCCAGTCGCGCGTCATGCGGAGCGCAACGGCGTGGAGGATCTCCTCCTTGGACCCGAAGTGGTTGTACAGGCTCGCGCTCTTGATCCCCACCGCCTCGGCGATCTCGCGCAGCCCGACAGCGTGGTAGCCCTGCTCGGCGAAGCAGGCCGCCGCCGCGACGACGATGTCGTCGCGGCGGCGCAGCGTGGCCGGACGGGGGGCGCCCCGCGTGGGCTCCTCCGGGGCCTGTGCAGGGGCCTGTGCCGCGCGGTCCTGTCTTCCGGTCAGGGCTACTGCGCTCCTTGCGCGTCGGGCCGCGCGTGCACGCGGCGCAGCTCGCGCTTGAGCAGCTTGCCCTGCGGGTCGGTGGGCAGCTCGGTCATGACGTGCACCGCCTTCGGCACCTTGTACGAGGCCATCTCACCACGGCAGTGCTCCCGCAGGTCCTCTCCGGTGGTGCTGGATCCGTCGCGGAGCACGACGAAGGCGGTGACGACCTCCGACCAGTAGTCGTCGGGCAGACCCACCACGGCCGCGCGCTCGACGTCGGGATGGGCCTGGAGTGCGCGCTCGACCTCCTGGGAGGAGACGTTGAGGCCGCCGGACTTGATCATGTCCTTGCTGCGGTCGAGGAAGAAGAGATTGCCCTCGGCGTCGCGGCGCACGATGTCGCCGGTGTGCACCCACCCGTCGGCGAGCACCGCCGCGGTGCGCTCGGGGTCGCGGAAGTAGCCGGCCATCACCGACGGCGTCCGGCACCACAGCTCGCCGGACTCGGCATCCTCTCCGGACGCGTCGACGACGCGGATCTCCAGGTGCCCCACGGGCTTGCCGATCCAGGTCGGGTCCTGGTCGGGGATGTCCTCCAGGCGCTTGAACCAGCCGACCGAACCGAGCTGGGTCAGCTCCGACTGGCCCCAGTAGGTGCCCCAGATCGCCTGCGGGGCGGCGTTCGCCCACGCATCGATCGCATGTGGCGACACCTGGCCCCCGTAGGTCAGGCAGCGCTCGACCGTGCCCACCGTCTCGGGCCCGAAGTCGGGGTGGTTGGCCAGGGCGATGAAGAACGTCGGGGTCTGGGCGATGACGGTGATCTGCTCCTCGGCGATCAGCCGGAGCGCGGTGCCGGCCTCGACGGTCGCGGGAAGCACCAAGGTGGCGCCCAGTGTGAGGAGCGAGGTCGCCGAGCCGATGCCGGCGATGGTGTGGAAGGGCATCACGTAGAGCCACACGTCGTCGGGCAGGCAGCGCAGGCCCCAGGTGTAGGCCGGCGTGGTCGAGATGAGGTAGTTGCGGTGCGGGATCATCACGCCCTTGGGCGCCGCCTCGGTGCCGCTGGTGTAGATGATCTGCGCGAGGTCGTGCTCGTCGACGTCGCACTCCGGCGCGCTCGCGGCGGCCTCGGCGCTCAGCGTCTCGAAGGAGCGCCAATCCCCGCTGTCCGCGCCGAGCACGATCCGCCGGGTCTCGGGGCCGTCCTGGAGGGCGGCGTCGACCACGTCGGTGAACTCCTCGGCGACCACGACCGCGGCCGGTTCGAGACTGGCCAGCTGATGAGCGACCTCGCGCACGCCGAAGAGCGGGCTGATGCCGGAGTAGGCGGCGCCGATCTTGAGGGCTCCGTAGTAGGCGATCAGCGTCTCGACCCGGTTGCGCGCCATGACGGCGATCCGGTCGCCGCGTCCGACCCCGAGGTCGAGCAGCGCGTGGGCGAACCGGTTGGCCGCGGCGTCGAGCTCGGCGTAGCTGGTGGCCTGCCGTCGTCCCTGCGCGTCGTAGGCCACCACCGCGGGCTTGTCGCCGAGCGTCCGGGCGTGGCGGTGCAACTGGTCGCCGAGGGTCGCGCGGCCGAGCGGGGACCGCTGGATGTCGGTGAGCTGGCTCATGGGTGACCTCTCTGGCGTACATGGGGGTGGTGAAGTCGTCGCGGAAGGCGATCTCCTCCACCGGCGTGCGGGTGAGCTTCTTCGGGAACCCCTTCGCGGGGTAGCCCACGGCGACCAGGGCCGCGGTGAGGAAGCCGTCGGGGATCGAGAGCAGCTCCTTGACCGCCGGCTCCTCCGCGCACAGCAGCGTGGTGATCGCGGTGGCCACGCCCTCCTGGCGCAGGGCGAGGGTCAGGTTCTGGACCGTGGGGTAGATCGAGGCGCCGCCGACGACGCTGAGCCGGTCGAGCTCGTGGTCGGTGGGGTGCAGGCCCTCGATCTCCGCGCAGACCACGATGAGCGTCGGGACCTCGGCGAGGTGGTGGGCGAAGTGGTTGGCACTCTCCACGGTCTTCGGGACCGCGCCGACGGCCTTGGTGCCCTCGACCACGGCGGCGTAGTAGCCCTCCCAGTAGGGGAGGTACAGCTCGGCCAGGCGCTTCTTCTTGGCCTCGTCCTGGACCACGATCCATCGCACCGGCTGCCGGTTGCCGCCCTGCGGGCCGAAGCGTGCGTCGTCGAACGCGCGTCGCAGCACGTCGTCGGGAACCTGCTGGTCGGTGTAGTAGCGGCAGGTCCCGGTCGACCGCATCGCCTCGCTGAGCTCCATGTCTCTCCCTGTGTCGTCTGCATTGGTCGACGGCGGAAACTGTCCGTCGATAGTGTGAAGCAGATCGCACAGTAGCCGCTCAGGAGGGTGTTTACCAGGGAGTCGGCCCCTCCCTTGGCAAAAGGACTATCCGTTGTTAGTTTTCGCGAGTGACGTCCACACCTCGCGCAGACCACGCAGCACCCGATCCGGCCGATCGGCTCGACCAGGCGCTGCGCGCAGCAAGCGTCCCGACCCTGCTCGCAGTGCTCGTCCAGCTCACCGGCGACCGGCGCTGGCTGAGCGAGCGCTATCGGCCCACCCGTCCGCGCGGCATGGACGAGAACCGGACCGGGGGCCTGCCCGTCGACGTCCAGGCCGAGATCCGCGACGCCGTCGCCGATGCGGTCCGCGCGTACGCCGCCGGCCGGCCGGCGGCGATCCCCGAGCCGAGCGAGGCCGACGTCGTCGAACTGCTCGACTTCACCGCGGGGGAGGAGATCCCCCACGAGTTCGCGCCGATGATGGCCGAGATCATCCACGGCACTCCCGAGCCCGGGGTGCGACGGCTCGCGGACGGGCATGGGATCAGCGCGGTGGTGATCGGCGCCGGGATCGCCGGGATGCTCGCCTCGGTGCGCCTCGCCGAGGCCGGGATCGACCACGTGGTGCTGGAGAAGAACGACGGCGTCGGCGGCTCCTGGTTCGAGAACCGCTACCCCGGCGCCGGCGTCGACACCCCGAGCTACCTGTACTCCTACTCCTTCTTCGACCACGACTGGTCGACCCACTTCGGCAAGCGCGACGAGGTGCAGGGCTACCTCGACGCCTTCGCCGACGCCCACGGGCTTAGGGAGCGGATCCGGTTCGGCGTCGAGGTCACCGGGGCGCACTACGACGCCGCCGCGCAGCGGTGGCGGGTCAGCACGCGCGCGGCCGACGGCACCGAGTCCGAGCTCGAGGCTCCGGTGCTGATCAGCGCGGTCGGGCTGCTCAACCGGCCCAAGGTGCCCGAGCTGCCGGGGCTCGACTCCTTCGAGGGCCGACTATTCCACTCGGCCCGCTGGCCCGAGGGCCTGGAGGTGGCCGACCTGGCCGGCAAACGGGTGGCGATCGTGGGCGCCGGCGCGAGTGCGATGCAGATCGGTCCTGCGATCGTCGACTCGGTCGAGTCATTGACCGTCTACCAGCGCTCACCGCAGTGGATCGCCCCCAACGACGTCTACTTCGAGCAGGTGGGGGACGACGTGCACTGGGTGATGGCGCACGTCCCGTTCTACCGGCGCTGGTACCGCGCCCGGCTGTCGTGGATCTTCAACGACAAGGTGCATCCGACACTGCAGGTCGACCCCGACTGGCCCGAGGAGCGGGCTTCGATCAACGCCGCCAACCACGGCCACCGGCGCTTCTACGAGCGCTACCTGCGCGACGAGCTCGGCGACCGCGAGGACCTGGTGGCCAAGTCGCTGCCCGACTACCCGCCCTTCGGCAAGCGGATGCTCCTGGACAACGGGTGGTACCGGATGCTCCGCCGTCCGCAGGTCGAGCTCGTCACCGAGGGTGTGGCCGAGGTGACCCCCACCGGCCTGGTCGACACCGCCGGCGACGAGCGGGACTTCGACGTCGTCATCCTGGCCACCGGCTTCCACACCGACCGGCTGCTCTACCCGATGGACATCCGCGGCCGCTCGGGGCGGACCACCCGCGAGGTGTGGGGCGACCACGACGCACGCGCCTATCTCGGGGTCACGATCCCGGACTTCCCAAACCTGTACGTGATGACGGGCCCGAACACCGCCCTGGGCCACGGCGGCAGCTTCATCACGATGCTGGAGTGCCAGATCCGCTACATCATGGCCGCCCTGACCGCCATGGACCGCGAGGGACTCGCGGTGCTCGAATGCCGCGCCGAGGTCTGTGCGGACTACAACCGGCGCGTCGACGAGGCACACGCGCGGATGGTCTGGACCCACCCGGCGATGGACAACTGGTACCGCAACGCCGAGGGTCGCGTGGTGGCGGTGGTCCCGTGGCGGATCATCGACTACTGGACCATGACCCGCGACATCGACCTGGACGACTATCTCCTCGAGCCCGCCCGGACGTCTGCGCGGGCCTGAGTCTCGCGTGCCTCACTCCCGCCCGCTGGAGATCCAGCGCGGGTCGGACACGATGTTGCGCCCGCCGACGGCCAGGTCGGCCACCCGGTCGAGTCGGGCGACCTGGTCCTCGCTGAGCTCGAGGGTGAGCGCGCCGAGGTTCTCCACGGTCCGCTCGACGCGCCGCGAGCCGGGGATCGGGACGGTGGCGACGTCGAAGCGCCGGCCCTGGTGGAGCAGCCAGGCGAGCGCCACCTGGGCCGGGGTCGCGTGGAGCTCCTCGGCCACCGCTCGAACCTGCTCGACCACGGCCTGGTTGGCGTCGAAGTGCTCCCCGAAGCGCTCGGCGCCGGCGATCACGGTCTGCTGGACCGACTCGCGGGTCATCGTGCCGGTGAGGAAGCCGCGACCCAGCGGCGAGTAGGGCACGAACCCGACGCCCAGCTCGGCGGCGGTGGGCACCACGTGCGCCTCGACGTCGCGCGACCACAGGCTCCACTCGCTCTGCACGGCGGCGATGGGGTGCTCGGTGACGGCGGCGCGCAGCTCGTCGGCGGTGACCTCCGACAGGCCGAGGCGGCCGACCTTGCCCTCGGCGACCAGCTCGGCCATGGCGCCGACGGTCTCCTCGATCGGGACGCTCAGGTCGCGGCGGTGCATGTAGTACAGGTCGATGTGGTCGACGCCGAGCCGCCGCAGTGAGGCCTCCGCTGCGGCGCGGACGTAGGCCCGGTCGCCGCGTACGGGGGTGCCGTCGGCTCCGACGGCACCGGTGATGCCGAACTTGGTGGCCAGCTGCACCCGGTCGCGCACGGGCGCGATGACCTCGCCGACGAGCTCCTCGTTGGTGCCCGCGGGGCCGCTGGTTCCGGGGCGGGGTTCGCCGTAGACGTCGGCGGTGTCGATGAAGGTGACGCCGGCGTCGATCACCTCGCGCAGCACACGGGCGGCGTCGGCGTGGTCGATGCCGCCGTAGACGTGGCTCAGCGCCATGCCTCCGAAGCCGATCGGGCTGACCTCGAGGCCGCCGAGGTCGACGGTGGGGTGGGCAGGGTCGGTGGAGCTCATGAGGCTTCCTCTCGCGTGGTCGGGTCAGCGGGTGGCGGCCTGGGCGGCGCGCACCAGGGGATCGGTGATCGGCTCCTCGCCGCAGTCGAGGCCGCGCGCGATCAGGTCGTCGTAGTGCTCGATCTTCGCGTCGAGGGCGGCCAGGTCGTCGTGGAGCTGGGCGATGGAGGCCAGCAGGTGGGTGCGGTGCTCGGCGAGCAGCGCGCGGCGGCGTCCGTGGGTCGCGGCGCCTTCGGCGACCATGGTGGAGAAGGCGCGCATCTGTGCCACCGGCAGGCCGGTACGCCGCAGTCGGACCAGCAGCTGCACCAGCCGGACCGCGGCCGGGTCGTAGCGGCGTCGTCCGTCGGTGCCCCGGGGCGGCGCGGGCAGCAGCCCCTCCTTCTCGTACCACCGGAGGGTGTCCTGGGTGAGTCCGGTGGCCGCGGCCACCTCCGCGATGCCGACTGATTCGTCGGGGGAGGTGCTCACGTCGGCGGTGCTGGTGGTCATGTCTTCGACAGTAGGTCTTGGAGTGCACTCCAACGCAAGGTGCGGATCATCGCCGATCAGGTGAGGTCCACCACCGGGACGCCCGCGACCGCGAGCTCGTCCAACGCTGCCGCGTGACCAGCGGCCGAGGCTCCTGCGCACGCCGCGCCGACGACCCCCACCTCGAAGCCCGCCACCAGGAGCGAGCGCGCCGCCGCCGCGACGCCGTGCTCGGTGAGCGCGCCGGTGAGCAGGACCCGCTCGATGCCGCGGAGACGGAGGTTGTCGACCACGTCGGGATTGTCGGTGACGTCGACGCCGTACTTGGTCAGCACCAGGTCCCCCGGAGCCGGCGCGAGTCCGGGCGCGAACGCGCTGGAGCCATCGGTCGCGGCCGCCTCGTCCGGGAGCGGACCGAGATAGCGCGTGCACACGACGAGCGCTCCCGCCTGTCGCACGAGCGCACGGACTGCGCCGGCCGCCTCGATCGGGTCGCGGTGGCCGAGCGCGAGGACCCAGTCCTGGTGGTCGATCTCGACCAGGGCGAGCCTGTTCGGCTCGGAGAGCAGGTCCGATAGGTCCATGCGGGCGACAGTACGAATTCGAGTGGACTCCAGCGCAAGGTGCGTGATAGACGATCGCGGTCGAGGAAGGTCGGCTTAGGTCCGCATCGGGTGGGCTTGTCCGGTGGCGTGGAGTTGGTGGTGGTGGAAGGGGCAGTGGAGTCGGGCGTCCTTGGTGTTGGTGTCGCCGCCGTCTTGCCAGGAGTGGGTGTGGTGGGTGTGGCAGAACGCCGCGGGAGTGTCGCAGCCTGGTGTCTGGCAGTGGGTCTGTTCGAGGCCGATCGCCATGCGTTGGGCTGGGGTGTGGAAGCGGCGGGTGCGGCCGAGGTCGAGGACCTCGCTGTTGCCGTTGAGGATGGCGGGGATGATCCCTGCTTCGCAGGCGAGGCGGCGGGCCTGGCCGGGTGAGATGTCGATGCCGGTGTCGAGGTGGGCTGCCTTCAACCCGCCGAGCAGGGTCTCCAGTTGCATGGTGACGATGACGGTGGCGTTGAGCCCGCCGGCCTTGGGCAGCCGGTCGGTGGGGAACCGCTCCACGTACTCCGCGAACGCCAGGCCCAGTCTCTGCGGGGTGGGCTTGGCGTAGTCATACGACCCCGCGCCGTCGGTCGCACGGACGTGTTTGGGTGCGGCGAGCGCGGTGAGGGCTTTGCGGAGCATCGAGCCCTGCGCGGCCGGCAGGGTGAACCGACCATGGGTGAGGCCTTGGTCGTCGTCGTACATCGCGAACGACGTCTTCTTCCGCGCGCGTGCTTCCTCGGCCTCCAACAGGCGGGCTTCGTGCACGTCGGCCCGAGCGGGGTCGATGACTTCGAGGATGCGGCGGCCGAGGATCTTCAACGCTTTCGCGTCGTGATGGGCCGCTTCTGCGATCAGGTGCTTCTCGGCCAGATCCCGGTGTTCGGGGTCGAGTTCGTCGACCGCCGCAACGATCACCTGCGCCTGGTCCGGTAAGACCCGGCCTGCTGCGGCCGCGACCCGGGTCTGTTCGTGGGTCGCGAGCTCCTGGGCGAGGCGGGTGGCGCGGTGCGCGTGGCCGGGGGTGATCGGGACCAGCCGCCGCAGCCACGCACTGGCCGATCGGGCGCCGATCGAGCCCGGCAGGTCCAACGCTTCGGCCTGGGTCACCGCTCGGGCCTCGAGCTCGGCGAGGCTGGCGGTGACTTCGGCCAGGTCGACCAACAGCGCAGTGGTGTCGTCGGCGTCGAGGCTCCACAGCGGGGTGTCGACGTGGCCGGTGAGGTCTTTCTTGAACCGCGCCACCAGTACCGCGAGCGGGTGCCCGGTTCCGGGGTCGGTGGTGGCGGCCATGTCTGATTCTACCTCTCATGACGAGTATTCGCTAGTGTGTTCTAGAGGATCTTGGGGTGCCGGGGTTTCGTCGGCGCTCGCTGGCGCTCGCTTGCTCAACCTCCGGCGAGTGGGCCGTTCTCGGAGGTTGAGCAAGCTGGGAGGGCGAGGAACGAGCCCGACCAGCGCCGACGAAACCTCGCAACCGACCCCGGAAACGCGAGCCGCGCGAATCAGGCGCGGACGAATCAGCGACGGCGGAGCGAGCAGGGGTGGCCGCGCAGGCGGCGGCGCGGGCGGAGCCCGTGCCGGCAGCGCGCCGGATGAGTCGACCGACCGGGACCCGCAGTCAAGGACGGACGAAGTCCGCCGCGAAGCGGGCGCCGAAGGCGATCCTTGACGGCGGGTGTCGGTCGACTACGCGCGCGGCCACCCCACCACCCGG
>NZ_JBBMMC010000014.1:0-141890 GCF_037936805.1 Nocardioides epinepheli | reverse complement strand
CTGCCGTGGGTCATGCCCTGGTCGTCGTCGTGGAGGGAGAACCTGGTCTTCTTCCGCGCCTGTGCTTCCTCGGCCTCCAACAGCCGTGCTTCGTGCTCGTCGGCGCGGGCGGGGTCGATGACCTCGAGGATCCGGCGGCCGAGGATCTTCAACGCTTTCGCGTCGTGATGCTGCGCCTCGCCGATGAGGTGCTTCTCGGCCAGGTCCCGGTACTCAGGGTTGAGTTCGTCGACCGCCGCGACGATCACGGCTGCTTGGTCGGGCAGCACCCGGCCTCCGGCGGCAGCGGTGCGGGTTTGTTCGTGGGTGGCGAGCTCACGCGCGAGCCGGGTGGTCCGAAACGCTTGGCCCGGCGTGATCGGGACGAGCCGGCGCAGCCAGGCGCTGGTCGAGCGGGCGCCGATCGAGCCGGGTAGGTCGAGTGCTTCGGCCTGGGTGAGGGTCCGGGCTTCGAGTTCGGCGAGGCTGGCGGTGACTTCGGTCAGGTCGACCAGCAACGCGGCGGTGTCGTCGGCGTCGAGGTTCCATAGCGGGGTGTCGACGTGGACGGTGAGGTCCTTCTTGAACCGCGCGACCAACACCGCGAGCGGGTGCCCGGTTCCGGTGTCGTTGGCGGCGGCCATGCCCTATTCTACCTCGCCGGACGCGTATTCGCTAGTATGTTCCAGTTGGACTTTCTGGGGTACCCGTGGTTTCGTCTGCGCTCCGACGAGAGGGCGATTTCCTCGGAGGTTGAGCAAGCCGGGAGGGCGAGGAACGAGCCCGACCGGCGCCGACGAAACCTCGCAACCGACCTCGGGAACGTTGGCAGCGACGGTCGGGGGTTTCGTCATCGCTCGCTGGCGCTCGCTTGCGCAACCTCCGGCGGCAGGGCGATGCCTCGGAGGTTGCGCAAGCGGTGCGCATGAGGAACGAGCGCGGACCGCCGACGAAACCTCGCAACCGACCGTCGGACCGCGAGTCGGGCGAGTCTGGCGCAGACGAGCCGGAGGACCGGAGCGAGCAGGGGGGCCGCGCCGGCAGCGCGCCGGATGAGTCGACCGACCGGGACCCGCAGTCAAGGACGGACGAAGTCCGCCGCGAAGCGGACGCCGCAGGCGATCCTTGACGGCGGGTGTCGGTCGACTACGCGCGCGGCCACCCCACCACCCAGGTGGCGTCGGCGCACCTATGCGCCGACCCGGCGGCACAGTCGCGCAGTCGGTCGCCGGGGTTTCGTGTCGGCGCGGGTCAGCGCTGGCCGCGCCGCCAGACGACGACCGACTGGGTGGGTGAGGGGGCGCGGACCACAGGCAGCCGGTCGGCCGCGCCGCCGGCCCGCCCGCGAGCCCGGGAGGCGCTCGGCACGCCGCGCGCCTCCTCGAGCTCGGCGGTGAGCTCCTCGTTGGTGGCCGTCAGCGCGGCGACGCGCTGCTCGAGCTCGAGGATGCGGCGCACGCCCTCGATGCCGATGCCGGCCGAGGTGAGGTCGGCGATCGTGCGCAACAGCTCGAGGTCCTGGTGCGAGTAGCGGCGCCCGCCGCCCACCGTGCGGCCCGGCGTGATGAGGCCGAGCCGCTCGTAGGTGCGCAGGGTCTGCGGGTGCAGCCCTGTGAGCTGTGCCGCCACGCTGATCACATAGACCGGAGCGTCGTAGGGCGGCGGCGTCAGCGAGCGCTCGCTCATCGCCCGGCTCCCTCGAAGAGACCCGAGCGCAGCTGGGTGCCGGCGGTGGCGTCGCGGTAGGCCTCGACGGCGTTGCGCGCGGCCTCGTCGAGGACGGCGGGCACCTGGACCTCGACGGTAGCCAGCAGATCTCCCTTGGTGCCGTCCTTGCGCGGCGCGCCGCGCCCACGGACCCGGAAGGTGCGCCCGTTGGGAGTGCCGGCCGGGATCTTGAGCGTCACCGAGGAGCCGTTCAGGGTGGGCACCTTGATCTCACCGCCCAGCGCCGCCTCCGCGAAGGAGACCGGCACGTCGATGGTGAGGTTGTCCTTCGAGCGGCCGAACACCCGGTGCGGACTGACATGCACGGTGACGAACAGGTCGCCGTTCGGGCCGCCGTTCTCGCCGGGGCCACCCTTGCCGCGCAGCCGGATCCGCGCACCGTCCTTGACGCCGGCCGGGATCCGCGCCTGGATCGTGCGCGAGGAGGTGCCGTGGCCGGTGCCGTGACAGGTGGGGCAGGCCTCGTCATAGATCAGCTGGCGCCCACCGCACATCGGGCAGGTCTCGTTGATCGAGAACGCACCGCCCATGCTGGACACGACATAGCCCGCGCCCTCGCACTCGGGACAGATGTGCGGCTTGGTGCCCGGCTTGCCGCCGGTGCCCGAGCAGGTCGGGCACGGCGCGTCCGAGCTGAGCCGCAGCGAGATCGTGACGCCCTCGATGGCGTCGGTGAACGAGATCGTCGCACTGGTCTCGAGGTCGTCGCCCTTGATCGGACGGCGCTGACTCTGGCCGCGCCGCTGGGCGCCGAACAGGTCACCGAACATGTCGCCGAACCCGCCGCCGCCACCGGCACGGTCGTTGAGCAGGTCGTCGAGGTTGAATCCCCCGCCGCCGTAGCTGCCACCACCGAAGCCGCCGCCACCGCCGCCGAAGCCGCCGCCGCGCCCGTACCCGCCGCCACCGCCGCTGAAGGCACCGGAGGCGTACAGCTGACGCATCTCGTCGTACTTCGCGCGCTTCTCGGCGTCGCCGACGACGTCGTAGGCCTCGGCGATCGTCTTGAACTTCTCGTGCTTCGCGGTGTCGTCGGGGTTGGAGTCGGGGTGGTTCTCCCGAGCCAGCTTCCGGTAGGCCTTCTTGATCTCGGACGCCGAGGCGTCCTTCCCGACGCCCAGCGTCTTGTAGAAGTCCTTCTGCACCCAGTCCGGGCGGAAACCTTCGGACTCAGCCATGGTTGATCACCCCTTCTCCTCTCCTCGATCGGTCGTCCACGTCAACGATCCGGCGCCGGCACGCAGGGGTGCCGGCGGCCGCGATCGCTGCTGGGTTGTCGGTACGGGTGGCACTCACGCGTCGACGGGGTCGACGACGAGCACCTGGGCGGCCCGCACCATGCGCGGGCCGAGCTTGTAGCCCGCCTTGGCCACGAACTTCACCGTCGTCTGGTCGACGTCGGGGTCGGTGCCCTGGTGGGCCAGCGCCTCGTGGAGGTTCGGATCGAACGGGTCGCCAGGAGCGCCGAACTTCTCCAGGCCGAGGCCTGCCACGGTGCGCTCGAGCTGGTCGGCGACGCTGCGCAGACCCTCCTCGAGCTCACCGTGCTCGCGGGCCCGGTCGATGGTGTCGAGCACCTCGGTGATCGGAGCGAGCGCGGCATAGGTCGCGTTCTCCTTGACGACCTCACGGTCGCGCTCGACGCGACGCTTGTAGTTGAGGTACTCCGCCTGGAGCCGCTGGAGGTCGAGCGTCCGCTCGGCCAGGGCGGCCTGGGTGAGGGCGAGCTCGTCGCCCTCACCGTCGGCGCCCGTGGCAGCAGAGCCTTCGACGTCGTCGAAGTCCTGCGGCTCGAGCGGTCCGCCTTCCTCGACCCAGTTGTCGACCCCGCTGATCTGCTCGGCGGGGTCACCCGCCGCTGCCTGGTCTCGCGGGGTTCCGGTCACTTGTCGTCGCCCTCCCCGTCGTCGACGATCTCGGCGTCCACGACCTCGGCGTCGACGATGTCGTCGTCGCCCTCGCCGGTGGCGCCGGTGCTACCGCCGGCGGCGGACGCGTCGGCCTCGGCGGCGGCGTACATGGCCGCGCCCATCTTCTGGCTCGACTCGTTCAGCTTGCCGACGGCGGTGTTGATCGACTCGACCGAGGCGTTGTCGTCCTCGAGGATCGCCTTGAGGGCGTCCACGTCGGCCTGGACCTCGCCCTTGACGTCGTCGGGGATCTTGTCGCCGTTGTCGGTGAGGAACTTCTCGGTGGTGTAGACGACCTGGTCGGCCTGGTTGCGCGCCTCGACGGACTCCCGGCGACGGGCGTCCTCCTCGGCGTACTCCTCGGCCTCCTTGACCATCCGGTCGATGTCCTCCTTGGCCAGCGCGGAGCCGCCGGAGATGGTCATCGACTGCTCCTTGCCGGAGCCCTGATCCTTCGCCGAGACGTGCACGATGCCGTTGGCGTCGATGTCGAAGGTGACCTCGATCTTCGGGACGCCACGCGGCGCCGGCGGCAGACCGGTGAGCTCGAAGTTGCCGAGCGGCTGGTTCTGCGACCACATCTGACGCTCGCCCTGGGCGACCTTGATCTCCACCGACGGCTGGTTGTCGTCGGCGGTGGTGAAGATCTCCGAGCGCTTGGTCGGGATCGTGGTGTTGCGCTCGATGAGGTTGGTCATCACGCCACCCTTGGTCTCGATGCCGAGGGAGAGCGGGGTGACGTCGAGGAGCAGCACGTCCTTGACCTCGCCCTTGAGCACGCCGGCCTGGAGCGCGGCGCCGATGGCGACGACCTCGTCGGGGTTGACGCCCTTGTTGGGCTCCTTGCCGCCGAGCAGCTCCTTGACCAGGTCGGTGACGGCGGGCATCCGGGTGGAGCCGCCGACGAGCACGACGTGGTCGATGTCGGAGACCTTGATGCCGGCGTCCTTGAGGACCTGGCGGAAGGGCTCCTTGGTGCGGTCGAGCAGGTCGGAGGTGAGCTTCTGGAACTCGCTGCGGGTCAGCTTCTCCTCGAAGTGCAGCGGGCCGTTCTCACCGTGGGTGATGTAGGGCAGGTGGATCGTGGTCTCGCTGGACGAGGAGAGCTCGACCTTCGCCTTCTCCGCGGCCTCCTGGAGGCGCTGCTTGGCGATCTTGTCGGCGCCGAGGTCGACACCGTGGGCGTCCTTGAACTTCTTGATCATCCAGTCGACGATCCGGTTGTCCCAGTCGTCGCCACCGAGGCTGTTGTCACCGGAGGTCGCCTTGACCTCCACGACGCCCTCGCCGATCTCGAGCAGGGACACGTCGAACGTGCCGCCACCGAGGTCGAAGACGAGGATGGTCTGGTCGTCGCCCTTGTCGAGGCCGTAGGCCAGCGCGGCCGCGGTGGGCTCGTTGACGATCCGGGCGACGTTGAGGCCCGCGATCTCACCGGCCTCCTTGGTGGCCTGGCGCTGGGCGTCGGAGAAGTAGGCCGGGACCGTGATGACGGCCTCGCTGACCGGCTCTCCGAGGTAGGCCTCGGCGTCGCGCTTGAGCTTCTGCAGCACGAAGGCGCTGATCTGCTGAGGCGTGAACTCCTTGCCGTCGATGTCGACGTCCCAGTCGGTGCCCATGTGGCGCTTGACCGAGCGGATCGTGCGGTCGACGTTGGTGACGGCCTGGCGCTTGGCGACCTCGCCGACGAGCACCTCGCCGTTCTTGGCGAACGCGACGACCGACGGGGTGGTGCGGGCCCCCTCGGCATTGGTGATGACGGCGGGCTCGCCGCCCTCGAGGACGGAGACGACGCTGTTCGTCGTCCCGAGGTCGATACCGACAGCTCGTGCCATGTGAATTCCTCCGTGATCGTGAATCAGGCAACTTGAGTTCTTCTGGCTCAAGTTCTATATCAATGCCAACGGCGTCCCCTACCCGGATGTTCCCGGCCTGCGGAGAAATCTCGTGTGACCCACCTCCCACCTTGTCAGGAAGGTGCGGACCAGACCAGAGGCATCTCCCGTCAAGTCGAGGAGTGGACGCTGCTCAGCGCCGTCCCCGAGGCGGCGCGGCCCGCGGTGGCCCTGCGCGCCACACCAGCAGGGCAGGCTGTCCCCATGAAGACCATCGGCCTAGTCGGCGGGATGTCGTGGCACTCGACGGCGACCTACTACCGACTGATCAACGAGGAGGTCGCCGCCCGTCGCGGCGGACACTCCTCTGCTCGGATCTCGCTCCAGTCGCTGGACTTCGCCGAGGTGCGTGCCTGCCAGGAACGTGGCGACTGGACCGCCTCCGCCGAGCTCCTGGCCGGCGCGACCCGCCGCTGCGTGGCCGGCGGCGCCGAACTGGTCGGCCTGTGCACCAACCTGATGCACAAGAACTTTCCTGCTCTGGAGTCGGCCGCCGCGCAGGCAGGGGCCCGCGCCGTGCACATCGCCGACGCCGTCGCGGCCGTGGCTGCACGCAACGGGTCGACCGCCCTGGGCCTCCTCGGCACCAGGTGGGTGATGGAAGAGACCTTCTATGCCGACCGCCTCGCCACCCATGGCATCTCGGTCCTCGTCCCCGACGCCGACGATCGGGGACTGGTGGACCGGGTCATCTTCGACGAGCTCACCCAGGGCATCGTCCGCGACGATTCTCGCGGCGCGTACGTCTCGGTGATGGACGACCTGCGTGCGCGCGGCGCCGAGGCCGTCGTACTGGCCTGCACCGAGATCGACCTGCTCATCTCCGCCACCGACTCACCGCTCCCGCTCATCGACTCCACCGACGCACACGCCTCTCTATTGGTCGACCTGGCGCTGGCCTGACATCGTCCGCCGTAGGTTGAGCAAGCGAGCGCCAGCAAGCGCCGACGAAACCGGCCCGCCACTCCGCCGGAGGTTGAGCAAGCGAGCGCCAGCGAGCGCCGACGAAACCCCGGCACCACCACTCCGGAGTATCAGCCGGTAACGATCAATCTCGATCGAGCGTCGAATCGGTCGGTACCACCTCATGGGGCACGACCTCACGACGATGATGGCGAGCATGGGCACCCTGGTTCAGGTCCTGCTTCCGATGGCTGCCGTATGGCTGGGGATCAGCTGCGCTCGGTGGCGGCACCTGGGTCCGGCTCAAGACCGCCGCGCCACCAGGGTGTTGATCCTGGTTCCGGTCATCCTGTGCCTGGTGCCTTTCGGTGCCCTTGCCGTCCTGATCACCCTGGTCTCCCTCGGGCATCAGCCCGACCTGATCGCGTTCGCCCTCCTCCCCGCCGTCGCCCTGATGTTCTGCGCGGAGTTCGCCGTCGCCTTCTTCGGCAGCTATTTCGTCACTCGCGGCATTTCGAGGCGGCAGGACCGGCGGCCTCCGGCCGCCCGCGACGATTCCGGCGCGAGCCCTGAGCACCCTTGACCGGCCTGCGACCATCACGCCATGCGTCGCCTCGTCCCACCACTCCTCGTCGTGGCCCTGCTCGCCGGCTGCGCGGGCGAGCCCGGCGAGTCGGCACCCAGTGAGTCGCCGAACGAGCCGAGCCGCAGCGCAACGGCTCCGACATCGACCCCGGCGACGGCGTCGGATCCGTCACCGACCACCGAGCCGACCACCCTGGCCCCTGATCCACGCCTCTCCGCCGACGACGTCGAGGTGGCAACCGCGTTCAGGGCGGTCGAGCACCTGGCGGACATGATCGGCCCGCGGCCCGGTCACACCGAGGCGTACTTCCGGGCCGCGGCCTGGGCCGAGCGGCAACTGACGGCGGCCGGTTGGCAGGTCGAGCGGCAGCGCTTCCCGACGCCGGCGGGGAACTCGTGGGGCGTACCGGTGGAGGCCGGTCCGTCGGTGAATCTGATCGCCACCCGCGGCGAACACGATCCGAGTGAGCCGTGGCTGCTCGTCGGAGCGCACCTCGACACCGTGCCGCAGGCGCCTGGCGCCGAGGACAACGCGTCCGGGGTCGGCGTGCTGCTCGCCCTTGCCGAGGCGATGGACGGACGTCGGACGCGTCTGCCGGTCACCTTGGTGCTCTTCGGGTCCGAGGAACCGCGCGGCCCTGGCGAGGCACATCACTACGGCTCCAAGGCCTACGTCTCCCAACTGGGCCGGGCCGAGCGACGCAGCCTGGAGGCGATGGTGTCGCTCGACCGGGTGGGTGTCGGCGACGTCGTCCCGGTGCAGACCGTGCGCGAGGCCAACGATGTGAGCACCGCTCTGGAACGCGTTGCCCGCCAGGCGGACGTTCCGACGGTGCGCGAGGAGTTCGAGACCTCCAGCGACCACGAGTCGTTCGCCGACGAAGGCCTGCCTGCCGCCCGGCTGGGCAGTACGCCCTACGCCGGTTACCACAGTGCGGGCGACCTCCCGTCCGGGATCGATCGGGCCCAGCTCGCCCGGGTCGGACGCCTGATGGCCTCTTGGCTGCGCTGAACAGATTGCGTGAGATGACAACCAGGACTGGGGTTTCGGCGTCCAAGGTGGCATGGAACCCCGCACGCCGTCCCGCTCCCTGCTACCCACGCTGCTGACCTTCGCCGCGGTCGGATTGGCGATCGTGGTGGGCCTGGTCGGCGTCGTCGTGGCCACCACCACCCCGTCGGCGGCGAAGTCGGAGGCCCAGCGTCGCGCCGGCCACCACGACGCAGCCGCGATCGAGCAGCGGCCTACCAACAAGCCCTCCGACAGGCCGACTCGGCCAGCGGATCAGACCCCGGCCGATCAGACGCCGGCGACTCCCTCGCCGCAGAGCGACCGCATCCCCGCCGGCCGCTGCAAGGCGGGACGGGTCTCGCTCACCTTCGACGACGGCCCCTCCCCCACGATCACGCCCGACCTGATCGCGCTGTTGAAGGAGCGGCACGTGCCCGCGACCTTCTTCATGGTGGGTAGCCGGGTGGCGCAGTACCCCGAGGTGGCGCGCGCCGTGGCCGATGCGGGCTTCGCGATCGGCAACCACACCTACAACCACGAGGACCTCAGCAAGCTGTCGCGCAAGGAGATCCGCTCGACGCTCAAGCGCACCCGCCAGGCCCTCCGCGACGCCGGAGTCGGCAAGATCTCGCCGTTCGTGCGGCCGCCCTACGGCGCCACCGACGCCGATGTCACCACCGTGCTTCGCAAGACCCACCGCGTCATGGCGCTGTGGAACGTCGACTCCCGCGACTGGGACGGCCTGTCGGCGGCCCAGATCCGCAAGTCCACGGTGTCCCAGGTGGTCGCCCGTGGCCGGTCGAACAGCATCGTGCTGCACCACGACGGCGTCGCGAACTCCTCGGCCACACTGGCCGCACTGCCCTCGGAGATCCGGCGCCTGCGCGGCGAGGGCTTCTGCTTCGTGCCGCTGCCCAGCAGCGGACTGAGCTGACTCACCGGCACGCGGCGGGAGGCCGGCGGGAATAGCGAGGCGTTCGCGATTGTGGTGCTAGGTATGGCATCGACTGTCCCGACCCTGACCCTCAACAACCAGACCGAGATCCCCCAGCTCGGCTTCGGCCTCTATCTGGTGCCGCCGGAGAAGACCGAGGAGACCGTCTCCAAGGCGCTCGAGGTGGGCTACCGCCACATCGACACCGCTGAGATGTATGGCAACGAGGAGGAGGCCGGCGCCGCGATCGCCGCATCCGGTCTCCCGCGCGAGGAGATCTTCGTGACCTCCAAGCTCGGCAACGGCGCCCACCGGCCCGACGACGCCCGCCGCGCCTTCGACGACACCCTGCGCCGGCTCGGGGTGGACCAGATCGACCTGTTCCTCATCCACTGGCCGCTCCCGACGCTCTACGACGGCGACTACGTCTCGACGTGGCGCACGCTGACCGAGTTCGTCGACGACGGCCGCGCCCGCGCCGTCGGCGTCTCGAACTTCCAGCCCGAGCACCTGGACCGGATCGTCTCCGAGACCGGGATCGTGCCGGCGGTCAACCAGATCGAGGTCCACCCCTACTTCGGCAACGAGGATGCCCGGGCCGCGACCCACGCCGTCGGCGCGGTCGTGGAGGCCTGGTCGCCGATCGCGCAGGGCCAGATCCTCGACGACGAGGCGATCGGCGCGATCGCCACGGCCCACGGCAAGACGCCCTCGCAGGTCACCTTGCGCTGGCACCTCGAGCGCGGCGACATCGTCTTCCCGAAGTCGATGCACGAGGAGCGGATGCGCGAGAACTTCGACCTGTTCGACTTCAACCTTTCACCGGACGAGATCGCGATCATCGACGCCCTCGACCGCGGGTCCGCCGGCCGGATCGGCCCCAACCCGGACACGTTCGACTACCTGCCCTGATCGAGCCTCCACCCGCCGGGCACTGGCACCTACTGGTCCAGTGCCCGGCTCCACTTCTCCAGCAGAGCCTCGAGCTGGGCTCGCTCGGCGGCGTCGAGACCGCCGAGGAGTCGCTCCTCGTTCACCAGGTGCTTCTCCACCAGCTCATCGACCAGCGCGAGCCCCGCGGCGGTGAGCCGGATCCGTCGCGAGCGGGCGTCGTCGGGACAGACGGCGCGCTCGACGAGACCGGCGGTGGCGAGTCGGTCGACGCGCTTGGTGACCGCACCCGAGGTCACCATCGTGGTGGCCATCAGGCCTCCGGGCGTGAGCTCGTACGGCTCGCCCACGCGACGCAGCGAGGCGAGCACGTCGAACTCGCCGTCACTGAGTCCGGCAGCGGCGAAGACCGGCCGCAGCTCGCCGTTCAGGTGCTCGCCGAGGCGATGGACCCGCCCGATGATGCCCATCGGGGTCGTATCCAGCTCCGGGCGCTGCTCGGCCCACTGCTGCCGGATGCGGCCGACGTGGTCGAGGTCCTGGCGAGTCTGTGCCGCGGGCGTCATGGTCTCGACAATATCTTACTCGGAAGATAAACTCTCTTCCATGGAAGAGAAAGCCGAATCGGCACTGGGACGGGTCATCGCCCTCACCGCGATCGCGCCGGTGGCGTGGGGCTCCACCTACCTGGTCACCGAGAAGTCCCTCCCGCCCGACCGGCCGCTGTTCGCCGCGCTCATGCGCGCCCTGCCGGCCGGGCTCATCCTCCTGCTGATCCTTCGGCAGCTGCCGAAGGGCGAGTGGTGGTGGAAGGCCGCGGTGCTCGGCGCCTGCAACATCGGCCTCTTCTTCCCGCTGATCTTCCTCGCGGCCTACGAGCTTCCCGGCGGTCTGGCCGCAACCATCCAGGCCGCATCACCGCTCGCCGTGATGGCGATCGCGTGGCCGTTGCTGCGCGAGCGACCGGTCGCGATCCGCGTCGTCGCCGCGCTCATCGGCCTGGCCGGAGTCTCGCTCCTCGTGCTGCGCTCGCCCGACGGCGTCACTCCGCTCGGCCTCTTCGGTGCCTTCGGCTCCGTGCTGGTCTCCGCGCTCGGCTTCGTGCTCGTCAAGCGGTGGAAGGCGCCGGTCCCGATGCTGACGCTCGTGTCGTGGCAGCTGGTCGCCGGCGGCCTACTCCTCCTGCCCCTCGCCCTCCTCGTCGAGGGCGCTCCCCCGGCCATCGACCTGCCGGCGGCGGGTGGTTTCCTGTGGATCGGCCTGTTCGGCACGGTCATCGCCTACACCTGCTGGTTCCACGGGCTCTCCCGGATGCCTGCCGGCGCGGTCGCGCTGGTCGGCCTGCTCAACCCGGTCACCGGCACCGTCCTCGGCGTCGCCTTCGCCGCCGAGGCCTTCGGCCCGGTCCAGGCCCTCGGCATGGCGATCGTCCTGGGCTCGGTGCTCGCCGGGCAGTACCGCCGCCGTCCCCGTCCGGTGGCCCCCGTTTCCACCACGGCACCCGAACCCGCCCGCTGCTGAGCCCAGAAACAAGCTTCTCCACAGCCGCCGACCCCCCAATCGACGCTGACCCGTCAGCCATAGCTGACGGGTCAGCGCAGATTTCACGGTGACCCGTCAGCCATAGCGGACGGGTCGGCGTGGTCTGGGGCGATGGTGCGGCAAGAATGGGGCGGGTGTCCTCACCGCCGACGTCACCGGAGCAGTTCCGGCTGCGTGACGTCGCGCTGACGGCGTACGGGCCGACGATCGTCAGCTCCACCGGCCACGGCGCGGTGATGCCGATCCTCGCGCTGCGGGCGCGCGACCTCGGCTCGGACGTGAGCACCGCGGCGATCATCGTGGCCCTGCTCGGCATCGGGATGCTGGTCGCCTCGCTGCCCGGGGGTGCGCTGGTGGCGCGGATCGGGGAGCGCCAGGCGCTCATGTACGCCGGCCTCGCCGACGCCGTCGCGATGGCGGCCGGCGCGCTCGCCGGCTCGGTGTGGTTGCTCGGCGCGGCGGTGGTGCTCAGCGGGATGACCTGGACCATCTTCCTCATGGCCCGCCAGGGCTTCATGATCGACGTCGTGCCGCTCAGCCACCGGGCGCGCGCACTCTCCACGCTCGGCGGCTCGCACCGGGTCGGGCTGTTCCTCGGACCGCTCCTCGGCGCCGGCCTGATCTCGCTCCTCGACCTGTCGGCGGTCTTCTGGTTCGCCTGCCTGGCGGCGATCGGCGCGGCCGCTCTGGCGCTGGCGATGCCCGACCTCGGAGCCGAGCGGCGCGCGGCCGCGGATGGAGCCCGCCACCTGAGCGTGTGGTCTGTGCTGGTGAGCCACCGGCGCACCCTGCTGACGCTCGGGACCGCGGTCGTGGTGATCTCGGCGTCGCGCTCGGTGCGCAACAGCCTGCTCCCACTGTGGGCCGACCACGTCGGGATCTCGCCGAGCGCGACCTCGTTGATCTTCGCCCTGTCCGGGGCGATCGACATGCTGTTCTTCTACCCCGGCGGCTGGCTGATGGATCGAGTGGGACGCCTGGTCGTCGCGGTGCCCGTGGTGGCCACCGTCGCCCTCGCGACACTGCTGCTGCCTCTGGCGACGACGACGGTGGCGGTCGCGGCGGCGTACGTGCTCATCGCGGTCGGCAACGGCCTCGGCTCCGGGATCGTCATGGTGCTCGGCGCCGACGCCGCTCCCGTCGAGGGCCGCGCCCAGTTCCTCGGCGGCTGGCGGCTGTGCGGGGACATCGGCATCTCCGGCGGCCCGCTCGTGGTAGGAGCCGTCGCCGCGGTCGCACCGCTGGCGACCGCCTGCATCGTCATCGGGCTGCTCGGCGTGGCCGGGACGGCGTGGACCGGCTACTGGGTCGGCCGCGAGGACCGACGGCTCAGCCGACGTCGATGACGACGTCGTTGGAGGCGGTGTCGGTGGTCAGGTCGATCACCCGGAACTTGTTCTCCCCGGTGAGACCGGTCTGCACGTACGTCGAGAACTCGCCGCTGTAGACGGTGGCGGTCACGTCGAAGACCTGCCAGTCGCCGTTCTCGAAGCGCTGGACCTGCAGGCTGGTGCCGTCGTCGGCGCCGTTGTAGGTGCCGCTGAGGTCGATCGTCTGGAGCGGCGCCACCGAGGTCTGCGCCGAACGGAGGGTGATCTCGCCGCTGGCATCGGGGCTGTCGGAGTAGGTCGAGGACGGCAGCGGAGGCTCCGGCACGTTGCGCAGGGTGATGTAGTCGGTCGGAGTGCGGTCGGTGTCGGTGAGGGTGGGGATGATCATCGTCTCGCCACCGCCACTCCCGGAGGTCTCCTCCGTGGTGCCGCCTCCGCCAGAGAGCCCGAGGGCACGCGAGGCCACGAAGACGCCTCCGCCGAGGATGCCGCCGATCAGCGTCGCCACAGCCACCAGCGCGACGAGACCCCACACGATGGGGTGATCCTTGCTGGTGCGCTTCTCGGGACGCGTCGAACTCACCGAGTCATTGTCCGTGAGGGCGGGCCTGCAGCCAAACAGCGGCCGTCCACCGGGCTCATCCACAGGCCGGCCGGCCCCTGGTTTGTCCCCAGGCTGTTGCTGAGCAAGCGGTGTGACATGACTCTCTCCACGCTCCCTGACCTGACCATCGTCCTGCCCACCACCTGGCGGCGTCGCTCCGATCCCGATCGAGGCGTCGTCGTCGCCGCACGCTCGGTGCTGCTGCCCGGCAGCGGCATCCGTCCCGACCTCACCCTGCGAGCCGGCCCGGTCACCGAGCCCGACGCCGTGCGCTGGCGCGCCCAGGCCCTCGCCGAGCTGTCCGAGGCGCTCGACGAGCTCGCCGTCGAGGACGACGACCGCTTCGACCTCGACGGCTACGACGTCCTCTACCACCGCTTCGCCCACCGGGTGGGCACCGTCGACGTCGTGTGCGAGCAGTGGTCGTGGCTGGTCGACGGGTACGGCGTCACGTTGACCTGCTCGGCGGCCCGCGAGGACCACCTCGACTACAGCGACCTGTTCGAGGCCGTGGCCGCCAGCGTCGAGCTCGCCCCGAAGGCGGCGTGAGCCATGGGAATCGGCTTCGAGGAGACCCAGGTCCTGCGCTACGTCAAGCTGCTCGCAGCCGCCTCCGCCGACATCTCCGACCTGCTCCCCGTGCCCACCCCCGATACCGGCACGACCTGCGACCGCTCGAACGCCGGGCTGGCCGTGCTCTCCGACCGCAGCCAGGCCCTCGCCGAGGCTCTGTCGAACCACGCCAACTCGCTGCGCTGGCTGGTCCCGTTCTGGTGGGGCATCGACTCCGAGGTCGGTGACCGGTTCACCGGGTTCGACACCGGCGGCCAGCCATGACCGCCGACCTGGCCGCCTGCGAGGAAGCGGTCCGGGCGTTAGGCGATCTGGCGACCTCGCTGGACCACGCCAGCGGACTCACCGCCCGGCTGGCCGCGCGCGCCGACGACTGGTCGGCCGGCTTCATCGGCCAGGCGGCCGACGCCCACGCCGACTCGGCCCGCACCCGGTCGGCCGAACTCGCCGAGGAAGCCGACGACGTCCGCGCCATCGCGGGAGCGCTGCGCCGGTTCACCGACGGGATGCGCGCGGTCCAGGACGCCGACCCCGACGTCCGCCTCGAACGCGAGGGCGAGCTCGGCGAGGCGTGGCTCGAGGCGCTGTGGCGCTACCGCGACGGCTTCGCGATCCCCGGCGCCGAGCCGGTGTCGCCGCCGCTCGTGGACCCGACGGCGCCGTCCGATCCGGAAGAGCCGGAGGCTCCTGGGGCACCTCAGGGACCGCATGTCCCGCACGTGCCGCCCGACCCCGGTCACGGGGCTGGGCCTGCCCCTGGCCCAGGGGCACCACCGCCGGGCCAGCCCTCAGCTGCTGGGCCGAGCACGCCGGGTGTGCCCGTGCCGGCCCCCTCGCCCGCTGCCTCGCAGACGCCGGCGGCGTCTCACCCGCCGCCACCAGGGTCGGGGCCGGGTCCGCGGCACGGCGTACTGGGGCAGCCCCCCGCGGTCGGCACCTTGGAGCCGCCGCTGATCCTGGTGTCTCCCTACCCGTGCGCCGGTGTGCCCGACGTCGAGGAAGTGCTCGTGTGGGATCCGCCGGGGCCGGCGGTGCTGGACTGACCGATCAGGCCTCGGCGAGGGCGTCCACGAACGGCCGCGGGTCGGCCCGGTCGAAGTCGCGGATGCCGGCGGTCCACAGGGCGCCGACCGCCATCGTGCGGCGCACCGCGCCGAAGGTGATCACGTGCGCGATGGTGCCGCCCACGCTGTGGGTGGCCGGCGGGTCACAGGTCGTGTCGACGAAGGTGTCGGTCATGGTCGAGTCGTCGACCGCGCGGCGGACGAACTCGAGGTAGTCGCGGCCGGCGACCCGCTGCCGGGCGGCGAGCCCGGCCATCGTCTGGTCGCTCTCGTCGGGCCAGTCGCCGCCGCGCAGCGCCGACAGCCAGTGCTCCTCCTGGGTGACCATGCCGTTGAGCAGGCCACGCAGGGTCGGGTTGTCGTCGATCCCTTCGACCGACTGGGCGATCTCCTGGTCGAGCACCTCGTCGGGCAGCGCCGAGGCGGCCTCGATGAGCGCCGACAGCGATTCGACGTGGTGCACGACGAGTTGCTTGATGACATCCATGCTGGACTCCTTGCGTTCGCCCGGCAGCCGGAGGCCGCCGGGAGGTTGGAAGTGGACTCCGCTCACACCGGGTAGCTCCAGCGAGCGGTAGGCGGTCGGGGGGTCCGCGCGAAGCTCGCTCGGACTCGACCCGTAGGCCCGGGTGAAGGCCCGGCTGAACGCCTCGTGGGAGGAGTAGCCGGCATCGATCGCGACGTCGAGGATCCGGCGCCGCGGGTGGCGCACCAGGTGGTACGCGGCGCGCTCCAGCAGCAGCCGCCGGCGCAGCGCACCGGGCGCCTCCCCGCCAGCGGCCCGCACCACCCCGTCGAAGTGGAACCGGGACAGGTGCGCTCTGGACGCCAGCTCGGCTCCCGCGAGCTCGGGCTCGTCGAGCGCCGTCTGCGCCAAGGTCAGCAGCCGGTCGAGGCCGTCGGTGATCATGAGAGCCACCTTGCCCCGAATCGGTCGCGGCGGGCTTGATCACCGTTGCGCACTCACGGCAGATTGGGCGGCGTGATCGACATGTCGAGTCCTGCGGCCTTCCATCGCGCCGTCGCGGCCGGCTTCACCGAGCGCGTCGAGGGGGCCGAGCGCCTGGGTCGCTGGGACGCCGCCGCACCGGTCGCGGGCTGGACCGCGCGCGACGTCGTCCGCCACCTGGTCGACTGGCTGCCGGCGTTCTTGCAGGGCAGCGCCGGCGTCGTGCTTGACGTCGGGGAGGCGCCGAGTGTCGAGGAGGACCCGGTCGGCGCCTGGCGGGCCCAGGCCGACGCCGTCCAGGCGCTGCTCGACGACCCCGCTACCGCCTCGATCAGAGTCGACAACCCCCACCTCGGCGACCCCACCGTGCCCGAGGCGCTCTCGCGGATCTACAGCCCCGACGTGTTCATGCACACCTGGGACCTCGCGCGGGCCACCGGGCAGGCCGAGGACCTCGATCCCGACCTGGCCGCCGAGATGTTCGCCGGCATGGAGCCGATGGACCAGATGCTGCGCGCCAGCGGCCAGTTCGGTCCGCGCGTGCCGGTGCCCGACGACGTCGACCCGGTCACCCGCCTGATGGCCTTCATCGGCCGCGACCCGTCGTTCCGACCCTGAACGCACGGCTGGCCGCCCCCGGGCGGGATAGTCCCTGGCGATCGGGTTGTCTTTTCGGCCCCGTAGAAACCGTTTCGCCAGGGACTATCGCCACCGGCGGCCCCCGACCCGAGGTCAGGCGGCGACGTCGAGGAGGTCGCGGACGGCGGTGGTCCGGCTCAGCTTGTGCAGGCAGCGGGCGCGGGTGGGGCCGATGCTGCCGATGGGCATGTCGAGGCGCTTGCTGATCTCGGCGTAGGAGGGACTGTCCGCCTGGGCGAGAAGCAGCAGCAGGTCCTGGGAACGGGCCGGGAGCTCGTCGAGACCGGCGCGGACCGCCTGCTGCGCCTCGGTGCGCAGGACGCCGGCGTCCGGCTCCTCGACGTCGCCGAGGCAGGCGAGCTCGAGCTGGTCGAGGCCGGTCGGCTCGGTGGGGTCGACGGCGACGGTCCGGCGCGCGCGGCCGACCAGCCGGCCGCATTCGCGCGCGGCGGTCACCGCGATCCAGCCCGGCAGTGCCTTGGGCTCGCGCAGCCGGTCGAGGTGCTCGACGAGGAGGAGCCAGACGTTCTGGGTGATGTCCTCGGTGTCGGCGTCGCTGAGCCGGTAGCGGCGGGCGGTCGCGCGCAGCAGTGCGTCGAAGCGGCTCATGAGCTCGGTCCAGGCGTCGGAGTCGCCCTCGCGGGCTCCGGCGACGAGGTCTTCGATCGAGGCGGGAGAAGAGGCGGGAGACTCGGTGCGAGTGGGGTTCGTGGGCATGCATCGGATGCTTCGCCGAACCGCGCTCCGGTTCCGTCAGTCCGCGAACGCTCCGAATGTCGGGTTGCGAACAGAGCCCGACCAGCCCGCCCGGCGGGTCAGCTCGGCGACGTCGAGCAGGTCGACGCCGCCGCGCCTGATCTCCACCAGCCCGTCGCGGGCGAGTCGTTGGAGCACCTGGTTGACCGAGGGCCGGGTGGCTCCCACGAGGTCGGCGATGCTCGTCTGGCCGAGCGGGATGCTGGCGCGGTTGTCGGCGATGCCGTAGGACGTCGCGAGCTCGAGTAGCCGGCCGTAGACGCGGCGGTCGAGACCGACGTACATCGTCTCCAGCAGCCGCCCGCTGAGCTGGTCGATCCGGTCGGCCAGGAGCGCCGAGAGCGCCACCCCCATCCGCGGGTCCGACTCCAGCAGGCGGCGGAAGGTCGTCCCCGCGATGACCAGGGTCCGGCTCGGCTCCAGCGCGACGACGCTCGCCGTCCGCAGCCCGTCCTTGCGCAGCAGCGCGAGCTCGCCGAAGTAGTCGCCGGCTGCGAGCACCCGGAACGTCGCGGTGTTACCCGAGGGCAGCGCGCCGCGCACGGCCAGGTGGCCGGCCTCGACCAGGTGCAGGGAGTCGGCCGGGTCGCCGGCATGGCAGACGACCTCGTTCCGGTCGAAGCGGCGCGGCCGGGCGAGCGCGAGCAAGGACTCCCGTTCGGCGTCCTGCAGCGCCGCGAACAGTGGCCACTCCACACCTCAGTGAACCAGAATGGGACGCCGGACGCATCGGCGTTCTGGGTGGCGCGGGGAGGTCGGGCGATGCACGGCGATCCGGCGGCCTTCGCACCTCGGCGGGTGATCGATCACGGCCTGATGCGACCGGGCGCCTCGTGGACCTCGCCGGCGACGACGCTGATGGTCGACCTCGAGGGCTTCACCCCGCTCATCGGACGGCTCGCCGAGCACGGCAGCCGCGGCACCGAGCAACTCGGCGGCCTGCTGCGCGGCTTCTTCAGCGCGATCACCGGGGAGGTCGTCGCGCGTGGCGGCGACCCGATCGCGTTCGGCGGCGACGCGCTCACCTTCGTGTTCGACGCGCCCACGAACGAGGCGCTCCAGTCGGCGCGAGACGCCGCCGAGACAGTGGCCCGGGTGGCCGGCGACCTGTCCGGCACCTCCACCCTCGCCGGGCCGGTGATGCTGCGCGCCCGCATCGGCATCGCCCGCGGACCGGTGACCTCCGCCGTCGCGCACGCGCACGACCGCGCGGTGGCGGTGCATCTGGGCCCAGGTCTCGACCTCGCGGAGACGGCACAGGCCGCGGCGGACGTCGGCGGCGTCCACGTCGACCCGAGCGCCGCCGCCCCGGACGCCGTCGGTCCCGCCACCGGCGGACAGACCAGCGACGGCGGCACCCTCGCCGCGCTCGTGCCGCCGAGACTCCTCGGCCGCCCGGCTTCGGAGTGGGAGAGCCACCGGCAGGTCTCCTCGGCGTTCGTGCGATTCCCGCCGGTCGACGATGCCGAGCCGCACACCTTCCTCGACGACGTCGCCACCCTGCTCTGGCTGGTCACCGAGTGGGAGGGCGAGGTCGTGCAGGTGTCCGGCGGCGACAAGGGGACCGTCGCGATGGTGGTCTTCGGCGCCCCCCTCGCCCACGCCGACGACGCCTCGCGCGCGACCCAGGCGGCGCTGCGCCTGCGCGAGCGGGCGCCGTCGATCTCGGTCGGCGTGGCCACGGGTCGCGTGTTCACCGCGCTGGTGGGCTCGGCGATCCGGAGCTTTCCGGCCCATGTCGGACTCGCCGTCACCACCGCGGCCCGCCTGATGCAGGCGGCCGGCCCCGGAGAGGTGCTCGTCGACGACGTCACCTGGGATCTCGCCTCGGCTGCCCTCGACGGAGGCCGGCTCGCCGAGCCGCTGCTGCTCAAGGGGCACGCCGAGCCGGTCGTCGTCCACCGCGTCGACGGGTGGGGGCCCGCGGCGGCGTCCGAGCCCGTCCGGACGCCGATCGTCGGTCAGGCGATCGCCCTCGACGCGATCGACGCCCTGCTGGCCGAGGGCGGCGCGCTCACGCTCGCCGGTGGGCCCGGCACGGGGAAGACCCGGCTGCTCCAGGAGGCGGCGGCCCGCGCGACTGCCCGCGGGTCCAGGGTCGTCGCCACCGACGTCGGCCTCCATCCGCGCGGGCGCTCGCACCTGGTCTGGCGTCACCTCCTCGCCGACCTGCTCGGACTCGCCCCCGACGCCGACCCGAGGCTGTGGCACGACGCCCTGGCCGCGCGCCTCCCTGGCCGCCCTCTCGACGTCCTGCTCGACTCACCACTCTGGGCGGAGCCGCCGGAGGTCGAACACCCGAGCACCGGCCGCCCGCCGGAGGTTGAGCAAGCGAGCGCCAGCGAGTCGCCGGAGGTTGAGCAAGCGAGCGCCAGCGAGCGCCGACGAAACCCCGGCCCCACCCACGACCGCGACCTGCAGACCGAGCTCGTCCGCGACCTCCTCGCCCGACTACTCCGCGCCCCGGACGACCAACCCCCGCTGCTCGTCGCGATCGACAACGCCGACGACCTCGACGGTCTCGCCGCGACCGTCCTCGACGGGCTCGGCGCCCCGCTGCTCGGCTCCCGCACCTCGCTGCTGCTCACCCGCGACGTTCCGGGCGCCGAACCGGCCGTGCCGATCGGCGGCCTCTCCCCCGACGAGGCGGAGCGCTTGGCCGCGCAGGCGTGGCGGGAGGCGGGCGGCGGCACCGCGCCGTCCTGGCTGGCCGAGGCGGTGGCAGCGCGCGCCGGCACCAACCCGCTCTACATCCGCACCGCGGCCCAGGCCTTATGGGCCGGCTGGCAGGTGGGCTCGCCCCCGCCCCCGATCGACCACGACGGCGACCCGCACCAGGCGCTCGCCGGCCTCCTGCGAGAACAGGTCGACCGACTCGACGCCGCCGACCGCGAAGTGCTCGAACACCTGGCGGTCCTCGGGCAGCCGAGTGACCTGGCGACGATCGCCACGCTCTCGGGCCACCCAGGCCCGGCGCCAGCGCTCGAGAGGCTCGCGACCGACGGCCTGGCCGAGCGGGTCGGCGAGCAGTGGCGACTCCCCCACCGGACCCTGCGCGACGTCGTCCACTCGGCAATGAGCCACGCCGCTCGCGGCCGCGCCCACCGCCGGGCCGTCGACCACCTCGCCGAAGTCGGCGCCGACCCGGTCGAGATCGCCGACCACGTGGCCCACCTCGACGACCTCGACCTGATCCGCCGCTGGTTCCCACCGGCCGCCGCCTCGGCCCGCCGATCCTGGGACCTGCCGCGGGCCGCCGAGTACCTGGAGCGGGTGCGGCCCCTGCTCACCGGGGAGGCCCGCGATCGCGTCGAGATCGAGCGGCTCGAGGTGCTGCGCGTGGCCGGCCGGTCGAGTGAGGTCCTCGCTGAGGCCCGCGAGCCGACCGACTCCGCCGACCCGGAGATCCGAGCCCGCCGGGCCCTCGTCCTGACCGAGGCCGCGTTCAGCTGTGGCGAGTTCGAACAGGCTGCCGAGGCCGCGCGCACCCTGCTCACACTGAGCGAGGACGACGAGGCTCGTTACCAGCGCGGCGCCGAGCTCCTCGTCATCGCGACCAGTGAACTCGGTGATACGACAACAGCGATCGAGGCGGCGCGTACCTTCGTGACGCGTGCCGACGCCGCCGGCGACCTGCGCGCGAGCACCGCGGCACGCGCCGCGCTCGGCGCGGCACTACTGATCGCCGGGCTCGCCGACGAGGCCGTCGACCCACTCCAACGCGCGCTTGCCTACGCGCGGACGACGGGCGACGCGGTCGCCGAGGTTCACATGCTCAGCGACCTCGCCGGCTGTGCGTACGAGTCCGGCAACCACAGCGATTGCCTACGCCTACTCAGCCAGGCGAGGACCGTCGCCGACCACATTGGGTACCGCCGCCATCTGGCAATGAGTCTGAGCAACGAGGCGCAGCTGCGGGCAGGAATGGGCGATCGTCATGCTGGAGCGTGCGCGAGCGTCGCGATCGAGAAGAGCCTGGATCTCGGGGATCCGACGACGGCCGCCAATGCCTTGCACACCTGGCTGTCTGCGAGCGAACTCGCCGAACCAGGGGCCAACGTGGAGGCGTGGCGGCGCTTGGCCTCCATCGACGCAAGCTTGGGTCGGGTCGTGCTTGAAGCCCGCGACCGCGCGGGCCTAGCCGTCGCCGCGGCTCATGCGGGAGATGCTGGAACGGCCGCGGCATCGGCCACCGCAGCCGAGGAAGTGGCGGCTGCCGTCGGACGCGCGGACCTCCGACGCCGCGCGGGACTCGCGCGCTCCGTGGCCGAGGCGAGCAACGAGGACGCCCTAGCGTCACTCAGGATCCTCGCGGAAGATGCCGCTGAGGAGGGGGATCGGAGAGAACTCGCCGAGATCGCCATGGAGCGCTGGCGTCGCAGCGGTTCGGGCGAGGACGCAGAGGCCGCATTCGTTCTCCTCGAGTCGGCCCACGAGGTCGAACCGTCGGTCACGGTTCGGGCGTGGTTCGCCGAACTCGGCGCGTCTGCACCGCCGATGGCTCCGTCACTTCCGCCGCCTGTGGGCCTCGATCCGCGCGCCCGCGGCGGATGGCTCGACCTTGACCGCGCGTTCACCCGAGTCGAGGAGTTCCTGGAGTCACGTCAGAGGTCTGAGTAGGCCGCAGAGACATAGCCGGTGCCCGAGGTCCGGCACAGAAGGTCGGCTCGCCGGTCGCCGGTTGCGTCACCTACCCGGAGCGTGGCCCCCGCGCCGTAGCAGAAGCCGAGATTGCGGATGAAGCCGATCTTTGGCAGTTTTCCGCCGCTCCGGGCGAGCGCGACGCGCACCGAACCGTCGGCCGGGTAGTGACAGATCAGATCGGCGCGCCGGTTCTTGTCGACGTCGGCCAGCGACACCGCGGCCCCAGCGGCGCAGCCGGTAAGGGTGCCGGAGCGGACGCGCCCGTCGAATCCACCGTCGCGCCCGGCAAGCACGACCGCGTTCTTGCCCGTGGAGGTATGACACAGCAGATCGCCACGGCCGTCGCCGTTGAGGTCACCAGCCAGCAGGGTGCCCTTGCCGCACAACCCGACCCGACCGGTCCAGTCGACCCGCGGGTAGCGGCCGCGTTTGGTGGCCAGGGCCACGCGGGTGGTGCCGCTCTTCGCCGAGCGGCAGACCAGATCGGCCCGATGGTCGCCGTTCACGTCGGAGGTGACCAGGGCTGCCCGCGAGCCGCGACAGACCGGAACCCGCCCGCTCCAACTCGACGCCGCGAACTTGCCGCTCGTGCGCGCGAGTGCGACCGACACCGATGCCTTGCGCTGACAGATCAGGTCTGCCCGGCGGTCGCCGCTGACGTCGGCCAGCAGGAGCCGCTCCCCGCTGGTACGGCAGAGTGCGGTGCGGCTTTTCGCGAGACCCGTCCGATAAGTCCCGTCGGCGCCCGCCGCCGCGACCCAGAGGTCTCCGCTGGCCCGGTCGTTGCAGACGAGGTCGGCGCGGCGGTCACCGGTCACGTCGCCGGCAAGCACCCGAGCACCCGCGGCGTTGCAGAAGTTGTCGTCGCGCTCCCAACGTCGGAGAAAGCCCTTGTCGCCGCAGTCGACGGCCTTGGCCTCGGCGATCGTCGCGAAGGGACTGGTCGGGTGCGGCTTGAGCCCGACGGTGGCACCGGGAGCGACTCCCGCGAGCGCTTGGGAGAAGGAGGCTGCGGTGAAGACGTAGAAGTCGGTGCCGATCTCGATCGGGTCCCACGCCTCCCGGGGCGGACTGGTGAAGGCGGCGATCCGCGGCGCCGGGTGGAAGACGCCGCCACCGTCGTTGTATCCGACTCGGAATCCCGGCGGGGTCTCGTCGACGAAGAGATCGACGCCGGGAGGCCCGAGGTAGACCTCGTAGGCGGTCGGGGTCAGGGTGCTGGGGTCGATCGGGAAGTCGTTCGGATCGCTGCCCGGATCGATCGCCGAGGCGTAGCCCGCCAGCCCGTGGATCTCGTCGACGCACACATCGGTCGGACCGCCCCCGGGCGGGACCCGGATATCGGTGACCGTCCCCCCGTCGTGGACCGACCATCCAGCCGATGCACCCGTTGTCGTCGCGGCGACGGCGCACCCCACGGCGACCGCCACCACAGCGACGCGCCTCCTCCGACCCATGCCCATCTCCGTCCCCCTCCCGACAGTCCGAGCCGCATTGTCGAACGGGCGCGCGTCCGGCCGCATCGTCAGAAATGACTAGGGCGTGTCTCCCTGTTGCTGGTGGATGCCGGCGTCGTCTAGGTCGTGCGATGACGGTGCCGCAGGTGCGTCGGCATACCGGGCGTATTCATAGCCGCGTTGTGCGTCAGCGTGCGGCCTGGGCTACAAGCACCTCCCCTCGGTCTACCCGGACGCCATCGTCTGCGACGACGGCACCTTGGCGTGCGGCTGGCAGCTGGAGATCGACGGGGGCGAACGTCGCCCCGAGGGTTCGCTCGTGGTCCTGACTTCTGGATGCTTGAACAACACCCAGCCTGTCGCAGGGCCACGAGCACCTACCTCAGACCCGCGTCACGCGGAAGGTTGAAGAGCCAACAAAGGCCCGCGGAAGTGCATCGACGACCTCGAGATCGCGGAGTACATCGACTGGTTCAACGACCGCTGCCTGCACGGCGAGGTCGGACTCGTCACCAACCGTCGAGCTCGAGGACAACCCCACTACCGGCACAACACCACGTCGACTACCGTCGGCGCGTTAGTTCAGAGCCTCCGCTGAACCCGGCACGCGACAACCGCGCCGGGACGCTGCCAATCCTGCGGGGCTCGGGGTCGGCTGACCGACTCCTCAGCCGAGCTGCCACACCAGGTTCTGGTCACAGGGGCCGTTCCAACCCCCATCAATCTTGCCGCTCTCCGTCTCGGCGATTCCGCCCGAGAGGATGTTGCAGTTGCTGGCTGAGAAGAAGGTGAAGCCACCCGGCTCCATGATCAAGCCGCCCTGTGCTCCTGGCTCGGTGCGCAGAGTCACCACTTCGTCGGAGGTGTTGACAACAAGCAGACCGGGAGTCGCATTCTCCACAGGCCAGAGATAGAGTCGGCCGCCTTCCTCTACGAGGGCTCCGGGCTCGGGCCACTGCTGGAGGACATGAGTGCCGAGGTCCGGCTGGTAGGCGAGAAACGCCACCTCGAGACCAACTTTGGCCGCGATGCCCGAAGCGCTTCTGAAATCAGTTCCTACGAGATCGGGAGCCGCAGTGCTCGGCCCGTTGTCAGTAGATGATGGTGGATTTTCCGCCTCAGGCTCGGGCTCAGGCTCGACGCCACGGTGCTCAGCCGTGTCGGCGCGATCGGCGGCATGCGATTGTCGGGCGGAGTCATTCTGTGAGCCCGTTGAGCTTGCCCAGATGCCTGCCCCGGCACCGCAGGTGATGAGGACACCTACCGCGAGAACTCCGGCAACCTGGCGCCGGCGCCGCCGCCGCAGGCGCGCGAGCCTTTCGATGTTCTGTCCCGGAAACGGCGATCTGGAGGCCTCGGTGACCAAGCCTCGGAAGAGTTCTTCGACTGATTCAGGCACTTGCAACTCCCTGTGAGGCGAGGACCGTCTGAAGGTTTCTCAAGCCTCGAGACAATCGACTCTTGACGGTTCCGACTGGAATCGAAAGAACCTCACCGATCTCCGGATCAGTGAAGTTGAAGGTGTACTTGAGGATCACGACCGCACGATGCTCTACGGAGAGTTGAGCCAGGGCGGCCCTTAGGACAACGGCCTGCTCGATCGACTCCCGATCGCATTGCGACGGCTCCGCGAACCCGTCGCGCTCATGCGGCTCCCGGCGTGCTCGGCGTCGGTAGATGTCTCGCGAACTGTTCAGAACCATGCGGGCGACGTAGGCGTCCGGGTTCCGCGCTCCTCGAACCTTGTCCCACGACGTGACGACCTTCGCTAGGGCGGTCTGGACCGCATCTTCGGCGTCGGCTCGAGACAAGCCCGATGCGAGGGCGACGGCGAGCAGGCGTGACCATCGGGACGCCAGGAACGTCTCGATGTCTGCGCCATCATGCTGGTGGTCCACACCTATGTGACGACGGAAGATCCAACGATCGTTCCACCCGAAGGGGACATTCTTTGTTGAGTTCGTCTTGAATCCTTGCCTCGTGTGAGCCGAAAGCGCTGCGCTACCGGCTCCTGCAGGTTCCCGGCTCGGCACCCACAGCGCCCGCCGCTGGCGGCTCCGGATCCCGATATTTCTCCGTGCAACAACCTGACAGGACACTAGACCGCCGGCCGGGATAGTCCCTGGAGTTTGGGTTGCCGAAGGACCCCCGACCCAACCCAAACTCCAGGGACTATCCACCGATGGGGCCTCCTCAGCGGCGCCGGCGCACCCGGATCCGGGCGCCCCGGCGCGGGACCGAGGTGATGTTGCGGACCTTGGCGACGTCGGCGCCGACGGCCTCGACGTCGAAGGCGGCAAAGACCTCGCGCAGGACCGCGACGCCCTCCATGAGCGAGAAGCCGGCGCCGATGCAGCGGCGGGCGCCACCGCCGAAGGGGATCCAGGTGTTGGCGGGCGGGTTCTGGTGGAGGAAGCGCTCGGGGCGGAAGAGGTCGGGGTCGGGGTGGGCCTCCTCGCGCTGGTGAGCCACCACGATCGACGGCGCCACGGTGACTCCCGCGGGCAGGTCGTAGCCGGCGATGGTGGCCGGCTCCATCAGGGTGCGCACGACCATCGGGATGATCGGGTGCAGCCGCATCGACTCCTTGAGCACCGCCTCGAGCCAGGCGTCGTCGCCCTCGGCGACCGCGCGCACCGTTCGCGCATGCAGGTCGGGGTGGCGGCCGAGCTCGTAGAGCGCCCACGACAGGGCGCTGGCGGTCGTCTCGTGACCGGCCAGCAGCAGGGTGACCAGCTGGTCGCGCAGCTCGACGTCGGAGAGCCGGTCGTCGGGATGCTCGTCGTCGCCGACCCGGATCAGCCGCGACAGGACGTCGGTGCGCTCGGCCAGGTCGGGGGCCGACCGCCGCTCGCGGATCTCGGCGATCATCAGCCGGTCGAGCGCGTACTGGTTGTCGACGGTCCGCTTCCAGATGCCGTGCTTCTGCAGCCGCGGGTAGCCCCAGCCGAGCAGCACCAGCGGAGGGACGTCGACGGTGGCGGTCACCCGGGGTCGCAGCCGAGCGAGCCGTCCCTCGTCGGTGACCCCGAACACCACCCGCAGGATCACCTCCAGGGTGAGCGCGTTCATCCGGTCCAGCGACCGCAGGCTGGACCCGTCGGCCCAGCGGCCGACCTCCTCACGGGCGAGATCGGTGACGACGTCGGCGTACTCCTTGAGGGCCTGCCCGTTGAAGGCCGGCATCAGCAGCCTGCGGGCGCGGTGGTGCTCCACGGAGTCCTGGATGAGCAGCGAGTGGCGGCCCATGATCGGGCCGAGGATCGCGTTGCCCTTGCCGGCGTGGAAGACCTCGGGGTCGCCGGCGAAGATCTCCTTGACGTGCTCGGGGCGGGTGACCAGCACCAGCGGCCGCGAGCCCGGCAGCAGCCGGGTGGTGAACACCTCGCCGTACTTGCGGCGCAGGTAGGGATGGAAGCGGTGCCGGAAGCGCATCAGCGCCACCGACTGGATCGCCGCCGGCCAGCGGGGGCCGGGCGGAAGCGGTGCGTCGCGCGGTGGCCGGGGCGAGCCGGCGCCGACCACCGAGGTGGAGCGGAACCGCTCGGCGGTCAGGACTGCGGGGTCCACGACGTCGCTCATCTTGTCGAGAGTAGCCCCGGTTGGGCCGGACGTCAGTCGAGCAGCCCCCGGCGCCGCGCGATCGCGGCGGCCTCGGTGCGCCCGGAGGCGCCGAGCTTGCCGAGGATGTTCGAGACGTGGACGCTGACCGTCTTCGCGCTGATGAACAGCAGCTTGGCGATCTCCCCGTTGGTGCGGCCCTCGGCGACGTGGCCGAGGATCTCGCGCTCGCGGGCGGTGAGGGTGACGTCGGAGGCCTCGCGCGCGGCAGGGGCCGAGCCGATCGCGGTGAGCTCGTCGAGCAGCGGCTGCGCGCCGAGCCGGCGGGCGGTCTCGCGAGCCTGGTCGCCGAGCTCTCGGGCCGCCGCGACGTCGCCCGCGGCGCGCAGGATGCCGGCCAGCTTGGTGCGCACCACGGCGAGCTCGTACACGTGGCCGAACTCGGCGAACTGCGTCTCAGCCTCGCGCCAGGCCCGGATCAGCGTGTCCTGCTCGGGGGCCTCGATGCCGGCCATCCAGTGGGCGCGCAGCGCCTCGGCGTCCAGGCGCTTGACCCAGGCGCGGCCCTCCGGTCCCCAATGCCCCGACGGATCGGTGTAGCGGTCGAGGACGAGGTGGCCGTCGTGGTGCAGCCGGTCGACCTCTTTGACCAGGTCCTCCCGCTCGGCATGGCTGCGGGTGGCCATCGCGTCGGCGAGCACTCCGAGCGCCACGGCGGCGTGACGGATCCGGGCGCTGTACCACTCGTGCCAGATCTGGTGCAGCGTGGACACGGCGTCGTCGTAGGCAGCGACCGCGCCGACCGGGTCGTCGCGACGCCCGGCGGCGATGATCTCGACTCCGGCCGCGTGGATCGCCACCGCGCCCTCGCGCCGCCAGAAGGGGCGCAGCGCCTGGGCCCGCGCGCCGACGTCGGCACCACGGTTCTGCTCGATCTGCAGGCGCATCGCAGTGAGCAGTGCTCTCGAGATCGGTGGCGGGAACGGGCCCTCGACGACGAACAGGTCGAGTGCGGCATCCCACTCGCCCCGCACCACGTGGATCCAGGACAGCTGCCACCGGGCGTCGAAGCCGTACGGCGCCCAAGGGATCCCGGCCGCCGTCGCGCGCTCGATGCCGCCGGTGAACCAGCGCACGGCGTCGTCGAACTCGGCCCAGTCCTGGTAGGAGCGGCCCATCAGGAAGCGCCCGCGCAGCTCGGCATGGATGGCCTCGGCCTCCACCGCGCGCGCGACGGCCTCCTCCAGGGCCTCTCGCAGGCCCTCCTTCGGCCCGGACTTCTTCAGGCCCGACAAGGTGGTCATCGCCTCGGAGGCCAGGTCGTGCAGGTCGAGCCGCTCGGCCAGCTCCAGGGCGTCGACCGCGACGGCACGCGCCTCCTCGGGCCGGCCGCAGCCGGCCAGGATCCGCGCATGGCCGGTGAGCAGCCGGGCGCGCAGCCCGCTCTCGCCCTCGGGAGCCAGTGCGACGGCGTTGAGGGAGATGGCGTAGGCACTGTCGTCGTTCTCGGTGAGGAACATGGCGTTCGCGAGGGCGCCCATCATCCGCGCCCGCTGGTGCATCGGGGTGTCGTCGGGCAGGCCCTCGATCTGCTCCTGGACGACGCCGACGGCCCGCTCGGGGTCGCCGGAGGCGGTGAGGGCGTCGGCTGCGCGGACCACCAGCCGGCTCAGGTCGATGCCGTGGTCGCCGAGGTCGGAGTCGGGCCCCTGGGCGGTGGCGCCGCTGAGGATCTCCAGCGCCTGCTGGTAGTGGTAGGCGGCCTCGTCGGGGCCGCCGACCTCGATGGCCTCGTTGCCGGCGCGCACGCTGGCCTGGAGGGCGGTCGTCTTGTCCATCGCCAGGCGGGCGTGCCGCGCGAGCTCGGCCGCGGTCCCGCGGGCGGTGCCCTTGCGCAGCGCGTCGACGTAGCGCCCGTGCAGCCGCGACCGCTCGCCAGGCAGCAGGTCGTCGTAGACGGCCTCGCCCAGCAGCGCGTGCCGGAAGGCGTAGGCGCCGCGATCGGCGACCAGCACGTTCATCTCCACCGCACCGCGCAGCCCGCGCTCGAGCGCCTCGACCGAGAGCTCGGAGGTGCCTTCGAGCATCTCGTGGGTGACCCGGCGGCCGCTGGCGCTGGCGGTGCGGACGACCTGCCGGGCGTCGTCGTCGAGCCGGTCCAGGCGCACCAGGAGGACGTCGGCGAGGTCGGCCGGCACCACGCTGCCTGGGTCGGCGGCGGCGCTGACGAGCTCCTCGACGAAGAAGGCGTTCCCCTCGGCGCGGGCGACGACGTCGGCCATCTCGGCCTCCGGCAGTCCGCCGGGCACGAGCTCGTGGACGAGGGAGCGGACGTCGTCGTCGGCGAGCGGGGAGAGGTTGATCCGGTCGACGCCGCGCAGGCGGGACCATTCGGCCACCTGGCGGCGCAGCGGGTGCCGGCGGTGCAGGTCGTCGGAGCGGTAGGAGGCGACGATGGCGTAGCCGGCGGAGTCCATGCGGGAGAGCAGGAAGCTGAGCATGTCGCGGGTGGACTGGTCGGCCCAGTGCGTGTCCTCGATGACCAGCAGCAGCGGCGAACGGCGGGCGGCGGCCTCCAGGACGGCGGCCATCGCGCGGAAGAGGTCGGCGCGGTCGAGGGCGGAGGCCTCGGCGTCGACCTGGTCGGACTCGGCCATCTGGCGGCGCACGGGCTGCAGCCGGGCCAGGGCCGGATGGGTGGCGGCCACCTCGGCGGCGACCTCGGGAAGCTCGGCGGTGATCCGGCCGAGCACCTCGGAGAAGGGAAGATAGGGGAGGGCGCTGTCGCCGAAGTCGAGACAGTGCCCGGCGTACACCTGCCAGCCCTCGTCGAAGGCGAGGTCGCGCAGCGCGCGCAGCAGGCGGGTCTTGCCGACGCCCGCGTCACCCGACAGCAGCACGTCGACCAGCCGATCGGCCGGCCGGGAAGGACGAACGCCGAGCGACGAAGCGATCTCCGTCAGCTCGGCGTCTCGTCCGACCATAGTGCTGGATTGGATGGTCACGGGCTCCATTCTGGGCTACCGCTGGCGGGCGGTCAGCCGACGCGCCCGTTGATCTCGGACCGGGCCCCGATGAAGGGCACCCGGGTGCGCTCGGCGTGCCGGTACCGCTTGACGGGCTTGCCCTTGCTGAGCCGCTCGCGGCGGTAGTCGACCTCGGCCTGGACGGTCATCCGGTCGTACATGGTGCTGCTCCTCTACCTCAGTGCCGGTCCTGGTTCCGGCGACAGATAGAGATTCGTCCACTGAGGTAGGCCGCCACATCGGGAAACCGCCTTATCTCCGCGGCCGAGTGCCCAGGGGGTACCTCAGACGGGCGTGAGCCTCGTCATAGGACCCCCTCACCTGGGCTGGAAATGCCCCCCGACCAGCGGTTTTCCTGCTATCCAGGTGGCCGAGACGAGCGGTACGCCCGGGCGGTAGGCCAGGTGGCGGTGGCTGGGCGCGTCGAGCACCATCAGGTCGGCCCGCGCCCCCGGCGTGAGGCGGCCGACGTCGTCACGGTCCAGCGCCCGCGCGCCGCCGGCGGTGGCCGCGCGGACGGCCTCGGCGGGGGTCAGCCCCATCTCCCGGACCGCCAGCGCGATGCAGAACGGCAGGCTGCTGGTGAAGCAGGACCCGGGGTTGCAGTCGCTGGCCAGGGCGATGCTCACCCCGGCGTCGAGGAGCCGGCGCGCGTCGGGGTAGGGCTGCTTGGTGGAGAACTCGACGCCGGCCAGCAGGGTGGCGACGGTCCCGCTGGAGGCCAGCGCGTCGACGTCGGCGTCGGAGAGATAGGTGCAGTGGTCGACGGCGACCAGGCCGAGCTCGCAGGCCAGCTGGACGCCGGGGCCGTAGGTGAGCTGGTTGGCGTGCAGCCGGCCGCGCAGCCCGGCGCGATCGCCGGCCGCCAGGATCGTGCGCGCCTGGTCGGCGTCGAAGGCGCCCCCCTCGCAGAAGACGTCGATCCAGCGGGCGTAGGGGGCCGCGGCCTCGAGCATCGGGCCGGTGACGAGGTCGACGTAGGCGGCCGGGTCGGTGTCGGCCGGGACGACGTGGGCGCCGAGGAAGGTGGTCTCGTCGGTGAACTGGCGTGCGACGGCGAGGCTGCGGGCCTCGTCGCGGACGGTGAGTCCGTAGCCGCTCTTGATCTCGATCGTGGTGGTGCCCTGGCGGTGCATCTCGGAGACCAGCCCGGCGACGTGGGCGGTCAGCTGCTCGTCGGTGGCGGCGCGGGTGGCCGCGACGGTGGTGCGGATCCCGCCGGCGGCGTACGGCGTGCCGGTCATCCGGGCCTCGAACTCCTCGGCCCGGTCGCCGCCGAACACCAGGTGGGAGTGGGAGTCGACGAAGCCCGGCAGGACGGCGCGGCCGCCGAGGTCGACGGCGGTGTCGGCGTCCGGCGCGTCGGCTGCGGCGCCGGCCCAGGCGACGCGCGGCCCGTCGAGGACGAGCGCGGCGTCGGTGACGATCGGGCGCTCGTCGTCCCAGGTGACGAGCTCGGAGATGCCGGTGATGAGGGTCGAGGTCACGTGAGGATCCTCCCGATGATCTGGTCGAGGTCGTGGCCGAGCCGGCCGGGGTCGCGCTCGACCGGTACGCCGCCGCTGACCACCGAGACGACGTCGGCGCCGGTCGCGGCGAAGACCGCGGTGTGCTCGTCGGCTCCGGTGCCGGCCGTGCGCGGGGTGGCGGTGTCGATCGTCACCAGGTCGGCGCGACGGCCCACCGCGATCGCGCCGGCGTCGTCGAAGCCGAGGACGTCGTGGGCGGTGCCGATGCTCATCAGCTCGGCGGCGGTCCAGTGCCCGCGCTGCTGGGTGGCGAGCCGCTCGTCCATCTCGAGTCCGCGCAGCTCCTCGAAGGGGTCGATGATCGCGTGGCTGTCGCTGCCGATCGAGAGTCGGGCGCCGGCGTCCTGGAGGCGGCGTCCGGGGCCGATGCCGTCGGCGAGGTCGCGCTCGGTGGTGGGGGTGAGGCAGACGTTGGTGCGGGTGGCGCCGAGGAGTGCGATGTCGGCGTCGGTGAGGTGGGTGGCGTGCACGACGGTGGTGTGGGGGCCCAGCAGCCCCTCGTCGTGGAGCAGCCGCGTCGGGGTGACGCCGTAGGCCGCCACGCAGGCCTCGTTCTCGGCCACCTGCTCGGAGAGGTGGACGTGGAGCGGCGTCCGGCCCCGGAAGGTCGCCAGGTCCTCGCGCGGGACCGCGCGCACCGAGTGGATCGCGGCGGGCCCGGCACCCGCTCGCTCGGCCCACCGCGCGGCGGTGCCGTCGCTGTAGCGGCGCTGCACGCCCTCCGGCGGTGCGCCGAAGCCGCTGCTGAGGTAGCCGGTGTCGAGCAGGCAGATCCGGATCCGGGCCTCGGCCGCGGCCTCGACGAGCGCCTCGCGCATCGCGTTCGGCGCGTCGTAGGGGGTGCCGTCGGGCCGGTGGTGCAGGTAGTGGAACTCCCCCACGCTGGTGTAGCCGGCCGCGACCATCTCCCGGTAGACCGCCGTGGCCAGCTCCCGGTAGGTGTCGGGGTCGAGCCGCGCGGCGACGTCGTACATCTGGTCACGCCAGGTCCAGAACGTGCCGCGGCCGCGCTGGGTGCGCCCGCGCAGGGCGCGGTGGAAGGCGTGGCTGTGCGCGTTGGCGAGGCCGGGGATGGTGAGTCCGTCGAGCCTGGTGGCCTCCGGGCTCGGCGTGCTCTCGGGGGTGACGGCGGTGAACCGGCCGCCCGCGATCTCGACGCGCACGTCGTCGCGCACCTCGCCGTCGACCCAGGCCCGCTCGAGGTGGTAGCTGGTGGTCGGCTCGCTCATCGGGCCAGCCGTTCGAGGGTGTCGGCGAGGGCCTCGACGCCGGCGAGGCAGTCGGCGGTCTCGGCGTACTCGGACGGCGCGTGGGAGACGCCGGTGGGGTTGCGCACGAAGAGCATCGCGGTGGGGATGCCGGCCGCCGACAGGATGCCGGCGTCGTGTCCGGCCTGGGAGGGGAGGATCGGTCGCCACTCGGGACCCGGCAGGGCGGTGTCGAATCCGACCGAGGCCGACACCGACTCCGCGGTCACCGTCACCGCCGTGCCGTCGCGTCCGGCCCGCTCCCCCGCCTGCCGCTCGACCGCCGCGACCAGGTCGGCCAGCACGGCGTCGGACTCCGCGCGCGCGTCGAGCCAGGCGGTGACGCGCGAGGGCACGGCGTTGGTGCCGTTCGGCGCGACGTCGATGCGCCCGAACGTCGCCCGCGCTCCCGCGAGCCGGGCCTGCTTGTTGGCGGCGAGGGCGGTCATCGCGTAGGTGAGCATCGGGTCGCGCCGGTCCTCCATCCGGGTGCTGCCGGCGTGGTTGGCTTCCCCGGTGAAGTCGAAGCGGTAGCGCCCGTGCGGCCAGATCTCGCTGGCGATCCCGACCGCCTCGTCGAGGTCGACCAGCCCGCGGCCCTGCTCGACGTGCAGCTCGACGAAGGCGCCGACGTCGTCGAGGAGGGTCGATCTGCTCTGCGCGTCGTCGGGTCCGGCGATCACGTCGCCGAGGGCGACCCCTTCGCGGTCGCGCAGCTCGCGGGCGTCGTCCCAGCTGGTGGCGCCGACCGCCAGCCGCGACCCCAGACAGGCCAGCCCGAACCGCGAGCCCTCCTCCTCCACGAACACCGAGACCCCCAGCGGCCGCCCCGGCTCGAACCCGCGCTCGCGCAGCACGTCGATCGCCGCCAGCGCCGACACCACCCCCAACGGACCGTCATACGCCCCGCCGTCGAGCACGCTGTCGAGATGGCTCCCGGTCAGGACCCGCCCTTTGCCCCGGGCGCCAGTGGAGGCTCCCGGCTGGGTGGTGGGGGCACCCGGCTGGGATAGTCCCGGGACTTTGGGTTGGCCCGAGGCCGATTCGGCAACCCAAAGTCCCGGGACTATCGCCCCAGACGGCTCCCACCAGGCCGCGAGGTTGCCGAACGGGTCGCGTTCGAGGCGGAGGCCGCGGGCGGCGCACTGGCCCTCGAACCACGCCACCAGCTCGCGCTCGGCAGAGGCGAAGGGCTGGCGGAAGTAGCCGCCGGAGGACGCCGAGCGGCCGAGCGGGGCGAGGTCGCGCCACATCTGCTCGAAGTCGTCTGGCACGGTCGGCACGTCGGGCACGTCGCTTCCCTAGGATCGGTCGGATGGAGTTCCAGGACGTCGTGCGCCGACGCCGGATGGTCCGCAACTATGCCGCGCGGCCGGTCGACCCCGCCATCGTGGACCGGGCGCTGGAGAACGCGACCCGCGCCCCGAGCGCCGGATTCAGCCAGGGATGGGCGTTCGTCGTCCTCGACACGCCGGGCGACGTGGAGCGGTTCTGGCGGGCCAGCAGCGACGACGTCGACTCCCCCGGCCCGTGGCTGGCCGGGATGATGCGGGCGCCGGTGGTGATCCTCCCGTGCAGCAGCAAGGCTGCCTACCTCGACCGCTACGCCGAGCCCGACAAGGGCTGGACCGACCGCGACGAGGCTCGCTGGCCGATGCCGTTCTGGCACCTCGACGCCGCCATGGCGAGCCTGCTGATCCTCCAGACCGCCACCGACGCCGGACTCGGCGCCTGCTTCTTCGGGGTCGTGCCCGACCGCGCCGACGCCGTCCGGGAGGCGTTCGCGATCCCGCGGAGCCACGACCCGATCGGGGTCATCACGCTCGGCCACCCTGCCGAGGGCGGCGCCGGAGGCTCGCCCACCCGACGTCGGCGCCGGCCGTGGCAGGAGACGGTCCACCGCGGCGGCTGGACCGGCTCAGCGAGCGACGAACCCGGGGACCACCCGATCGACCGAGTCGAGTAGACCGCGCTCGCCGTCCTGGTCGGGACCCAGCCGGCAACTGGAGGCGAATGCGGCCACCAGGAACTCGTTCAGCGCGGCGAAGGCCGGCTGCTCGGGGTTGCCGTACTGCCGGCCGGTCATCGCGACGGTGACCCGGCGGCGTCCGTTGCCGGAGGTGAACGACAGCGTCTGCGTGCCGAACGACGCGCCGTCGTGGCCGTGGAGCGAGCCACCATTCCGGCACGGGTCGGGAAGCCGGTAGCTGCCGTAGCCGTAGGCGACGCCGAGACCGGTCTCCTCGGCGGGTGTCACGACCGATCGCATCAGCCTGACCAGCCGGGGAGCGAGCAGGTCGCCGCGGGACAGGCTCCGCTGGAAGCGGTTCAGGTCGCGGGCGGTCGTGACGAGCGCTCCGGCCGCGGAGAACATCGTCGGGCTGAAGGTGCTGAGATCGATCCGGCGTTTCCCGAACGCGGCGTACTCGCGCAGCTTCGGCGCCGGGAAGCCCTTGGCGAAGGGCCACGAGCTCCGCGTCATCCGCGCCGGGGCGAAGATCCGCCGCTGCGCCAGCTTCGGGAGTGAGAAGCCGGTGGCGCGCCGCAGCATCAGCCCGATGATCACGTAGTTGGTGTTGGAGTAGCTGAACCCGGTGCCCGGCTCGAAGAGCCAGTCCTGTCGCTTGGCCACCCGGACCAGGGCCCGGTCGGTGCGCCGATTGCTGATGATGCGGAGCAGCTTGGGCACCGTGGTGCCCCGCGACGTCAGCACCGACAGGTAGTCCGGTGCGCCGCTGCGGTGTGAGAGGAGCTGGGCCACGGTGACGTCGGAGCGGGCCGGCCACAAGCCCGGCAGGACGTCGCCGATCGTGGTGTCCATGGTCCACCGGCCGCGCTGGACCTGCTGGAGGGCCAGCACCGCGGTGAGCGTCTTGGTGACGCTCGCTGCTCGGAAGTGCGCTGACGGCACCGCCGGGCGGTTCGGACGCAACCGGGCCGCGCCCGCGGCGCCACGCCAGACCTCGCCGCGGTCGACCACCTGGGCGCTCACGCCCACTGCGCCGGCACGGACCACCCGCCGCAGCTCAGGTCGTAGCGTGGCGGGCACCGGTGCGGTGTCGGACTGATCGGCGACGTGCGTGGGGTTCGCCGGCGGCTCGGCGTTGGCCGGGGTCGAGAGTGCGGCGCCACTCGCGAGGAGCACTCCGGCGAGCAGGCTGGCAAGTGTCTTGGTCGAACGCATCATGACTCCCGAGGTGACGGCCGAGGACGCCCACACCTAATCAGGCGGCCGGCGCGATCGGTAGCCGGCGGCCCGTAGGCTGGACTTCTGGATCGGCGGGAGAAGCGATGAGCGAGGAACGAGACCCCCAGCGGGAGCGTCAGCTCCACGATCGCGACATGCGCACCGGCAAGGGCGCGGCGGCCGCCCGGATCGCCCAACAGCACAAGTGGGTGGAGGAGCAGGTCTCCCGCGCCATCGATCGCGGCGAGTTCGACGACCTCCCCGGCGCGGGGAAGCCGATCGAGGGTCTCGGCGACCAGCACGACCCCGACTGGTGGCTGAAGAAGCTGGTCGAGCGCGAGAAGATCGCGGTCCTCCCCCTCTCGGTCGAGCTGCGCAAGGAGGACGCCGAACTCGACGACCGCCTCGACACCGTCGGCTTCGAGGCCGAGGTCGTTCGGATCGTCACCGACTTCAACGAGCGCGTGATCGCCGCCCGCTACCGGCCACCCGAGGGACCGCCACTCATCACGATGCCGCGCGACGTCGACGAGACCGTGGCCGCCTGGGCCGAGCGCCGGGCGGCCCGGCGCGCCGCCGTCCAGGACTCCGTGGAGCCGGCACCGCGGCGTCGTCGTTGGTGGCAGCGGCGGGCCTGAGCACCTCTACATGAGCGCGGCGGTCAGCCGGCACACGTTGTCGACATATCGCTGCCGCCACGGCCGCTGCTGCCACTCCTCGCGGGTGAGGACCCGCGAGACGCTGCGGTAGTCGGCGTCGTTGCGCTGGAGCCGATCGACCAGGTCGCCGCCGAAGGCCAGGAGCATCACCTCGTAGGTGAGCGCGAAGGATCGGAAGTCCATGTTGGACGAGCCGATCACCGCGATCCGGTCGTCGACGGTGAGGTACTTCGCGTGCAGCACGGTCGGCGGCGGGTACAGGTGGATGGTCACCCCGGCCTCGAGGAGCGCGGCGTAGTAGGACCGCTGGGCATGACCGACGAGGAACTGGTCGGCCTGCTCGCCGACGAACAGCTCGACCTCGACCCCCCGGTAGGCGGCGGTCGTGATCGCAGCCAGCAGCGAGTCGTCGGGCACGAAGTAGGGGCTGGTGATCGCGACCCGCGACGTCGCATGGTTGATCAGGGAGGTGAACAGCCGCAGGTTCGGCTCGGTGGGATAGCCCGGACCCGACGGCACCAGCTGCATCGCGTGCCCCGGTCCACCGACCGCGCTCGGCGCGGGCACCCGCAGGTACCGATCGGAGACGAACATCTCGCCGGTCTCGGTGTACCAGTCGGTCGCGAACACGATGCTCGCCGACGCGACGATCTCGCCGCTCACCTGGAGGGACACATCGCTCCACGCCCGGCCGGACGCGATGTTCTTCGCGCTGCCGTAGGAGGGAGCGATGAGGTTGTGCGAGCCGAGGAAGGCGCGTTCGCCGTCGATGACCACGAGCTTGCGGTGGTTGCGCAGGTCGGGGCGGCGCCACCGTCGCTCCAGCGGCTTGATCGGCATCATCAGATGCCACTCGATGCCGGCCGCGGTGAGCCGGCCGCCGAGCTGCTTGCGGCCGGGATACTTGCGCGAGCCGAGATGGTCCATCAGGAGCCGGGTCTCGACGCCGCGGGCGCTCGCGCGGGCCAGCGCCTCGAAGACCGGGGCGGTCGCCTCGTCCCAGGAGACGATGTAGAACTCCACGTGCACGAACTCGCGCGCCTCGTCGATCGCCGCGGCCAGGGCCGCGAAGAACGCCGCCGTGTCGGGGTAGATGGCCTCGTGCGTACCGCTGGTGAAGGGCAGACCGGTCAGCCGCTGGTTCATCTGCAGCACCGAGGCCAGGCCGGGGTCGGCGACGGCGTCGGCGGGCGCCCCGGGAAGGTGCTCGCGACCCTCGACGAGTCCCCGGTTGACCTCGTCCTGGATCCGGTGCCGCCGGCCGCGCACGTAGGGACTGCCGATCAGCCAGTAGAGCGGGAACCCGATCACAGGGAGGAACAGGATCAGCAGCAGCCACGCCGAGGAGGACGCCGGGCGCCGGTTCTCCGGCACCGTGCCGATCGCGATCAGCTTCAGCCCGTACTCGACCACGACCGCGCATCCCGCCACCACCGCCGCCCACGTCACCGCGCCAGCGTAGTGACGAAGCGACCGGGGCAGCCCGGCGTCCCGCCCGAGCCGACGGTCGCGCAATCCCTGTCCAGCGAGAGATCGGTCATACCGGGGCACGGTGAGTGACTGCTAACTTCCGCCCATGCCCGCCTCCAAGAGCGCCAAGGACTTCTTCCGACCTCTGGCGGTCGGAGCGCCCACCCCCCTCACCGAGATCCCGTTCCGGCCCAGCCGGGCGATCCACTTCTTCGACCCGAGCAACGAGAAGATGGCGGCGAAGATCCCGACCATGGTCGGCACCGTCGACGTGCTGCTCGGCAACCTCGAGGACGCCGTCAAGGCGGACAACAAGGTCGCCGCCCGCGAGGGCCTGGTGCGGATCGCGCAGGCCACCGACGGTCTCGGCGGCGACGGACCGACCCAGCTGTGGACCCGGATCAACTCCCTCGACAGCCCCTGGGCCCTCGACGACCTCACCACGCTGGTACCCGCGATCGGCGACAAGCTCGACGTGATCATGGTGCCGAAGGTGCAGGGCGCCGAGGACATCCACTACGTCGACCGGCTGCTGGCCCAGCTCGAGGCGAAGGCCGGCCTGACCCGCCCGATCCTCATCCACGCCATCCTCGAGACCGCGCGCGGCGTGGCGAACGTCGAGGAGATCTGCGGGGCGTCCCCGCGCATGCAGGGCCTCTCGCTCGGCCCGGCCGACCTGGCCGCCGACCGCCGGATGAAGACCACCCGGGTCGGCGGCGGCCACCCCGGCTACCTCGTGCGACAGGACCCCGCCGACGGCTCGCCGGAGGCGATCGCGGCCGATCGCACGACGTACCAGCAGGACCTGTGGCACTACACGATCGCCCGGATGGTCGACGCGTGCGCGACGCACGGCATCTATCCCTACTACGGGCCGTTCGGCGACATCACCGACGTCGTGGCGTGCGAGGACCAGTTCCGCAACGCCTTCCTGCTCGGCTGCGTCGGCACCTGGAGCCTGCACCCCAAGCAGATCGCCATCGCCAACCGGGTCTTCGCGCCGTCTGCCGAAGACATCGCGCACGCCCGCCGCGTGGTCGCGGCGATGGGCGACGGCACCGGAGCGGTGATGCTCGACGGCAAGATGGAGGACGACGCCTCCCTCAAGCAGTGCCTGGTGATGGTCGAGCTCGCCGAGCAGCTCGCGGCGATCGACCCGGAGCTCAAGGCCGCCTACGACGGGATCGAGGACTGATGACCACCGACTTCACGCCCCTGCGCTCGGTCCTCTACATGCCCTCCTCCAACGCGCGAGCGCTGGAGAAGGCCAAGTCGATCCCGTGCGACGCACTGATCCTCGACCTCGAGGACGCCGTCGCCCCCGACGCCAAGGTCGAGGCCCGCGACGCCGCGTGCGCTGCCGCCGCGTCCGGGGAGTACGGACGCCGCACCCTCACCATCCGGGTCAACGGGATCGGCACCGAGTGGCACGACCGCGACCTCGCCGCCGCCGCGGCTGCGGGACCGGACGCCGTCGTGGTGCCGAAGGTCGACAGTGCCGCCGAGGTGCAGCAGCTGGTCGCCGCCCTGGAGCAGGCCGGCGCCCCCGACCACACCCGACTGTGGGCGATGGTCGAGACGCCGATCGCGATCCTCGACGCCCTCGCGATCGCCCGCGCCTCCGAGCGCCTGGCGGCGTTCGTGATGGGCACCAACGACCTGGTCAAGGAGCTCTACGCCGAGCACGTGCCCGGCCGCGCTCCGATCCTGGGCTCCCTGCAGACCGCGCTGCTCGCCGCCCGCGCCGCCGGGATCGCGATCGTCGACGGCGTCTACAACGACGTCAAGGACACCGACGGCTTCCTCGCCGAGTGCGAGCAGGGCCGGCAGCTGGGCTTCGACGGCAAGACGCTCATCCACCCCGGCCAGGTCGAGGGCGCCAACGCCGCCTTCGCCCCCTCCGAGCAGGCGATCGAGGACGCCCGAGGCCTCATCGCGGCCTGGGAGGACGGCGCCGGCGCCGGCGTGGTCACCTACCGCGGCAAGATGGTGGAGAACCTGCACGTCGAGTCCGCCCGCCGCACCCTCGCGATCGCCGACGCCGTCGCCGCACTGGAGGCCTGACCCGGAGGTTCGTGCAAGGCGAGGTCCCATGCGATGTCAACGGGACTGCTCGCCGGGGCGAGACCGACGGCGAGGAAGCGGCCGCCGGGCGGGTCGGCGTCGCACTGCCCGGCAAGAATCCGGACACGCGTGCGGAGCGGTTCCGCCGGCCACCAGGAGAGCGTCGAGGGATTCCCGGGGGACCACCGATCGAGGCCTGGACGGCGTTGATCAGTGGCTCTCTAGGAATCCCTTGGTGATGTAGGTCATACTCACCCCACGCCACTCGGGAGGTGAGCGCGTGGCCCCCACGCCGAACCACGTGGCCCCCACCAGACGTGGGGGTCAGACCTCGATCTGGCCAGCCCAGAACCCGGCGCGGCCGACCGAGACCCCCGGTCTCCACGATCGGCTCGGCGCCTCGATGCGACCGCGCGGACGCTCCGCCGACGCGCGCCCCGTCGACCGCATCTCGCTGCCCGACCGACGCGTCGGCGGCTCATGAGCGCAACCCAGACCGGCGACCCCCACCAGGTGCCGGAGGCCGTGATCGCGGGTGCCGGCCTCGCCGGCAGCCTGGCCGCCCTGGTGCTCGCGCAGGCGGGCTGGCGGGTCCGGGTGTTCGAGCAGCGCGCCGACCCCCGCGACTCCGACCAACGCGAGGGGCGCTCGGTCAACCTCGGGCTCTCGGCCCGCGGTCTGGCCGCACTGGAGTACGCCGGCCTGACCGACCAGGTGCGGGCGATGACCGTTCCCATGCGCGGGCGGGCCATCCACCATCACGACGGTCGGGTGCGGTTCGCCCCGTACGGCCTGGCCGAGCACGAGGTCCTGCGGTCCATCGACCGGCAGGAGCTGCTGAGGGTGCTGCTCACCGCGGCCGAGGGCACCGGCAGGGTGCGGTTCGACTTCGGGGTCTCGGTCACCTCGGTCACCCCCACGGGCCTGGTGCTCTCGCCCGCACCGCCGGACTCGGCCGACGGTCACCTCGCCGCGGATCTGGTCCTCGGTGCCGACGGCGCCTTCTCGGCCGTGCGGCGCGCCAAGGAGGTCGCCGGGGAGTGCCGGTGCGAGCTGACCATCGCTCCCTGGCAGTACAAGGAGCTCACCATCCCGGCCGCTCCCGACGGCACCGCGCGTACCAGGCTGGAGGCCCTGCACGTCTGGCCGGCCGAGCAGGCCCTGATCGTGGCGCACCCCAACCTCGACCGCTCCCTCACCGCCACGCTGTTCCTTCCCGAGTCGGCCGGGTCGGTCAGCGTCGACCGGCTCACCACCGAGGAGCAGGTGGTCGACTGGCTCGATCGCGACTTCCCCGACAGCGCCGAGCTGATGCCGGGCCGCGCCGAGGAGTTCCTGCACCACCCGCCGGGACGGCTGGTCACCGTGCGGGCCCGGCCGTGGTCCTTCGACGGGCGGATCCTCCTGATCGGCGACGCGGCGCACGGCGTCTATCCGTTCTACGGACAGGGCATGAACGCCGCCTTCGAGGACGTGCTCGTCCTCGCCGAGCTCCTCCGGGCCCATCGCGACGACGTCGCGGCCGTCGTCGCCGAGTTCGAGGCCGCGCGCAGGCCGCACCTCGACGTCCTCGCCGATCTCTCGGAGCAGAACTTCCATCAGCTCCAACGCACGACCGACCGCCTGCACCGATGGCGCTCCCGGCTCGACCTCGTTCTCGCGCGCGCCGCCCCCCGGGCGTGGGTGCCGCTCTACACGATGATCTCGCATCGCCGCACCCCGTACGCCGACGCGCTGCGTCGGGCCCGGCGCCAGGATCGGGTGCTCCTCGGTGCCGCCACGACCGTCCTGTCCACCGCCCTCGGCCTCGGTCTCCTCCTGGGTCGCCGCTTCGTCTCGGAGAATCGTCGTGCCCGATCCTGACTCGCCCGCGTTGCTCGCCCTCGACGATCCACGGCTCGACCTCGCCGATCCGTCGGTGGCCACGGTCGTGACGTGGGCCCGCGAGTTCCTCGCCGCACCGCACCCCGACCTGGGCCGCACCGGCAACGTGTGCCCGTTCGTGGGAGCAGCACTGGAGAAGTCCTCGATCTTCATCGCCGCACACCCGGGCGACCCCGAGATCGAGGAGGCGATCGCCTTGATGCGCGCCTACCGCGCTCAGTTCGCGCAGCTGGCCCAGGACGCCGGCCGCGAGCGGGTGTTCTTGGCCGTGCTGGTCGTGTTCGGCGACCTCGCGCCCAGTCGATACGCCGAGTTCATCGAAGGGATCCAGCAGCGACTCAAGCCGGAGTTCATGAGCGAGGGCCACATGATCGGCGAGTTCCATCCCGGCCCGCCCGATCGGCCCGGCCTGTGGAACCCGGACTTCCGGCCCTTCCATGCCCCCGTGCCGATCCTGGCGATCCGGCACATGGTCGCTGCCGACGTCCCGTTCGTCACCGACTCGAACGTGCACCTCGACCTGTATCTGGCCCGGTTCGGTGCCGAGGTTCCCCGCCACCTGGCTCGCCGGATCGCGGCGTCGCAGGAGGGCTCCTCGTGAGCGCACCGGCACCGGCCACCGACATCCAGCGCCAGCTGTGGTTGGCCGACCGCCTGGTGGCCGATGCGTCCTACACGGTCGGGATCTCGTGGCGCCTGGTCGGCGAGGTCGACGCGGACGCGCTGGCTGCGGCCCTGGAGGCCGTCCAGGCCAGGCACCCCGCGACCCGCACCACGCTGCGCGAGCACGACGGCGACCTTCGACAGTTCGTCCTCACCGAGGCTCCGCCGGTGACGTGGGTCGACCTCGACGACGACGCCGAGGTCGCGCAGGTGCGCGCCCGGTTCGGGTCCCGCGCGCTCGACCTCGAGAGCGGGCCGGTGAGCGCGGTCGAGGTGGTGCGGTCGCCGAACGAGACCGAGCTGCACCTGGTCGTCCATCACGCGCTCGCCGACGAGACCTCGCTGAGCATCTGGCTGGCGGACCTGATGGCGTTCTACCGCCACCTCAGCGCGGGCACCGCCCTCACCCTGGAGGAGCCGAGCACGACGCTCGCGGCGATCGGCACCGCGCAGACCGAGCCGCGGCATCGGCGGCGCGTCGAGGAGGCGCTGGAGTTCTGGGAGTCAGAGCTGGCCGATGCCCCTGCGGCGCTCGACCTGCCGCGTCCTCGCACCCTGCCGCCCGAGGACGAGCCGGTCGGCTACCTGCGCGCGGAGATCTCCCCGGCGGCGGGCGATTCCGTCGCGAAGCTGCGCGAACGGGGCTTCACCACGTTCCACTGCGTCACCGCCGCCATCGGCCTGGCGCTGGCGCGCTACAGCACGCAGGACGACGTCGTCATCGGCACCCCGATCTCGGGACGCCTCACCGCCCCACTGCAGGGCGTCATGGGGATGTTCGCCAACACCACGCCGTTGCGGCTGCGGCCCACCCCGTCCCGCACGCTGCTCGACTACCTGAGCGCGACCAGGGACTCGGTCTTCGACGCCGTCGACTTCGGCTCGGTGTCCTTGGAGCAGGTCGTCGACCGGGTGCGCCCGCCCCGGACCGGCCGGCACCCGCTGTTCCAGGTGATGCTCGCCTACAACCTGGAGCAGCCGGCCGACGGCCACGACGGACTGCGGGCAGTGCCGGTCTATCTACCGCCCGCCGGCGCCCGGTTCGAGCTCACCCTGTTCGTGATCGAGCGCCCCGACCGAACGCTGGTGATTCGTAGCGACTACCAGACCGACGCCGTCGATCCGGGCGTCGTCGAGGGGATCGTCGCCTCGGTCGACCGGGCGCTGGCCATGCTCGCGGAGCATCTGGACACCCCGATCGTCGACCTGCCCTGGTTCACCGAGCACGAGCGACTCCAGCTGACCGTGGGAGGCATCGATCTGCGCCCGGAGTTCGGTGCTCTCGCCCCCGTGACCGAGGCGGTGGCCGACCGGATCGCCACGCAGCCGGACCGCATCGCGGTGATCGAGGCCGACCACCGCGAGGTGACCTACGCCGAGCTCGGACGGCGGGCGGCGGCGGTGCGCGACGTCCTCGACCGCCACGGGCTCGGCCCCGGCGACACGGTCGCCGTCGAGAGGCCCGACGGCGCGGACGCGCTGGCCGCGATGCTCGCCGTCATGGGCTCCGGCGCCGCGTGGATGCCGATCGACCCCCACGCGCCCGCGGCGCGTCGCGAGCTGCTGCTCACCCTGGCGGGCGCCCGGGCCGTGGTCGGCAGCGGCGACGACATCACCCTGCTCCCGACCGATTCCGGCCCCGCACTGGAGGTCCACCCCGACCAGCGGCTGCCGGATCCCGGCGGGATCGCCTATGTGTACTTCACCTCCGGGTCCACCGGAGCGCCGAAGCCCGTGGCGGTGACCCACCGGTCCTTGTCGAACCTCACCGAGGGCTTCGTCGCGGCCCACTCGTTCACCGCCGACGACGTCGTCCTCGCGCTGCCGCCGCTCACCTTCGACGCCGCGCTCGGCGACGTGTTCCCGGTGCTGTGCTCGGGCGGCACCGTGGTCTTCCACGACGACCCGGCCGCGCTCGACGTCGCCGCACTGTTCGCGCTGTGTCGCCGGCATCGGGTCACGGCCGTCGACGCACCCAGCGCCCTGTGGCAGCAGTGGTGCGTAGACCTCTCGACCCGCTGCGCGCCGCTGCCCGCGACCTTGCGCCGGATGATGGTCGGCGGAGAGGCCGTCCCGGCCGAACACCTCCGGCTCTGGCTCGAGGGCACCGACGCACGGGTGACCCTCTACAACCACTACGGCCCGACCGAGACCACCGTGTGCGCCACCGTGCACGAGGTCGCCGAGCGGGTCGTCGACGACGAGCTCGGCGAGCAGGGCCTCACCATCGGGCGCGCCCTGCCCAACGTGGCCTGCTATGTCCTCGATCCCCAACTGAACCCGGTGCCGGCCGGCGTGCCGGGCGAGCTGGTGATCGGCGGCGCCGGTGTCGCGGCGGGCTATCTCGGGATCGCCGACGACTCCCCCGGCTCACCGTTCGTGCCCGACCCCTATCTGCCGCGGTGGCTCGAATCCTCCGGACAGGCGGGCCGGGGCGACTTCCCGGCCGGCCCCGACGCCCGCATGTATCGCACCGGCGACTTCGTGGTCCGCGCCGCAGACGGGCGACTGCACTTCCTCGGACGCCGCGACCAGCAGGTCAAGATCCTCGGACGCCGGATCGAGCTGGGCGAGGTCGAGGCGGCCCTGGCCGCCCATGACGCGGTCGCCCGGAGCGTGGTCACCGCGCCGCCGGACGCGACGGGTCAGCGCCGACTGGTGGCCTACGTCCAGCCCGGACCCGCCGCCGACGGACTCGACGCCGACGTCCTGCGCGACCATCTGGCCGACCGCCTGCCGAGGCACATGATCCCCACCTCGATCGTGGTGATCGAGGAGCTTCCCCTGACGTCGCGCGGCAAGGTCGACCTGGACGCGCTGCCCTCGCCGGAGTCGACGGACGGCCGGCGCGTCAGGTTCGTCGAGCCCCGGACACAGACCGAGCGCGATCTCGCGCGACTGTGGTCGGAGGAGCTCGGCGGCGCGCAGGTCGGGCGACACGACCGATTCGACGAGCTGGGCGGGACGTCGCTGTCGGCGGCTCGGCTCGGCGGCCGGATCGGAGCGTTCTTCGAGACCCGCATCTCTCCTCGCGACCTGCTCGACGGCAGTGACCTGGCCCAGGTGGCGAGCACGATCGAGGCTGGCCGGACGGACACCGACGCCGCCCACGGCGCGGCCCACGACGCGGCACTGTCCGGCGGGCCGGATGCGGCGGCCGAGGCGGTCGAGGCGCTCGCCCGGGCAGACCTGAGGCTTCTCGACGACGTCCCGGTGGCCAGGACTCGCCGAGCCCCGGGCACGGGCGGACCCCGCGTGCTCCTCACCGGGGCCACCGGCTTCCTCGGGGCCCACCTCGTCCATGCCCTCGACCGCGCCGGGGCCGGATCGGTCCGTCTGCTGGTGCGGGCCGGTGACGAGTCGGACGCCGCCGAACGGGTCGCGACCCAGCTGCGCAGCCTGGATCTCCCGGCGGCTCCGGACAGTTCGGAGTACCGGGTCGGCGACCTCGCCGCCGAGACCGGCGACCTGGCGATCTCCTGGGGCGATGCGCTCGCCGACGTCGACATCGTGCTCAACGTCGGCGGGCTGGTGAGCACCGAGTCCGACTATCCGGGCCATCGCGGAGCCAACGTCCTCGGACCGGCACGGGCGATGCGTGAGGCCGCTCGACACGGGATCGCGGTGCATCACGTCTCGACGCTGGGCGTGTTCTGGTCGCCGTCGTTCGGTGACTCCGCGCATGCGGTCCTCGAGGCCGACCGGCCCGACCGCGGGTTCCCCTCGGGCGGCTACAACCAGTCCAAGTGGGTCAGCGACGTCCTCGCCGTCGAGCTCGGCGCGCGGGGACTGCCGGTCACCGTCCACCGCCCGGCCCGCCTCACGGCCGCCTGGGGCAACCGTAGCGTCGCGCACGGCACCTGGTGGGGCGGGATGCTGGGCGCCTGCCTCGAGCTGGGCCTGGCGCCCGACCTCGGGTGGGCCGAGGACCAGCTGCCCGTCGACTGGGCCGCCGAGGCGATGGCGCGCGCCGTCCTCGGCGACGACGAGCGGCCGGTCTGGCACTACTGGTCGGGCGACACGCTCACCTACGCCGAGATCGCCGACGAGCTGTCCACGCCGTCCGCGCCGGTCGAGCTGGTCGGCTACGCACGGTGGTACCACGCGCTCCGCGACGCGGTGGCGGCCGGCGGCGTGACCGACTTCGCGCCGTTCGCCGGCGGCTTCCCGCCGCCCGGGAGTGCGGTCGGCGGGCGTCCCGCGTTCGACGCGAGCGAGTCGATGGCCGGCTTCGCCGCACTCGGTACCCCTGCCCTTCCCGGAGCTCTCGACCTGCTGCGCCGGGAGAGAGCGCTGCTCGCACAGAACCTGGCGACCGTGGGCGCGCCTCCAGTACGGAAGGAATCACGATGACGAGCGAACCCGACCAGCACGAGGTGTCCCGCGGGCGCATCCGCGCGCTGCCCCTCGGCCTGCTCACGGTGTGGTTCGGCCAACTGGTCTCCTCGGCCGGCTCGGCCATCACCGCGTTCGTGCTGGGCGTGTGGGTCTTCGAGCAGACCGGCTCGACCACTCAGTTCGCGATGCTGATGCTCTCGGCCGTCGTGCCCGGCATCCTCATCTCGCCCTTCGCGGGGATCTGGGCCGACCGCTACAACCGGCGAGTGCTCATGGTGGTGGCCGACCTGACCGGCGGGGTCGGGACGGCGAGCCTGCTGACGCTGGTGCTGACCGATCATCTGGCGACCTGGCAGATCTATCCGCTGACCATGCTCACCGCGGCCGCCGCAGCCGTGCACGGCATCGCGTTCTCCTCGACCCTGCCGGCGCTGGTCGCCGCCGCCAACCTCAGCAAGGCCAACGGCCTGACCCAGACCACCCAGGCGGTCCAGATCGCCGCGCCGGTGCTGGCTGCGGCGATGCTGGCCGCCTTCGGACTGCGCGGGGTGTTGATCCTCGACCTGGCCACCATGTTCTTCGGGGTGTTCATGCTGGTGAGCGCCCGGCTCCCACCCGGCTCCACGTCGCCGGCGAACAATGGCACGAAGATCACGGTGCGCTCGGACCTGACCCACGGATGGGCCTACCTGCGAGCCGACCGCCCGTTGCGCGACCTGGTGCTCGTCTTCACCGCCTTCAACGCGGTCTTCGCAGTGGCCGGAGTGCTGGTGCAGCCCCTGATCCTGTCCTTCACCGGAACCGAGACCCTGGGCGTCCTGATGCTGCTCGGTGGCGCCGGAATCTTCGTCGGCGGCCTGGTGATGGCGACGTGGGGAGGGCCGGTGCCTCGCATCCCCGGGATGGCCAAGTTCCTGGTCCTCGGCGGCCTCGCCCTCGCCGCCCACGCGCTGGCGCCTTCGGCGCTGCTGATCGGCATCGTCGCGCCACTCTTCTTGTGCGCCATCCCGATCCTGGGCGGTTCGGCGATGACCCTCATCCAGCAGCGCACCAAGCCGGAGTCGATGGGCCGGGTGATCGCGACCGTGCGGATCCTGGCCCAGGCGGCGATGCCGGTCGGCTACCTGATCGCGGGGCCGGTGGCGGATCGGATCTTCGAGCCCGCCATGCAGCCTGGCCACTGGCTCGGAGACACACTCGGCAAGGTGATCGGGACCGGCGAGGGTCGCGGGATCGCCGCGATCTACCTCGTGCTCGGGCTGTTGACCCTCCTGCTGGCCGCCCGGGTCGCCACCTGGCGCAACCTGCGCCTCCTGGAGGCCGAGGTGGACGCACGGCTCGCGCAGGCCGGAGGTCCCGCGGGCGCCGAGAGCCCCGTGGCCGACCGCGGCCGCGGCACCGGCGAGGCGGGCGAGCCGGAGGTCGCCGCGGCCCTCGACCCGGATGCCCCCGCCGCGTCCGATGCGGCGCTCGACGTGGAGACGAGAGGAGCCTGACGTGCCGGCACGACTCAACGAGGGCCAGCGAGAGAGCTTCGACTCCGGACTGGCACCGGCTGCGCACCTGGACATGATCGGCGCGCTCGCCTTCCGCGCGGTCGCCGCGGGCTCCCGCTTGGGCGTGTTCGCCGCTCTCGCCGACACAGAGGCCACCGCCGAAGCGCTGGCCGACGACCTCGGCCTCGATCGACGCGGTCTCACGCTGCTCCTCGACGCGCTGGCGGCCAACGGCTACCTCCTGCGCTCCGAGACCGGCTACGCCCTGTCGGAGGGGGCGCGCCGCTGGCTGCTCCCCGAGGGCGGCTTCAGCGTCGTCGCGGAGTTCTGGTCGGAGGTGCTGGCCGAGCAGTGGGACAGCCTGGAGGACTCGATACGCACCGGCACGCCGGCTGCCGACTTCTACGGCTGGCTCGAGGAGCGACCCGACATGCGGGAGCGGTTCCACGCCATGCTCGCCGGGATCGCGGAGTCGCTGAGTCCGGCCGCCGTGGAGGCGCTGGGACCGATCAGCGGCCACATCGTCGACGTCGGCGGTGGACACGGCGCCTACGCGACCGCACTGCTGAGCGCGAACCCGGGGACCGAGGCGACGATCGTCGACCTCCCCGGCGCCTTGGAAGTGGCTCGTGCGCGAGTGCAGCAGGCGGGCCTCGCCGACCGCGTCCACTTCGTGCCCGCCGACGTGACCGAGCCCTTGGACCTGCCCGCGGACACGTTCTCCGTGGCCCTGCTCTTCAACATGCTGCACGGCTTCGACGGGCCCGCGAACCGGCGCCTGCTCGGCAGCGTGCACCGCTCGCTGCGTCCGGACGGCCGGGTGGCGGTCGTGGAGCAGCTGGCCGGCGGGCCACCCTCCGACGACCTGGCCGGCGCGTTCGTCTCGGTGTTCTCCCTCAACCTGTTCCACACCCAAGGCGGGCAGGCGCCGCACGAGGACGACCTCCGGGGCTGGCTCGCCGACGCCGGGTTCGTCGACGTCGCCGCGAGCCCGTTGCGGGAGTCGGCCGCCGAGTGGCTCTTCGTCGGGTCGGCCGGCCCGAGGGGCGAGTGACCGACTGACAGGTTCTACCGGGCGTCGGCGAGGCGCTCCTCGACCAGGCGCGCGAGGCCGGCGACGGTCGGGGTGGCGAAGAACTGCCGGAACCGGAGCTCGACGTCGAGGTCGGCGGCGATCTGGGAGATCACGTTGGCGGCGAGCAGCGAGTGCCCACCGAGGATGAAGAAGTCGACGTCGACGGCCACCTCGTCGACGTCGAGGACGTCGGCGAAGATCGCCATGATCCGCCGCTCCAGGTCGGACGCCGGCTGGGCGCCGCCGGCGGCCAGGGGCGCCTCGATCAGGGGGAGCGCCTCGCGGTCCAGCTTGCCGGACGGCCCGAGCGGGAGGGCGTCCAGGCGGTGGATCGAGGCGGGGACCAGAGCCTCGGGCAGGCGGGTGGCCAGCCACTGACGCAGGGCCTCGAGGTCGGTGTCGTCGCCAGTGACGACGTAGGCCGCGAGCCGCTGGTCGCCGGGCTGCGGCTCGTGGACCCGGGCGGCTGCGGCGGCGACGTCGGGATGCTCGGCGAGCACCGACTCCAGCTCGCCCAGCTCGATGCGCTGCCCGCGCAGCTTCACCTGTCCGTCGGACCGGCCGAGGAACTCCAGGACGCCGTCGGATCGCCACCGCGCCCGGTCGCCGGTGGCATACATCCGAGCGCCCGGTGGCCCGTAGGGGTCGGGGAGGAACCGGTCGGCGGTGAGTGCCGGCCTTCCGAGGTAGCCGCGCCCCGGTCCGGTCCCGGCGAGGTAGAGGTCGCCGGAGACGCCGGGAGGCACCGGCGCGAGCGCACCGTCGAGCACCAGGCACCGCGCATTGGCGATCGGGCGGCCGATCGGCACGCGGGCGTCGAGATCGAGCGAGGAGGGCGCGCACTTCCAGGCGGTGACGTCGATCGCCGCCTCGGTAGGCCCGTACAGGTTGTGGAGCTCGCAGTCGGGGAGCACCTCGAAGAACCGGCTCACGATCGCCGGTGGCAGTTCCTCGCCGCTGCAGATGACGCGCCGCAGGCTCGTGCACTCCTCGACCTGCGGGGTCGCGAGGAAGGCGGCGAGCATCGAGGGCACGAAGTGGATCGTGGTGACGCCCTGCTCGATGATCGTGCGGCGCAGCCGGATGGGGTCCTTGTGGTCGCCGGGGTCGGCCATCACCAGGCGGGCGCCGACGGCGAGCGGCCACAGGAACTCCCACACCGACACATCGAAGCTCGTCGGCGTCTTCTGCAGCACGACGTCGTCGCGGCCCAGGTCGAACTCCCGCTGCATCCAGGCGATCCGGTTCGTGATGGCCGCGTGGGTGTTGATGGCGCCCTTGGGCCGGCCCGTCGAGCCGGAGGTGTAGAGCACGTAGGCGGCCTGGTCGCCGGTGATCGGATCCTGCCAGCGCGGCGACGACCGTTCGGACGCATCCTCGGGCGCACTGGCCGCGCCCACCCCGGCGTCCGCGATCTCGACGATCTCGACGGTGTCGGGGACGGCGAAGGCGGGGGCTTCGTCGGTGAGGAGCGCCGTCAGGCCGGCGTCCTGGGCCATGTAGGCCAGCCGTTCGGCCGGGTAGTCGGGGTCGAGCGGGCAGAACGCGGCGCCGGCGCGCAGCACGCCGAGCACCGCGACCGCGAGATCGGCCGAGCGGCGCAGGCTGATGCCGACCAACGACTCGGGTCCGACACCGAGCCTGCCCAGCCGGTCGGCCAGATCGGCCGTGCGCGCCAGGAGCTGCGCGCCGTCGAGGTGGCCCTGCCCGTCGGACACCGCGACGGCGTCCGGGGCGGCCGCCCACGCGGCCTGCATCCGTGCCATGAGGCCGGTCCCGGCGGAGGTACCGCCGACGAGATCGGGATCGGCGGTGTCGTTCCAGCGATGGACGACGTCGTCCCGCTCGTCGGCGGAGAGCCAGCCGACCTGGGACATCGGACGATCGACGTCGGCGACCAGCCCTTCGGCCATCCGCACCCAGCGCGCCCCGATCGATGCGACCGTTCCCGCGTCGAACAGGTCGGTGCGGTACTCGATGCGGGCCGCCGCGTCGGCGATCTCGAGCCCGAGCTCGTCACGGGTGGTGCCGAAGGAGCAGTTGAGCTCGGAGATCGGCAGCTGGTTGAACCCGATCTGGTAGATCGCGTGCACGCTGCCGCGGGCGGGCGCGAGCTCCTCGACGAGACGCTGGAAGGGCACCAGCTGATGCTCGGTGGCGTCGAGGATCGCGGCCCGGACGGCGGTCACGAGGTCGCGCATCGTCGGGTCCGGCGCCATCTGGATGCGGATCGGCAAGGTGTTGACGAACATCCCCACGAGGGGGGCCGTCTGCGCGGTGGGACGGCCCGCGAACGGCACCCCCACCACGAGGTCGCGCTCCCCCGACATCCGTGCCAGCACCGCGACCCAGGAGGCGAGCTGCACCATCGCCGTGCTGGCTCGCATCTCGGCGGCCACCGCGTCGATGCCGCGGCGCAGCCTCTCGGGGAGGTCGAGGATCACCTCGTCGCCCAGGGACGTGGCCGAGGACGGCCGTGGGCGGTCCAAAGGCAGGGCGTGCACGGGCGGGGCGTCGGCGAGCCGGTCGCGCCAGAATCGGAGCTCGGCCTCGAGCCGCTCGCCCTGCATCAGCTCGCGCAGCCAGTGCGCGTAGTCGGCGTACTGGATGTCGAGCTCGGGCAGGTCGGGCGCGGTCCCGGCGGCGACGGCGCGGGCGATGGCGTCGACGTCGTCGACCAGCACGCCGTAGGACGCGCCGTCGAACACCGTGTGATGGGCCACCAGGACCAGCAGCCACCCGCCCCCCACGGTGGGCCGTGCGGTGGCGCGCCACAGTGGCGCGCGATCCAGCGGCAGCTCGATCGTGGTCGCGACCCGGTGCAGGTCGGGCGACCTCATCACCTCGCGGGTCGGCTTGAACGGCGTCGGGTCGATGTCGGAGATGACCACCGGGACTTCGTCGTGGATCACCTGCTCGACGCGCCCGTCGACCTCGTGCAGCGTCGTCCGCAGGGGTTCGTGCCGTGCGACGACCAGGCGCAGCACCTCGTGCAGCTGGTCCAGGGTGAGGTCCTCGGTGACGTACACCGGCGCGACGAGGTTGAACGCGCGCGCGGTGGAGTCCAGCCGGCTGGCCAGCCACATGCGTTCCTGGCCGAACGACGACGGCGCGACCCAGCCCGGCTGCTCGGACTCGGGGGCACCGGGAAGGACCTGGTCGGCGGCCTCGGACAAGGTGGAGGACTCGGGCTCGCGGGTGGTGCTCACTGCGTCGTCATCGCCTCGCGCAGACGGTCAGAGCACGACGGGACATGGTGGGGGTACCTCCGAGAACGACCGACACACGAGAACGAGCCGGCGCGCCGGCTCGTCAGGCGCTCATGTTAGCCACGTCACACAACTCTGAGAAGGCAGAGCCACCCGATCGGCCGCCGACCGGTCACCTCACACCCAGGGAACCTAGAGCCGTCCGCCCGAGCTCGTCGAGCGTGGCTTCGGGGGTGAGGGGATGGAAGGGGCCGCCACGCACGTCGCGGTAGGCCCGCTCCAGGCGAGAGGTCCGGTAGAAGGCCGGCCCTCCGGCCACCTCCAGAGCGAGATCGGCCACGACCCGCGCGGCCGTGACCGCCTCTCTCTTGGCGAGCATCAACGTCTCCAGCGTGGGCTGGTCGAGAGCGAGATCCTCGCCGGTCTCGGCGAGCGCACCGAGCAGCGCCCAGCGAGCGGCCCGCAACCGCGCGGTCATCTCCCCCACCTGCCGTAGGACACCGGGCTTCGACACCGCCTGACGGCCCACGACACGACGCGCCTCGTCGTAGGCGCCGCGAGCCACGCCGAGGTAGGCCGCGCCGGCAAGAGGAGCGAAGTGCACCACCGCCGCGAGGAGCGGGCCTTCCAGGCGGCCGTACTGACGTCGTCCGAGCACCTTGTCGGCCGGAACGAACACATCCTCGAACACCAGGTCGTGACTGGCGGTGCCGCGCATGCCGAGGGTGTCCCAGGTCTCGACCAGACGCACCCCTGGGCCGGCCAGGGGCACGCCGGCGTGGAGTACCTCCGCCCCGGGGCCGGTTTCGCCGAGGACCGCGCTGGTCGAGAGCACCGTGGCGACCGGGGCCTGGGAGCAGAAGCCCTTGCGGCCGTTGAAGAGGTAGCCACCGTCGACCTCGGTGGCGACCGTGCTCGGGCACACCCAGTCCGAGCCGCCGCTGGTGGCCATCACCAGCCGGTCGTGAGCGATCCGGCCGAGCACGGCAGCGGCGTCGGAGGCCCCGCGCCGGTAGCGCCAGCACTGGACGAAGGTGAGGTAGTGATGCATCGTGCTGGAGAGGGCCGCCGCGCCCGACCAGCAGCCCAGCTCCTCCTGGGCGAGGGTCATCTGTCGCAGCGACGCACCGCGGCCACCGAGTTCGGCCGGCACGGCGAGCGCGAGGTAGCCGGAGTCGTGCATCGCGTCGTAGGCCTCGGTGACGAAGGTGGCGTCGCGGTCGTGGGCGGCGTCGTGCTCGAGAGCGACGGCGCCGACCGCGGCCGCCATCGCGAGCACCTCGGCATCGGCGATCGCTGTCTGTGTGTGGGCAGTGGGATTCGAGGTGAGAGTCATAGCGCGAGCGTCCGCGCGAATGACCAATGTGGATAGTTCACAAACTGAACTCCGAGGCCCACGCTGGATGGATGTCCCGGTACGGCCAGTACTGCCCGGTCACCCGATCCCTGGAGATTCTCGGGGATCGCTGGACCCTGCTCATCGTGCGCGACCTGCTGCTCGGCGCCCACCGGTTCAACGAGCTGAGCCGCGGCCTGCCCGGGATGTCGCGCGCGATCTTGTCCAAGCGCCTGGACCATCTCGAGCGGCACGGCCTGGTCGAGCGCGACCCGGGCGGCGACGGCTACACGCCGACCGCCTCCTGTACCGACCTCCAGCCGATCGTGTTCGGCCTGGCCGAATGGGGCGCCCGCTGGGCCTTCGGCGAGCCGCGGCCCGACGAGCTCGACCCCACGGTCCTGATGTGGTGGATCCGAAGCGGCATCGACCCGTCCTCCATCGACGGCTCACGCACCGTGCTCCAGGTGAACCTTCCCGGCGGGCGGCGCACCCGGTACTGGTTCGTGATCGCGCCCCACGATGTCTCGCTGTGCTTCACCGACCCTGGCTACGACGTCGATGTCGTCCTCGAGACGCCGCTCGCGACGCTCTACGAGATCTGGGAGGGGCGCATCGAGCTCGGCCGCGCCGTCCGCGACGGCCAGGTGAGACTGCTCGGTCGACGCGACGTTGTCCTGCGCCTGCCCTCGGCGCTCCTGCTCTCCCCGGTCGCGCCCTACGTGCGCCGGTCACTGGCGATGGGCTCGGGCCGCGACACCGCCGCTGCCGATCGAGGCGGCTCGTAGGCGGCCGCGTCGAAAGCGACCGCCGTCGCAACCTCCGGACCTCGGATCGCGTCTCCCCTACAGGCCTCTCAACGCTTCGGAAAGGAACCGACATGCACACCACGAGCCGATGGTCGCAGCGCCTGCTGGCCGGCGCCGTCGCACTGGCCGGCGTCGCGATCCTCGCAGCGACGCTCGCGAGCACCCCGAGCGGCGCCGCCACACCGAACGAGGCCGTGACGACGTCGGCTGCGACAGCCGCGTCGACGGCCGCCGATGCCACGAAGGTCGTCACCGTCCGCCCGGTCGACGCCGCCGGCCGGCCGGCCGCGGGCTACACGGTCAAGCGGGAGCGGCTCGGCGCCGGCATCACCTGCTGGGGTGCGTCGCCGTCGGCGGTCGAGTCCGGAATCGCGATCTGCGGCCCGTCGGCGGCGTACCTGCCGGCGTGCTGGAAGTCGCGCAACCACACCGTGCTGTGCCTGCGGGATGCCCGGTCGACCCAGCTGGTCCGGGTCCGCTACGAAGGGCGGTTCCGGACCCGCGGGCTGCAGGAGGTCGCCAGCCCGATCAACCTCGACCTCCCCAAGCAGCAGTGCGGCATCCGGGTTGGTGGCGCGTGGTCGTATCCCCCGAGCCACCCGCGCTGGGTCGGGTACTACTTCTGCCAGAAGGGCGGGATCTACGGCCCCAGCGACGGCAACGGCGGCATCGACCGCTCCAGCGACACCTGGACCGTGCGCTTCTGGAACGAGTCCGGGCCGCGGGTGCCGCAGCGCAGAGTCGAGACTGCCTACGTCGTCGGGACCGCCGCCTGAGCCACCTCGCGGGCCCGGTCGCTCGCCGAAATTGCCGGCGGTGCGGGACCTACCGCGTCGCCGAGCGAGCCCACAGCTCGCCGACCTCGTCGGCCAGCTCGCGCCCCTGCGCGTACCCCGCGCGGGCGGCGGGCGGTCGGGCCGACGGATCGAGGACGTTCTTGCCGATCGCGAACCGGGCGCCCTCGTCGGGGGTGATCACCAGGTGCGGGACGTCGAGGTCGGCGAGCATCGAGGCGGCACTGCGCATCGGCCCGATGGTGCGGTCCACGGGGGTCAGAGCGACGACCACGTCGCAGCCCGCGGCCAGGTCGGCGTTCGACCCGGACCGCACGCCACCATCGATGACGATCCGCGGACCGATCCGGATCGGCGGGTACACCAGCGGCACGGCGCAGGAGGCGTTCACGGCGTCCTCCAGACTCACCTCGGGCTCCGGCCCGCGCGGACCGTAGGTGACCAGCTCGCCGGTGACCGCATCGACCGCGGTGACGACCAGGTCGCGGTCGGGCCAGGTCAGCCCGCCGATCCGCTGGCCGATCTGCTCGTAGCGCTCGGCGACCGACGGCAGTCCGCCTCCCATCGCCTTGAGGACCGCGGCGCGGCCGAGCAGACGCCCGAACCGCTCCAGGTCGCCGCGCGAGCGCAGCAGGTACCAGCCGAAGCGCAGCACCACGAGCGGGCTGATCGAGGCCACCGGGATGTCGCCGTCGCCGAGCTCGGCCGGCGAGAGGAGCTGGCGCCGATAGAGCTGCTCGAGCGAGTCGCCGCCGGTGATCTGGGCACCGACCACCGAGCCCGCCGACGTCCCGATGACCCGGTCGGCGGCGGTGAGGTCGACCCCCTGCTCGGCGAGCCCCCAGAGCAGCCCGGTCTCCCAGGCGATGCCCGTGTTGCCGCCGCCGCCCAGGACCAATGCTCGCCTCGTCACAGGGCAAGTGTGCACGGCGCGGGGTCGAGCGCGTCCGGATGGCTGCGGCGACCCAGGACCTCCCCAGCGAGGTTTCACCGTTTCCGGGACGCGGTGGCCGGGGCTGTCTTAACTTTGCCGCTCCCCTCCCTCGCTGATCGCGTGCCGACGACAGACGCCCGCTCGCCTCGCCCCTAAGCGTGGATCCAGGCTGAAGGGCCGACTCATGTCACAACTTCGAATGAAGCTTGAGACTCTGGAGCGGAAGTTGCTCGACCTCGATGCCCCGCTGCTAGGTCATCTACGTCCGGGAGCAGAGCCCGACGTGATCACGGACACCCTGGCCTCCCGTGGGATTCCACCCCACCCCGACCTCATCACCTGGTTCGGTTGGCATGACGGCACCGACGAGCCTCGGTCAGTGCAACCCGCCGGGGGGTTGATGCCGGCGGACGGTAACCGCCTGATCGGTGACCTGCACCTACCCGGACTGGATGAAGCTCTCGTCGCGCACGACCATGCCATCGCTGGCGAGCTCAAGGTAAACCCGGAGCCTGCACACCCCTGGTTCTACTGGCCCGGCTGGTTTCCGGTGCTGAGGTTCACTGACCCGTGGACGGTCTGCATTGACACTCTCGGCTCCGCCGGACCAGCCGGGACCCTCTTCGTCCACGATGTCGGCGTCGACAACGATCCGCCTCGGGTGTTCTTTCGCTCCCTGAGCTACCTCGTGGACGCCGTCATCGAGACCTACGCCACCGGCCTGGTATCCCCAACCGAGCCACTCGTCGACTTCACGCTGGTCCCGCCCGCCGCGCAGCCGCTGGCCTACTGAGCGGCCAGGAGCTGGCGACGTCGCGACCGGCGGGGACACTTCGGCGCAATTCGAACAATTCGACACGTAGTCCTCAAGGGCGCGACGCGGCTATCTCTCATAGGAGACCGCCCGTACCGCGACCGACAGAGCGATTCCAGGGTCGTAACCGCCGATGCACGACAGGCGCACGCGCTCAGGTTGCCACACGCACAAGTTTTCGGCCCGCCTAATCAATATGCTCTTCGCGTCATTCCAGCCGATCAGATCGTCAGCCGCAAGTCGGCGCGGCCAAGCCAACGTCTGACCGGGCTGGACGTTCCCGTCGATCCCGAAGACCTCGACCCGCGAACCTGTCGCAGAACCGGTTTCGGCGAGACTGTCTATGAAGGCGGCAACATCTGAACCTATTGAGACGCCTGGAAGAGGATTCTTCCAGGCGAACGGGATCGCCAACTCGCTCCGCGTCCCGTCCGGGCTCCGTTTCCCTATGACGGCGCGCCCTCGAGTGCCTTCAAAACTCAGGATGGAACCGTCGTCTAGGACCTGCACCCGAAATCGCGGCACGTCGAGCGACGTAAGGGCCATCGTGTCGACGTTAACCAGATAGGACGCTCGGCGTCTGTCATTAGAGCCGACCACGAGCTGGTCTGGTCCGAACCATGCGGGGAGGTCGGCAATTCGCCGTCGGGCAACTCTGCGGTCTGGACCCGTCCCGTCGCTAGGGTAAGCGTCACGACCTTCTCTCGTGTGACCATCGCCCACATCTCACCGCTCGGCGAGAGAGCCCCCAGCCCCGAGCCGTCTGCAGCGATCCATTGATCTTGGCCTAGGCCCAAGTCGGTGGGATCGAGACTGCGCCGCTGACCCTCGGCGTCGATGAAAGTAACTGGTTGGTCGGCGAAACTCGTCGCCTCTGCTTCTGCATCGATCTGGACCGCCGCGACGATGGCGGGGCCGCTCAGGGGCTCATCCAGGATGCTGAGATACGACGACGGGTCGATGCTTGGTAATCCGGCGGGCAGATTGCTCCTGAGCGGTCGCGCAGAACCGAAAAGCCGCTGAGGGTCCGTTCTGACTGTCCCGCTGCTCGGCGAAGACGAGGGCGGTGCACCGACCACCGGCACTGACTCCTCCGTGGTACCGCCCGGCGCCGGATCATCGTCGCTGCAAGCGCAGAGGATGGAGGCAACTGCCACGATGACGACGCACGCGTGCACGTGCGAGCGGAGGATCACCGAGACAGTCCGGCCTGTGCCGGGTCAGGGCGTGTCGGGGGCAATGAGACAGCCTGTAAGGCCTTGGCCCCGTCCCAATCCGACATGGCAGTGAAAGTACGGGGTTCAACAGGCACCGCCGCTGGAGAAGTCCTCCAAGGATCGCGGCGCAGGGAGCATCACCCGTGGTGGCCGGATCGAGGTGGTGACGCCTGCCCGGCGGCCCGGAGGTCGCGCGCGCCGACGAGAGGAGCAGCGCTCCGGGTGCGATCGGTCCAGATCCCGGCCCGTCGGCTTGCGCACGACCGACGTTCACGGGCCTGATGGGAGCAGCGATCACGAGGGGGAGCCGATGGACGAGGAGACGACGGCGAAGGTGCCGCGGGCGGCCTACGAGACGGAGCTGCTGCGCCTGCAGGCCGAGCTGGTCGAGCTGCAGGAGTGGGTGAAGGCGACCGGCCAGCGGGTCGTGGTGGTGTTCGAGGGGCGCGACGCCGCCGGCAAGGGCGGGGTGATCAAGCGGATCACCGAGTATCTCAACCCGCGCGTCGCCCGGATTGCCGCACTGCCCGCTCCGAGCGACCGCGAGCGCACCCAGTGGTACTTCCAGCGCTACGTCGAGCATCTGCCCGCCGCCGGCGAGATCGTGCTCTTCGACCGCTCCTGGTACAACCGCGCCGTCGTGGAGAAGGTGATGGGCTACTGCACCCAGGAGGAGTACGAGCTCTTCCTACGGCAGTGCGCTCCGTTCGAGCAGATGCTGATCGACGACGGCATCCTGCTGCGCAAGTACTGGTTCTCGGTCTCCGACGAGGTACAGGAGGAGCGCTTCCGCTCGCGGCTGGAGGATCCGATGCGGTCGTGGAAGTTCTCCGAGAACGACCTGCTCACCCGCGAGAAGTGGGTCGACTTCAGCCGGGCCAAGGACGAGATGTTCGTCCACACCGACCTCGAGGCCTCCCCGTGGTACGTCGTGGAGGCCGACGTGAAGCGCAACGCGCGCCTCAACATGATCGCCCACCTGCTCGGATCGATCCCCTACGTCCCGCAGGAGCGGCCACCCATCGAGCTGCCGCCGCGCCCGCCCGCGGCGGACTACGAACGCCCGCCGCGGGAGCAGTTCCGCGCGGTCCCCGACCACGCGGCGACCCTCCTGGATCGGTGACCTCAGCCTGGATCCACCGATTGTCGGCTTGGCGAGCGTCACCAGATGGGTGCGATGGCAAGGCGCGGTCGCGAAGGGCGGTCTGGTTGACCCTCGAGCGGCCGCAACGCCGCCAGCGTGCCCATATGGTGGCGCGTAGCCGGCGAGAATCGGTGGATCCAGTCTCAGGCGATCCCGTCGAAGGGCCGCACCTCGACCCGGCTGCCGCACGCCTCGGACCCCTGTGCGGCGAGCCGGAGGGCGACGTCGAGGTCGGGTGCCTCGATCACCCAGAACCCCGCAAGCACCTCCTTGCTCTCCAGGAACGGGCCGTCGGTCAGCACGGGGGTCGGCCCGCGCCCGTCGACGACGGTCGCGGTGGCCGTGGACTGGAGTCCGCCGCCGAAGACCCAGTGCCCCTCGGCGACCAGCATCTGGTTGAAGACGCCGGTGTCGGCGAAGGACTGCTCCATCGCCTCACGGGACGCGTAGCCGGAGAACTCTCCCGGCTCGGCGGGTCCGATCACGCTCAGCAGGTAGTGCGTCATGTCGATCTCCTCGTGGTGTCAGGGCGGTCCGGGTGACCGTCCGTCGAACTCACCACGAACGAGACCGTGCCGATCCGACACCGAACCGTCATTCTCCCAGCGGACGGAGCTCATCGGCGTAGGAGACGGAGTACCTGCGCATCACGCCCGAGGCGGAGATGGAGTACTGCCCCATCCGCCACAGCGGCGGGGAGTAGGCGTGGATCGACACCGATCCGTCGACCGCGCCGCCCATCCGGTGGATGTGGTCGGGGCCGAAGTCGAAGACGCGTCCGGCGCGCACCGTCCGGGACGACGGCGTCCCACCCAACCGCGGACGGCTCTCGGTGACCGCCCCGCGGGTCACGGCCACCGCGCCCGACGACGTGTCGTGGTCGTGCCATCCGGTGTCGTCGACGAGGTTCCAGCACAGCAGCCAGACGTCGATGTCGGCGTCGCGGTAGAGCGAGACGTAGTGCCGGCCGCTCTCCGGGTCGTGGCGCACGTAGCGCTCCCACAGCTCGGGCCGGGAGGCCACCTCACGCACCCAGGCGTGCAGCTCGTCGCGGGTCAGCGTCCGGCCGGGAAGTGCCGGGAGCTGCGCGGCGTCCAGGACGCTGGCGGTCGCGGGGGGCGCGGGGGAAGGGGCGAGGGTCATCGGAGACCTCCGTTCATCAGGTGGTGGGGATTGGCGGCGTGGACGGCGTGGGAGAACGCCGCGCCCAGGCCGGGGTCGGCGGGGACGGCGTAGGGCAGGTCGGAGCCGTGGACGATCGGGTCGACCCCCACCACCCGGACCATCGCGTCGATCGCGCGCGGGCCGTAGGACGAGGTCTCGTAGTAGACGTGCCGGTCGATGGCCCCGAAGCTCCCCCCGCGGGCCACCAGCCTCTCGTGGTGCAGGGGCGCGAGCCCCGCAAGCGCGACGAAGGCGATCCGCAGCCGGGGCAGCAACGATCGGCCCGCGACGTGCCAGGCGAACCACGCGGCGGCCTGTTGCGCGGGGTAGGAGGCCAGGGCGGGCCACCAGCCGGGAACTTTGTCGGCACCCGGGCTCGACTGCGCGGGCCCGGGATGCACCAGCACCGGCAGGTCGGCGTCCTCGACGACGGCGAGGACCGGCGCGAGCCGCTCGAGTGCGGCCGGGTCGGCGAGCGCGGTCGCCGGCACCTGGAGGCCGTGGGCCGCGGGCGCGGCGAGGATCGCGCGTAGGACGGCGAGGTCCGGCTCGATCAGGTTCACCGCTGCCCAGATGCCGTGTCGGTCGTCGAGCCCGGCGACGATGCCGTGCCACGCGTCGAGGAGCGGCTCCGCCTCCTCCGGTGGCAGCGTCTCGATGCCTAGCGGGCTCGACAGCGAGAGCAGTCCGAGATCGACGTCCTCGCGAGCCGACGGGGTGCGCAACGCCGGGTCGATCCGGTAGGGCGGCTCGCCGTCGAGGATCAGCTCGTCGCCGTCGACGTACGGCGCACGCGCTCGTCGACGCAGGGCGTCGACGAGCGCTTCGGGCCACGCGTGCTGGTGGCAGTCGATCCGGATCACCTAACTACTATAATCCTATTGAATCACTGCACTACTCGAACCCCGTACGGTGAGTCCATGGTGTCCTCTCTCGCCTGCATCGGATTCGACGTCGCCGATCTCGACGAACTGGGCGGCATGATCCAGCCGATGACCGCCGAGGTCGTCGGTCGAGCCGGCGAGGTCGTCACCGCTCGCTACGCGGACCCCAGCGGTGCGCGGCTCCTGATCAGTCGCCGCGAGGGCACGCCGGTCGACCTGGTGGCCTCCTACTCCGCCGCACCCGGTGCGCTGCTCGCCGCCGCCAGCCAGACGCCCGAGGGCCACACGATCGCCGATCTGGTCGACGACGACGGCCGCGTCCTCACGCGACTCCGCGTCGACCTGGAGCAGCACCGTCAGCTGGGCGACGAACCGCGCTCGCTGCACGTCTCGCTGGTCGCCCTGGGCGTCGAGATGGCGGTGTACGCAGACCATGAGGCGTTCGCCGCGTCGCCCGCGAGTCACGTCGGCGACGCGGCCGGCCCCCAGTGGTCGGCAGAGTCCTTCGTGTCCTACGGGGTGCTCCACGACGCGGACGGGTCTGAGCTGGCCGAGCCCACGGGATTCCTCGCCGGCACCGTGCTCGAGTGCACCACCCAGGAGAACGCCGCGTCGGGCCAGTCGTTCCACGCCGCCCGGGTACGCAGCGCCGGCTTCGAGGCCACCGTGTGCCTGGCCGCCTCGGAGTTCCCGACCGCCCCCGAGCCCGGCAACGTCGTCGCCGGGTCGTGCTACCTGGTGGCCGACGCGCCGCAGCTGTGGTCGCCCGAGGTGCCTCCGGGACAGCGCAAGTGGTGGCGCCCCACTGCGGAGTGAGTGGTTCGCGGGGACTGCCTACCTCCTCACCCGGATGGTCGGGCTGGTCGCCGCCCGACAGCCGGGCTTGGCCTTCACCCTGGCGAAGAAACGTCCGGTGGTGCCGGTGTTGCCGGCCGACCAGACGTAGCTGCGCCCCTGGAGCTGGGTGGTGTCGCTGGCCCACAGGTGCGGCTCGCCGTCGACGAGCTTGTAGAGGTCGACGGTGCGGTCGGCGGCACATCGCAGGAGTGCCGAACTGGTGACCGTGCCGTGGATGTCGGTGCCGTCGGCGGTGATCGTGACCGCGACCCGGGCCCGCGCCGGAGCAGCGGACGCGGGCGCGGGCTGCACGAGTCCCGCTGCCAGGGCAGCGCCGACGACGACTGCGGCGGCCGGAGCGAGGGTGGACTTCTTCATGGGTTCCTCCTGATGGGTCGGACTACTGATCACCGGCGGGGACGCCGGTGAAGGTCGTGGTGAAGTAGCCGAAGAACGCCTCGACCTTGGCTTGGTCGGCGTCGCTGATCTCGTCGGCGTCGGCCTCGTCGACGAGCACCTCGAATCCCGCCCGCGCATCGCCCGGGATCCCCGGCGGAGTGCCGGTCTCGAACAGGTCGTGGGCGAACGTGTCGGGCGCGGAGGTCTCGATGCTCCCGATCACGCGGCAGAAGTCGACGACGTCGGCGTCGGTCGGCGCATCGGCCCCCTCGGGCCCTCCGCAGGCAGTGAGAACGAGCAGGGCGAGCAGGACCAGCGCGGCCCCACAGCGACGTGGCGCAGTCATGGGATTCCTTCCTCGGCGTTGTCGGAGGCTCACCTTCGCCGCGCGGCCTTTCGGCTGCCTGTCGCGCACCTCGGATGCCCCGACTGCCGACGACAGGACAGCGACAGATAAGCGACGCACCCTCGCGCCATGGAGACCACCGCACCCCGCGCATCCCGCACATTCCGCAACGCAGTGGCGACGTCGCGCCTGACCCTTCCGCTGATCTGCCTGGCCCAGTTGATGGCGACGCTCGACGTGACGATCGTGAACCTGGCGCTCCCAGCGATCCAGCACGACCTGGCGATGTCGAACGCCGGGCTGGCGTGGGTGGTGGACGCCTACACCCTCGGCTACGCCGGCCTCCTGCTCCTGGGTGGGCGGGCCGGCGATCTACTCGGGCACCGGCGCACGCTGATGATCGGGATCGCGGCCTTCACGATCGCATCGATCGTGGCCGGGCTCGCAGAGGGCGCCGGCGTCCTCCTCGGCGCCCGCGCCGTGCAGGGTCTGGGCGCGGCGCTCGCCACGCCGACGACGCTCTCGCTCATCACGATCCTCACCTCGACGGGTCCGCGTCGCACCCGGGCGATGGTGGCCTACGGATCCATGGCCGGCATCGGCATCACCCTCGGCCTCGTGCTCGGCGGCGTCCTGACCGAGCACGCCTCGTGGCGCTGGGTCTTCTGGGTCAACGTGCCCCTCGGCGTCGTGGTGCTGATCGGAGCGGCGCGACTGTTGCCCGATACCCGCGGCCGCCGCCGTCGCCTGGATCCCGCCGGCGCCGCGCTCAGCACGGCTGCCCTGGTCGCACTGGTGTACGGGATCGTCCGCGCCGGGACCCACGAGTGGGGCGAGACCTGGTCGACGGCCGGCCTGGCGACCGGTGTGCTCGGGCTCGCGGCATTCGTCGTGGTCGAGAGCCGTGTCGCGGAGCCGACGCTGCCACTCGCACTCCTGCGCCACCGCGTCCGCCTCGGCGCCTATCTGGTGGCCGGCCTGCTCTTCGCGGCCCTGTACCCGGCCTTCTTCCTGCTGAGCCGATCCCTCCAGGACGTCGCCGGGCTCGATCCGCTGGACGCCGGGCTGCGGTTCCTCCCGATCGGTGCGGGAGTCCTGGTGTTCGCCGTCGCCGCCCGCAGGCTGCTGCCCCGGGTCGGGACCACTGCGCTGGTCGTGGGCGGCACCGCTGCGGCGACGCTCGGCTCACTCGCCCTGGTAGGTCTCGACCCCCACTCCGGCTACGCGCTCCTTCTGCTGCCGAGCCTGGTGGGCCTCGGCGCCGGCGTCGGGACGACGTTCGTGGCCACCTCGGCGATGGCGATGACCGACGTCGAGGAGTCCGACATGGGCATCGCCTCGGGACTGGTCAGTACCTTCCAGGCCGTGGGTGGAACCCTCGGCGTGGCGGTCGTCGCTGCGCTTGCAGCGGCCCGCACCGAACGATCGCTCGACGGCCTCGTGCCCACCCCGGAAGTCGTGCGGGCCGCGCTGCTGCACGGTTTCGATCTGGGTTTCGCAGTCGCCGCGGCACTCGCCGCGCTGGCGACGCTCGTCGCCGCGCTCACTCCGCAGCTGCGGCGGTGACGAGTTCGACCAGTCGCGGCAGCGGCGACGTCCCCCAGCCGGGGAGCTTCGCGCCGGTCCGGATGCGGGCCTGGGCCAGGAGACCGGTCTGCCATCTCGTGAGGTGGATCCCGGTGCGCTCGAGGATCGCCTCGGTCGCCTCGAGGATGGCGGTCGCCTCCGGACGCTCCAGGCGAAGGAGCGCCAGACCCGCACCGAGGGCCGACTCGACCGTGCGGTGATCCTCCGCGCGCCCCCGGCCCGCACCTGCGACGAGGGCGAATCGCTCGAGAGCCTCACCCGGGGCGCCGCTGACCAGCAGTGCCCAGGCATGGTTGAGATGCAGGAAGGCGGGGATGGCGCCGGGGGGCTGGAGCACGACGGCCTCGGCTGCCACCCGCAACGCGACCTCGGGGCGCTCCGCACCGAGAGCCGCCCAGACCACGTTGGTGCCGACCGAGGCGGCCGCTGCGGCCGAACCGGAGGCCAGCGCCAGCGACCAGGCCTCCTCACCGGCACGTCGAGCCAGGGCGGGGTCGTACTCGGCTGCCACCGCGGCGAGGGTGCCGAGTGCGTCTGCCTGCCGTTCCGGCGTCGAACTGCGAGCAGCGCTCACTGCACGTTCGGCCAAGGCGCAGGCCTGCGCGGACTCGCCCGCAACGTCTCGCTCGAGGGCCCACGAGTCCAGCGCGCCGATGAGCCAGCTGGTCTCCGCATGTCGCTCGAGCACCGGGACGGCGCGGACGAGACCGGCGCGAGCACGAGCGGGGTCGTGCTGGAAGAGCAGCACGCTGCGCATCGTCAGCACTCGCGCCGCGGAGAGCTCGTCGAGCAGACCGGAGTCCAGCGCCCGCTCCGACCACTCGAGGCCGGGACCGAGTTGGTCGCCGTAGATCCACAGCCGCCCGAGCGTCAGGGTGAGGTCTGCCAGAGCGGCCGCGTCGCCGTCCTGCAGGCTGGATCGCAGCGCCGCCAGATAGTCGCCGTAGTGGTCACGGACATCGAGGAGCAGGGCGTCGCTGCGCAACGCACCGCGCCAGCGCTCGGCGTGCCAGGTTCTGTGGCGCGCCCGGACGACGCCGGCCTCGCCGGTGGCCTCCAGCTCTTCGAGGGCGAGGTCTCGGACCGTCCGCAGCAGCCGGAGGCGGATCCCGTCGGGGCACCGCTCCAGGTGCACCAACGCATCGCGGACCAGCGCCTTGAGGGAGTCCCGTACGGCGCCTCGATCCGGGGATCGGCCGGCCACGGCCTCGGCGGCATCGCGACCGAAGGTCCCGGCGAAGACGGCGAGGCGGGCAAGGGTCGCGCGGTCGCGGGGTTCGAGTCGGCCCACGCTCCACGCGATGGTGTCGCGGATGGTGCGATGGCGCGCCGCACGGCCTGCCTCGTCGGAGGCGAGGGCGAGCGGATCGTCGAGCGCGGCGTCGAGGTCGTCGAGGTCGTGACCCGGCATCTGCGCGGCAAGCAGCTCCAAGGCCAACGGGAGGCCGTCGACCCGACGGGCGAAGTGGCCGAGCCGGACCAGGTCGTGGTCGCCTGGCTCCCAGGCGCCGATCCGGTCCGCGATCCGCTCGACCAGCAGGCTCACCGCCGGAGACCGAGCCGACTCCGCCGCGTCCGACCGCGGCGCGGGGCAAGCGAGAGGGGCGAGCGGAAGCTGCGCCTCACCCAGCGCGCCGAGCGGCCGGCGAGACGTGACGACGATCCGGAGCCCGGGCCAGCTGCGAAGCAACGTCTCCAGGACGACTGCCAGCTCGCCCGGGCTGCGCTCGCCCTCATCGATGAGCAGCCGGACGGGCCCAGGCCGACTGGCCCGGGCCAGCGAGGCCGGGCCGTCCTGGGCGATGCCGACCCCCAACGCCTTCCCGACCAGGTCGCTCACCGCCTCGACGCTCGCCAGGGACTCCAACGGCGCGAGGTCGACGTAGGCGAGGTCGTACCCCAAGAGCAGGGCGAACTCGGCCAGCAGCCGGCTCTTGCCGACCCCACCCGGTCCGACGATGGTGACGAGCCGCCGGCTCTCGGCCAGTCCGACCAGCTCCGCCAGTTCGGCCGCACGGCCGATCAGCCGGTTCGTAGGCGCCGGAAGGGCTGGGCGGATCGCCTCCGGGCCCTCGTCGAAGGTCTCCTGCTCGAGGACCCGCCGTTGGATCTCGCGCGCGGTCTCACCCGGATCGATCCCGAGCTCCTCCCGAAGGGTTCGGCGCAGCTCGTGGAAGATCTCCAGGGCCTCCGCCCTAAGGCCTGAGCGCGCCGCGGCCACCATCGCCAGCTCGTAGGCCCGCTCGCGCAACGGTTCACGCCGGATCAGGTCGCGAGCCAGCGTGAGCGCGCTCGGCACCCCATCACCACCGGGGACGTCGAGATGCCGGGCGACCAACACCTCCTGCGCCTTCGACCGCGCCTCCCCGAGCCGAGCCACCTCCGGATCGACGAGTCCCGGGGTCACATCCGCGTACGCGCGCTCGCCGCGCCACAGGGCCAGCGCCTGCTCCAGTGCACTCACCGCGGACCGCGGGTCGGCGGCTTCGTCGGCTCGACGCACCAGGCGGAGGAACGAGTCCGCGTCCGTTTCGTGCGGACCGAGGCGGTAGCCCGTCGTCGTCGTCTCGATCGCCTGGCCGCCGAGGGCGCGCCGCAGCCGCGCGACCTGCGTGTGTACCACCGCGACGCCGAGTCCGGCGCCGTCCCACACGGCATCGAGGAGAGCGAGCGGGTCGACCGACTGACCGGCACGCGAGAGCAGCACGGCGAGCAGATCGCGCGACCGCGGGCCACCCACCGAGCGAACGAGACCGCCCGCGTCGTGGGCGCGCAGATCGCCCAGGACGCCGAACTCCATCCGTCCACCATCGCCCCCTGGCCACACCCCTCGCATCGCCGAATCCGGGGTTGATCGACGCCGGGCGCCGCGCGTTCGCAAGCAGGACAGTTCGGTGACAGGCCGGACGCGGACGGTGGGAACCCGCCCGAGATCCTCCGAGGAGCGCTCATGATCCAACTGCCGTCCCAAGACCCCTTCTACGACCCGGCTCCGGTGCGTGGCCTGCCCGGCGATCCGATCCGGGTGCGCCGCGTCGCCCTACCACTGCAGGAGCGCTGCCGCGCCTGGCAGGTCGTGTACCAGTCGACCGGCGTACTCGGTCGCCCGGTGGCGATGTCGGGGACCCTCCTCGTCCCCGCGAGCCCTGCTGCCGGTTCCGGCGACCGTCCGGTGCTTGCCTACGGCGTCGGCGTGCACGGGCTCGGGCGGGACGCGGCGCCAAGCCATCTCCTGCGCGTGGGCACCGAGCCCGAGCAGCCGGCGATCGAGGCCGCCCTCGCCCGCGGCTGGGTGGTCGTGGTGCCTGACGGTGAGGGCCTGGGCATGCCGGGACCTCACACCTACGGCGCCGGGGAGCCCGGCGGACATGCCCTGCTCGATCTCGTCCGCGCCGCACGGGTCCTCACTCCTGAGGCGTCGACCGCGTCTCCGGTGCTGCTGTGGGGCTACTCCGAGGGCGGACGGTGTGCGGCGTTCGCGGCCGAGAGCGCCGCTCTCTATGCCCCCGAGCTCGACGTCGTCGCCGTCGCCGCAGGAGGGGTGCCGGCGGACCTGCGGGCCGTGGCACGCGCGATCGGGCAAGGACCCTTCGCCGGACTCGCGCTTGCCGTCCTGATCGGCCTGGCGACGGCGTACGACGACGATCGGCTGTGGCACATCCTCACCGAGGAAGGACGAAAGACCGCACGCCGTGCGGCCGACTGCGACGTCGTCGGACTGGTGCTCGAGCACGGGAGGCCGCTCACCGAGCTGACCGTGCGGGAGGAGCCGTGGGACTCGCCGCGCTGGCGTGAGGTTCTGAGCAGGGAGCTGGCCGGCACCCGGGCGCCGTCCGCGCCGGCCTACCTCTACCACTGCGGTGACGACGAGATCGTGCCCGTGCCGGTGGGGCGCGCACTCGCCTCCGCGTGGATCGCGCGCGGCGGCGAGGTGACCTGGAGCGACGTCGACGCCGAGTCCCATCTCGCCGGCGGGCTGGCCGGCATGCCCGACGCGCTGGCCTGGCTCAGCGCTCGGCTCGAGACGCGATCCTCCTTCGAGGCGAGGCTTGCCCGATAGAGTCCGCGGCGATGCGGATCCTGTTCACCTTCATCGGCGGCGTCGGCCACTTCCACCCGCTCGTGCCGATCGCCCGCGCGGCCCAGGCGGCCGGCCACGAGGTCGCGGTCGCCTGCGCCGCGGGCCTGGTCGGCCCGGTGGAGTCGGCCGGTTTCGCCGCGATGCCGACCAGCGAGCCGCGTCCGGTGCCGGCGTCGACGGGATCCGCACGAGACCTGACCCCACTGGCTCCGACCGACGCCGGGGCCGCCGAGATCGAGTTCGCCGAGAACTTCGCCGACAAGGGCGCCCGCAGACATGCGACTGCCATCCAACGGTGGATCCGCGAGTGGCAGCCTGATGTCGTCGTCCGCGACGAGGCCGACCTGGGCTCGGCGATCGCGGCCGAGGTGCTCGGCGTCCCCGTCGCGTCGGTGGTGGTGCTCGCCGCCGGCATGCTGATCCGGCCCGAGCTCGTCGGACCGCCGCTCGCCGCCGTCCGCGCCGAGCACAGCCTGCCGCCGGATCCGGATCTTGCGATGCTCACCCGTGGCCTGGTGCTCTCGCCGGTCCCGCCGTCGTTCCCCGACCCGGCCTCGCCCCTTCCCACCACCGGGCTCACCCACCACTTCCGGACACCGGTCGCGCCGCGGGTCGAGCGTCTCCCTGGGAGGCAGCGCGTCTATGCGACCCTCGGCACCGAGTTCGGGACGACGTCGGGCGATCTGTACGAGCGGATGCTCACCGGGCTCGGCACCCTCGACGCCGACGTCCTGCTGACCGTCGGGAGCCGGATCGACCCGGCCGAGCTCGGTCCAGCACCTCCGGGCGTCCGCGTCGAGCGATTCGTCCCGCAGGACGAGGTGCTGTCATCGGTCGACGTCGTGGTCTCCCACGGCGGCTCCGGCAGCCTGCTGGCCGCGCTCGCCCACGGGCTGCCGTCGGTGCTCCTCCCTCTCGGCGCCGACCAGCCCCACAACGCCACACGCGCCGAGGCCCTCGGCCTCGCCACCGTGCTCGACGCTGCCTCGGCCACCGCCGACGACCTCGCTCGTGCCGTCGGCGAGGCGCTCCACGACGTCGAGATGAAAGCGCGAGCGCAGGCGATCGCCGTCGAGACCGCCGCCCTCCCCGACGTCACGACCACCGTGACCGCCCTGGAGCACCTCTCACGCACCGAAGGTTGAGCAAGCGCCAACGAAACCCCGGCAACCGCCCCTGCCAACGTCTCCGAGGGAGGCTTACGAGGTTTCGTCAGCGCCGGTCAGGCTCGTTCCTCGCCCTCCCGGCTTGCTCAACCTCCGACGCTGACAATCGGGCCGGAGGTTGAGCAAGCGAGCGCCAGCGAGCGCCGACGAAACCCCGGCAACCCTCCCAGCCAACGCTCCCGTGGACCTCGCCCTCCCGGCTTGCTCAGTCGCCGCGCCGGAAGCGCTCGTCGAGCCAGAGCTTCATGCTTCCCGCCGCGCCGGCGATCTGGTGGACCAGGTTGCCCAGCGCGTCTTGGGACGCCTCGAACGCCTCGCCGTACGACTTCGCGGCGTCCTTCGCCGCCTCGCTGACCAACGCGTCGTCGTCGTCACCGCGGCGGGGGTAGTCGCCGCCGAGGATCGCAGCGTAGGCGCCCGAGTCGACCCAGCGCCGCAGCTCCGCCGCCCGCACCACCGCGAACGGGTGGGTCGTCTTCTCCACGAGCATCAGCTTGAGCACCGAGTCGCGCAGGTCGCCGCTGTCGAGGTACTCCTGGCCCTGGGCCATGAAGGTGGCGAGGTCGAGGTCGCCCATCAGCCCGCCGCTGGCCAGCTGCATGTGAGCGCGGGTCGCGGCGGCGGGGTCCTGGGTGGCGAGCAGCCCGGCGCGGTCGGCGGACAGCTCCGACTTGCGAGCCCACTCGTAGAGCGCGGCGATGATCGCGCGGAGCCCGAGTCCACCGAGGGGGACGCTGCCGAGAACCCCGGTGAGGTTGATGAGTCGCAGGAGCAGCGTGCGGTAGACGGCGTGGCCGCTGAGCGCGTGCCCGAGCTCGTGGCCGACGACGAACCGGAGCTCGTCCTCCTCCAGTAGATCGACCAGCGCCGAGTTGAGGACGATCACCGGCTTGTCGAGGCCGATGGTCATCGCGTTCAGGGTCGGGTCGGCTCGGACGTAGAGCTCCGGCAGCGGGCCGTCGACGTCGAGCACCCGACCCGCGTCCCGAAGCAGGTAGTGCAGGGTCGGGAACTGACGCTCGTCGACGCGTACCGCGGTGCCGAGGAGCAGCAGCCGCGTGGTGCGCTCGTTCACGAGGCCGGAGACCGCCTTGAGCACGGTGTCGAAGCCCTTGAGCCGACGCAGCGCGACCAGCGCGCCACGGTCGGCCGGGTGCTCCCAGGCACGGGAGCTGATACCGGGAAGGGGAGCCCGCTTGCGGGCCGGCTGCGTCGTCACGGTGACACTGTGACACGCGATGTCGAACCGTCACCGCGTCGTGACGGATCGGGTACGTGGCGGATCGCGCACGTGAGGGACCCGCTACGTGGGGGATCCGCTACGTGGGCGATCGCTCTCAGCGCAGGTAGACCGACACCTCGGTCGCCTTGACGCTGAAGGTGACCAGGTCGCCCGGCACCAGGGAGAGCTCCGCTGCCGCCGATGCGGTCACGTCCGCGCTCAGTGTGGCCGACCGGATCCGGATCAGGTCGCCGCGCGGCTCGATCCGCGTGACGGTCTCGGTCAGCGCGTTGCGCGGACTCCCATGTGGCGGATCCCGGTAGAGCGCGACCGCGGTCGGCCGGAACACCGCCAGCACCGGCGCACCGCCGGTCGGCGCAGGACCGACCGGGAGACCCTGGACGACCCCGCCGCCGTCGAGGCGCACCGCCCCCGACTCCCACCGGCCGGCGAGCAGGTTCAGTCCGGCCAGCCGGGCCGCGAACGCGCTGCGTGGACGCGCCAGCACCTCGGCGCTCGCGCCCTCCTCCACGACCGCTCCGTCCTCCACGACGACGATCCGGTCGGCGAGCAGCAGGGCGTCGAGCACGTCGTGGGTGACGACCACCGCGGTGCGCTCGGCCAGCACCTCGCTGAGGGTGTGTCGCAGCGCGGGGCGGACGTCGACGTCGAGCGCCGCCATCGGCTCGTCGAGCAGGAGCAGGTGTGGGGAGGCGGCGAGCGCACGGGCGATCGCCACGCGCTGGGCCTGACCACCGGACACCTGCGCCGGACGCCGGTCGGCCAGGTCGCCGACGTCCACCCGGGCCAGCCACCCCTCAGCTCTACTGCGGGCGGCAGCACGGCCCGCTCCCCCGCTGCGCGGGCCGAAGGCCACGTTGTCGCGCACCGACAGGTGCGGGAACAGCAGTGGATCCTGGGCCAGCAGCGCGACACCGCGCCGGTGCGGCGGGAGGTCGATGCCGGCGGCGGAGTCGGCGAGGGTCCGGCCGTCGAGCACCACCCGACCGGCATCGGGTCGCAGCAGCCCCGCGATCACGGCGAGGGCCGTCGACTTCCCGGCGCCATTGGGCCCCAGGAGCGCGACCGTCTCGCCGTCGGCGACGTCGAAGGCCAGTTCGACGCCTCGTTCCTCGACCCGGGCCGAGAGCTCCAGACTCACCCGACACCCCGTCTGTTGCGGGCGAGCCCGATCACCAGCACCGCGACGACCACCAGCACCAAGGCGAGCGCGACCGCGGCGTCGGGGTCGGTGACCCGCTGCTGGTAGATGAGGGACGGCAGCGTCTGCGTGGTGCCCTGGAGGCTCCCGGCGAAGGTGATCGTCGCTCCGAACTCCCCCAGCGACCGAGCGAAGGCAAGCACCGCCCCCGACAGCAGTCCGGGCAGCACGAGGGGGAGGGTGATCCTGCGGAACACGGTGGTCGGCGCCGCACCGAGCGAGGCCGCCACGGTCTCGTAGCGCTGACCTGCGGTGCGCAGAGCACCTTCGAGGCTCACCACGAGGAAGGGCATCGACACGAATGTTTGCGCCATCACGACCGCCGCGGTGGTGAAGGCGATCTCGATCCCCCAGGCGCTGAGAGTCTCCCCGAGCAGGCCGCGGCGTCCGAACGTGTAGAGGAGCGCCAGCCCGCCGACCACCGGCGGCAGCACGAGCGGGAGGAGCACGAGCGAGCGCACCACCCCCTGTCCCCGGAACTCGGTGCGCGCCAGGACGACGGCCATCGGCACCCCGAGCAGCACGCACAGCAGCGTGCTCGTCGCCGAGGTACGCAGGCTGAGCCAGAGCGCCGCTCGCGCCGACTCGGAGGTGATGAGCGGGAAGAAGTTGGCCCAGTCGACCTGCGCGACGATCGCCGCGAGCGGCAGCAGCACGAACGCCGCCCCGAGCGCCGCGGGCACGAACACCCACGCCGGAAGCCCGAACGAGCGCGGTCGCCCGTGCGACGACGTCGTCATGGTGCAGGTGCGAATCCGGCGTCGCCGAGGACCTTCTGCCCGGCCGCGCTCGTCACGAGGTCGACGAACTCCTGGGCGAGGTCGGCCTGGCCGCTGTCGCGCAGCGCGACGATCGGATAGGTGTTCACCGCAGCCGAGGACTCGGGGAACTCGATGCCCTCGACGTCGTCGCCCGCGGCGATCACGTCGGTCACGTAGACCAGGCCGGCGTCGGCCTCGCCCGAGGTGACCTTGCCGAGGACGTCGGTGACCGACTGCTCCTCGCTCACCGGCGAGAGCGTGACTCCGGCGTCTTCCTCCACCTTCGCCGTGGCAGCCCCGCACGGCACCTCGGGTGCGCAGACCACGAGCTTGACGTCCGCACCGGCGAGGTCGGCGAAGCTGGAGATGCCCGCGGGATTGTCGGGTGGCACCGCGATCTCGAGGGTGTTGGTCGCGAAGTTGACCGGGTCGGAGGCAAGGCCGTCGGCGGTGAGCTTCTCCATGGTGGCCAGGTCGGCCGAGGCGAACACGTCTGCCTCGGCGCCCTGCTGGATCGAGGTGACGAGGTCGGAGGAGCCGGCGAAGTTCAGCGTGACGTCGACGCCGTCATGCTCGGCCTCGAACTCGTCGGCGATCTTCTCGAAGGTCTCGGTGAGGGACGCGGCGGCGTAGACCCGGATCGTGATGTCGTCCTGGCCGTCGCCCGCCCCACCGCAGCCGGCGAGGGCCGGGACGATGATCAGAGCGGCCAGCACGCCGCGGGAGAGCACGCTCATGGCGTCTCGACGACGACGTTGGTGGCCTTCACCGACGCGACGATCCGCGACCCGGGCTCGAGTCCGAGCTCGTCGGCGGCCTCGGCGCTCATCAGGGAGACCAGGCGGTAGGGGCCGCAGACCATGTCGACCTGCGCCATCACGACGTCCTTGGTCACGCCGACGACGATCCCGGCGAGCCGGTTGCGGGCGCTGACCGACGCGGCGCGGGTGAGCCGGCGGTCGGGGTCGTCGGCGAGGGAGACCGCGAGCGCGGCCAGCTCGGCCCCGGCGATCTCGGTCGGCCCCGAGCCCCCGCCGGAGGTCGCAGGCAGGCGGCCGGCGTCGATCCAGCGCCGCAGCGTGTCGTCGCTGACGCCGAGCAGCGCGGCCGCCTCGGCCACTCGATAGGTCGTCATGAGAGTCACAGTATCCGCATCTGCGGATGCCGTGCCACGGATTCATCCGCAGATGCGGGTCCCAGTCCGCCCCGCGCGGCGCCCGATAGGTTGCAATCGTGCCGGCGGTCCTCGATCACGCGCTGTTCGGCCTGGGCCTGGCAGTGCTGTGCAGCCTCACCCTCGCCCTGGGCTTCTGGGCGCGCGTCGGACTCGCCTGGCTGCCCCTGTGGGCGCTGGTCCGCGCGACCGTGCAGTTGGCCGCCGTCGCCCTCATCCTCAGCGGGGTACTGTCGGCGCCCGCGACGGTCGCGGCCTTCCTGGTCCTCATGCTCGCGACCGCCTCGCTCACCGCCGCCGGACGCCTCAAGGGCCTGCGTCACGGACGCCGGATCGCGGCCCTCGGCGTGGTCGTCGGCGCCACCGCGACCGTCGCCCTGATCCTCGCGCTCCGGCTCGTCGAGTTCGAGGGGCGCTACGTGATCGCGGTGGCCGGCATCGTCATCGGCAACACCATGTCGGCAGCGACCCGGACGGGCCGGAACTTCCGCGACTCCACACTGCAGCGTCGTGACGAGGTCGAGGCGTGGTTCTCGCTCGGCGCGACGCCGAGCCAGGCGCACGACGAGATCGCCCGTGCCGCCGTCCGCGAGGCGCTGCTGCCGAACCTGGACCAGACGAAGACCACTGGACTGGTCACCCTTCCGGGAGCCTTCGTCGGCGCACTGTTCGGCGGGGCGGATCCCGTCGAGGCGGCGCAGTTCCAGCTCGTCGTCCTGGCCGGACTGGGACTGGCCGGGATGCTCACCGGCGTCATCGTCGCCCGGCTGGCCGCGCGGACGCCCTACCTGCCACCGGACGTCGCGGCCGAAGTTCAGCCTGGATCCGCCGATTATCGGCTTGGCGAGCGTCACCAGATGGGTGCGATGGCAAGGCGCGGTCGCGAAGGGCGGTCTGGTTGACCGTCGAGCGGCCGCAACGCCGCCAGCGTGCTCATATGGTGGCGCGCGTAGCAGGCGAGAATCGGTGGGTCCAGGCTCACACGGCGCCGTCGGCCAGCAGTCGGTCGAGCTTGGCGTAGCCGTCGTTGACGCCGACCTCCATGCCGCTGCGCAGCCAGGCGTCGCGGCCCTCGAAGCTGTCGACCAGCGACTGAGCGTGCAGGCGGGTCCGGCCGTCGCCGAGGTCCTCGAAGCGCAGGGTCTCCAGGGAGACGCTCTCCGGCATCCCCTCCCAGGTGAAGGTCTGCACGATCCGCTCCGGCCCGACCTCGTGGAAGCAGCCGCGGAAGGCGTACTCCTCCTCGCCGCGCACGTTGCGGAAGCGCCACGAGCCACCGGAGCGGGCATCCCACTGGTCGATCTCGGTCGCGATGTCGTTCGGTCCGACCCAGCGGACGTACAGCTCCGGATCGGTGTGGGCCCGCAGCAACTGCGCCGGGGTGGCGTCGAAGTCGCGGGTGATCCGGATCATCGGCACCCGGTCGTCGGCCTCGATGGCGGCCTCGGCGTAACGGCTCTGCACAGCGGTGTTCTCGGTCATGACTCGTTCTCCTTCATCTCCTCCAACACCGCGTCGAGCCGCGCGTAGCGCTCCTCGGCCTGGCGTCGGTAGCGCTCGATCCATGCGGTCATCAGGTCGAGCACCTCTGCCTCCAGATGGACGGGCCGGGTCTGGGCGACCCGGCCCTTGGTCACCAACCCGGCGTCCTCGAGCACCCGCAGGTGCTTCGAGACCGCCTGGACGGACACGTCGTAGGGAGCGGCCAGCTCACCGACCGTGGCGTCGCCGACGGCGAGTCGGGCCACCAGGTCGCGGCGGGTGGGGTCGGCCAGCGCCGAGAACACCCGCGAGAGCTGATCGGTCATCACCGCTCCTCAACTAGTTGGTTGATTAAAGGATGGCCCGCGGCCGGATCGTTGTCAACCCATTGGTTGAATAAAGATCAGGAGCGCCACTCGTGGAGCAGTCGCGCCATCAGCCGGAAGGGGATGGCCTGCCCACGGACCTGGTCGACGGTCCCGGCCAGCGTCAGCCCCAGCTCGGGGCACCAGAAGAGCCACGTGCCGCTGACGCCGGAATGCCCCACCAGCGTGAGCGGCGGGCGCCCGGCCGTCATCGTCCGGCCCAGGCGGAAGACCATCGTGCCGAGGCCGTAGCGCATCGGCAGGCCGCGGAGCCGGCGAGTGCGCTCGGTGAGCAGGCGCGCCGTGCGCGGGTCGTCGAACACCTCGCCGCGCCGCAGCGCGCGGCCGAAGGCGATCAGGTCGGCGGTCGTGCTCACCAGGTCGTTGCTCGACGCCATCAGCCCGGGCACGTCGATCCGGCGGCTGCCCGAGTAGACCGGAAGCGGCGCCACCGCGCCGACGCCCCCGGCCGGCCGGGTGGAGGCCAGCCCGAGTGGCCTGGCGATGCGTTCGGCGAGCAGGGCACCGAACCCGCGGTCGCACGCCTGCTCGAGGATCCGGATCAGCAGCTGGAAGCCGGTGTCGCTGTAGCGCGCCGTGGCACCGCGAGCGGCGAGGTCCCGAGGAGGGAAGTGCGGGCGCTGCCGGGTTCGGATGGTGGCGACCACCTCGTCGAGGCCCCAGGTCTCGTCGCGCCCGGCGAGCATCGCGTCCCGGATCGACGGCCCACCCGCGCGCCGCTCGAAGTAGTCGGGCAGTCCCGACGCATGGCTTGCCAGGTGCCGCACCGTGACCTGCTCGGTGCGGTCGACTCCACGAAGGACGTGCAGCCCACGAGCCATGCCGGCCGGCAGGTAGCGCGAGATCGACGCGTCGAGCGCGACCTCGCCGCGCTCGTGCGCCTGAAGCAGCAGCGCGACGATGAAGAGCTTGGTGACCGAGGCGGTGAAGAACTCCGCGTCCGGCCGCACCATCGGCCCGCCGTCGGGCACCTCCGCAGGTCCTAGGCCGACCGACCACGCGTCGCCACTCTCACCCGAGAGCGCGACGACGGCGTGAGGCACCCGTCCACGCTGGACCGGTCGCGCGACCACCCGGACCAGGCGGCCGGCGAGGTGCTCGTCCACCAGGGCATCGGCGCCCACCGTCGTTCTGATCTCCGTTGCCACCGTCATCTCCCCTTCGAACCAACATATCTCATAGACAGGTCTTGTAGACATGTCTATGGGGCACAAGGCCCTAGGCTCTACGCCGTGGCGCATGTGATCCTCGGACTCCTGCTGATCGCTCCGCGGAGCCTCTACGACCTGATCAAGGGATTCGAGTCCGGAGTCGCGCTCTTCTACAGCGCGAGCTCGGGCAGCATCAAGCGCTCCCTCGACGCCCTCCTCGAGCAGGGCCGCATCGAGGTCGCACACGTCGAGCCCGGCGGGCGAGGGCGCAAGACCTACCGGGTCACCGACGCCGGGCGCGCCCACTTCCACGAGTGGATCAGGTCGACGCCGTCCGGATCCGACATCGAGACCGCCGCCCTCTCCCGCCTGTACTTCCTCGGCCTGGTGCCACCGGGCGAAAGAGGCGACGTGCTGCGCGCCCTCACCGGGCGCATCGAGGCCGATCTAGCGACGCTCACCCGGCTCGAGGGGTCACTCGAGTCGGTCGAGGTGCCCGCCGAGCTCACCGACGTCGCCCGGTTCCAGCGGGCGACGCTGGACTACGGCCTGGCCTCCCACCGGTTCGCCGCGAAGTTCCTCACCGACCTCGCCGACGACCTCTGAGGACCGGCCTGCCCCGGTGGCGACCTTCATCCTCGCCGGATCATCGGAAGGCTCGAGCACGACCTCGCTGGACAGGCCGCGGACGGCGGTCACGACATCGCGACTGCCCGCCGGAACGAGGCCAGATCGCCCCACGCGTCCGGTTCATCGAGCGGGTGCTCGTCATAGGCCGCGTAGCTCGCACCGACCTCGGCGGCAGGATGACGCGCCAGTAGCGCCGCGAGCGCCTCGTCGACCAACGCGGCGTCCGTAGACCCGGATCGGATCCCCCGGGCGGCGGCCAGCAACTCCGAGTCGACCGTCGCGCTCAGTCGTATGCGCGCCATGCCATGACCTTGCCACGCCAGGGAGCGTAAGCGTCTCACCCCTCCCGCATCGGGATCCGGACATCGCGCTCGGCGGCCACCTCGGCGGCCCGGTCGTACCCGGCGTCGACGTGCCGGATGACGCCCATGGCGGGGTCGTTGGTGAGCACCCGCTCGATCTTCTGCGCGGCCAGGTCGGTGCCGTCGGCGACACATACCTGCCCGGCGTGCAGCGAGCGGCCCATCCCGACGCCGCCGCCGTGGTGGAAGGAGACCCAGGTCGCGCCGGAGGCGGTGTTGACCAGGGCGTTGAGGATCGCCCAGTCGGCGATGGCGTCGGAGCCGTCGAGCATCGCCTCGGTCTCGCGGTAGGGCGAGGCGACCGACCCGCAGTCGAGGTGGTCGCGGCCGATGACGATCGGCGCCGACAGCTCGCCGGAGGCCACCATCTCGTTGAACTTCAGGCCGGCGAGGTGGCGTTCGCCGTAGCCGAGCCAGCAGATGCGGGCCGGCAGGCCCTGGTAGGAGACCCGCTCGCCGGCCATGGTGATCCACTTCCGCAGCCGCTCGTTGTCGGGGAAGAGCTCGAGGATGGCGCGGTCGGTGGCGGCGATGTCGGCCGGGTCGCCGGAGAGCGCGGCCCACCGGAAGGGCCCCTTGCCCTCGCAGAACAGCGGCCGGATGTAGGCCGGCACGAAGCCGGGGAACTCGAAGGCCCGGTCGTAGCCGCCCTTGCGGGCCTCGTCTCGGATCGAGTTGCCGTAGTCGAAGACCTCCGCGCCCTTGTCACCGAACTCGACCATCGCCCGCACGTGCGCGGCCATCGAGGCCTGGGCGTCCTTGGTGAAGCCGTCGGGGTCGCGCTCGGCGGCGTCGGCCCAGTCCTCGACCGAGACGCCGACCGGCAGGTAGCTCAGCGGGTCGTGGGCGGAGGTCTGGTCGGTCACGATGTCGATCGGGGCGTCCATCTCCAGCAGCAGCGGGAAGATCTCGGCGGCGTTGCCGAGCAGCCCGATCGAGAGCGGACGCCGCTCGTCGCGGGCCGCGACGGCGCGAGCGATCGCGTCCTCGACGGAGTCGGCCTGCTCGTCGAGGTAGCGGTGCTCGATGCGGCGGGTGATGCGCGACTGGTCGACGTCGACGCAGATGGCGACGCCGTCGTTCATGGTGACGGCGAGCGGCTGCGCGCCGCCCATGCCGCCGAGCCCGGCGGTGAGCGTGATCGTGCCGGCCAGGGTGCCCCCGAAGCGCTTGTCGGCCACGGCAGCGAAGGTCTCGAAGGTGCCCTGGAGGATGCCCTGGGTGCCGATGTAGATCCACGAGCCGGCGGTCATCTGGCCGTACATCGTCAGGCCGAGGTCCTCCAGGCGGCGGAACTCCTCCCAGTTGGCCCAGTCACCGACCAGGTTGGAGTTGGCGATCAGCACGCGCGGCGCCCACTCGTGGGTACGCATGACGCCGACCGGCCGGCCCGACTGCACGAGCATCGTCTCGTCGTCGGCCAGCGTGGTGAGCGTGCGCACCAATGCGTCGTAGGAGGCCCAGTCGCGCGCTGCCTTGCCGGTGCCGCCGTAGACGACGAGGTCCTCGGGACGCTCGGCGTTCTCCGGGTCGAGGTTGTTCATCAGCATCCGCAGCGGCGCCTCGGTCTGCCAGGAGCCGGCGGTGAGGTCGGTGCCGTGCGCTGCATGGATGGGCAGGCGGGGGTTGGCGTCTGGGGCGTTCATGCGAGGTCTCCGATCACTTCTTCGACGGCGGCGAGCACGGCCCCAGAGGCGACCAGCTCGACGACGGTCTCGATCTCCGGGGCCAGGTGACGGTCGGGGCCGGGGCCCGGCACCCCGGCGTCGTGGAGCAGGGCGATGACGGCGGCCGAGGCCGGCGACGGCTCCAGCGGAGCGCGCAGCTGGAGGGCGCGGGCCGCGGTAAGGATCTCGATGGCGATCACGCGGGTCAGGCCGTCCAGCGAGCGGCGCAGCTTGCGGGCCGCCGACCAGCCCATCGAGACGTGGTCCTCCTGCATGGCGCTGGAGGGGATGGAGTCGACCGAGGCGGGCGCGGCCAGTCGCTTGAGCTCGGACACGATCGCGGCCTGGGTGTACTGGGCGATCATCAGGCCGCTGTCCACGCCCGGGTCGTCGGCGAGGAAGGGCGGCAGCCCGTGGTTGCGGGCCTTGTCGAGGAAGCGGTCGGTCCGGCGCTCGCTCATCGAGGCGACGTCGGCGGCGGCGATCGCGAGGAAGTCGAGCACGTAGCCCACCGGCGCGCCGTGGAAGTTGCCATTGGACTCGACCCGTCCCTCCTCGGGCAGGACCACCGGGTTGTCGATCGCCGCCTGCAGCTCGCGCTCGGCGACCAGCGCGGCGTGCTCGGCGGTGTCGCGGGCGGCGCCGTGCACCTGCGGCGAGCAGCGCAGGGAGTAGGCGTCCTGGACGCGGTTGCAGTCGGGCCCGCGGTGCGAGGCGACGACGCCGGAGTCGGCCAGCACCCGGCGCAGGTTCACCGCCGAGGCGGCCTGCCCCGGATGGGGTCGCAGCGCCTGGAGCTCGGCGGCGAAGACCCGGTCGGTGCCGAGCTGGCCCTCGACCGACATCGCCGCGGCGATGTCGGCGGTGCGAAGCAGCCGGCCGAGGTCGTCGAGGGCCAGGACGAGCATCCCGAGCATGCCGTCGGTGCCATTGATGAGGGCCAGCCCCTCCTTGGCCACGAGGTCGACCGGCTCGAGGCCGGCCGCGGCGAGCGCGGCGGCGGCGTCGACGAGGTTGCCGTCGGCGTCGCGCACCTGGCCCTCCCCCATCAGCGCCAGCGCGCAGTGGGCGAGCGGGGCGAGGTCGCCCGAGCAGCCCAGCGAGCCGTACTCGTGGACCACGGGCGTGATGCCGTGGGTGAGCAGGTCGGCGAGCAGCTGCGCGGTCTCCCGGCGGACGCCGGTGTGCCCGGTGGCCAGCGTGGAGAGTCGCAGCAGCATCAGCGCCCGGGTGACCTCGCGCTCGACCTCCTCGCCCGAGCCGGCGGCGTGGGAGCGCACCAGCGAGCGCTGGAGCTGGGCGCGCAGGTCGGCGGGGATGTGCCGGGTGGCGAGTGCGCCGAAGCCGGTGGAGACGCCGTAGGTGGGGGTGGCCTCGGCAGCGAGCTCGTCGACGACGTCGCGGGCGCGATCGATGGCGGTCAGCGCCTCCTGGCTCAGCTCGACCCCGGCCCCGTCGCGGGCCACCGCGACCAGGTCGGCGAACGAGACGGGACCGGTCGAGACGACGACCGGGTCGGCGGAGGGGACGGGGGTGTCAGTCACCCGCCTATCCAAACGCCTCACCCACGAGAGGGCTAGTTCCGCACAAGTTACGCGCCAGTAGGATTGATCTCACCCCGAACACCTCGCGACGAACCGGCGCGCGCCCCCTAGGCTCGCAAGGGCTTCGGGGCGCACCGGAGCACCCGAGCACCTGGAGTACGTCGCATGCAGATCGTCGCCATCGTCATCGCCCTGGCACTCACGCTCGTCACCGTCGTGGCGGTGGTCGTCGCCGTCCGCAAGATGGTGGGGGTGATCAAGCAGGGCCAGCGCTCGATGAACCGGCACCAGGAGCCGGCCCGGCGCACGGTCACCATGCTCAAGGAGACCTTCCTACACACCCGGATGCTCCAGTGGCACTGGGTCGGGATGATGCACTGGTTCGTCTACGCCGGCTTCCTGATCCTCAGCTCGGCCGTGCTCACCGGCTACTTCCAGCTCTTCGACCCCGAGTTCGCGCTGCCGCTCATCGGCCACTTCTACCTGTTCGAGTGGGTGTGCGAGGCGATCGGCCTGCTCAGCACGGTCGGCATCGTCTTCCTGATCGTCTACCGCCAGATGTACAAGCCCAGCAAGCTCGGGCGGCGCAGCCGGTTCTTCGGCTCGAACATGGGTCAGGCCTACTTCGTCGAGGCGATGGCCCTGCTCGAGGGCTCTGCGATCCTGTTCATCCGGGGAGCGGAGTACAACCTCGGACAGACCACCGAGCACGCCGACCAGTTCACCCGGGGCCACTTCCCGATCAGCTCCTACGTCGGGGACCTGCTCTACCCCTCCGGCGCCGGGTCGAGGGACTCGCTCGAGAACATCATCATCCTCATCGCGCTGTTCAAGATCGTCCTGGCGATGGTCTGGCTGCTGGTCATCGCCCGCAACCTCACCATGGGCGTCGCCTGGCACCGCTTCACGGCCTGGCCGAACATCTGGTTCAAGCGCGACGCCTCAGGCCGCACCGCGCTCGGCGCGGTCAAGCCGCTGACCTACGAGGGCGTCGCGATCACCCTCGACGACATCGACGAGCTCGACGAGGACACCCCGCTCGGCGTCGGCGCCGTCGACGACTTCGCCTGGAAGGGCATCCTCGACTTCACCACCTGCACCGAGTGCGGCCGCTGCCAGTCGCAGTGCCCGGCGTGGAACACCGAGAAGCCGCTGTCCCCCAAGCTCCTCATGACGGCGCTGCGCAACAACGCCTACGAGAAGGCCGCCGGCGAGGAGTCCGCCGAGGCCCGCACCCTGATCGGCAAGGCCGAGGAGGGCGAGTGGTTCTACAACCCCGAGGGCGGCGACTTCGTCATCGACGCCGACGCCCTCTGGGCCTGCACCACCTGCGGGGCGTGCGTCCAGCAGTGCCCGGTCGACATCGAGCACGTCGACCACGTCGTCGACATGCGCCGCTATCAGGTGCTGGTGGAGTCGAACTTCCCCGCCGAGCTCAACGGGCTGTTCAAGGGCCTGGAGAACAAGGGCAACCCGTGGAACATGTCCGGCACCGCTCGCATGGACTGGGCCAAGGGCCTGGACTTCGAGGTCCCGGTGGTCGGAGACAGCATCGAGTCGCTCGACGAGGTCGACTGGCTGTTCTGGGTCGGCTGCGCCGGCGCCTACGAGGACCGCGCCAAGAAGACCACGCGTGCCGTGGCCGAGCTGCTCGACCTGGCCGGCGTCTCGTTCGGCGTCCTCGGCAACGGCGAGACCTGCACCGGTGACCCTGCCCGCCGGGCCGGGAACGAGTTCGTCTTCCAGGGCCTGGTGGCCCAGAACGTCGAGACGTTCCAGGAGTACCGGGTCAAGAAGGTGGTCTCCACCTGCGCCCACTGCTTCAACACGTTGAAGAACGAGTACAAGCACTTCGGGGTCGAGCTCGAGGTCGTGCACCACACCCAGCTCCTCAACCGGCTGGTCCGCGAGGGCAAGCTCACCCCGGTGCGCGACGGCGCCGGTTCGCACGAGCGCAAGATCACCTACCACGACCCGTGCTACATCGGACGCCACAACAACATCTACACCCCGCCCCGTGAGCTCCTCGAGGTCCTGCCGGGTGCCGACTTCGTCGAGATGCCGCGCCACGGCAAGCGCTCCTTCTGCTGTGGCGCCGGCGGCGCCCGGATGTGGATGGAGGAGAACATCGGCGAGCGGATCAACATCGACCGCACCAAGGAGGCCGTCGCCACCGGCGCCGACCAGATCGCCGTCGGCTGCCCGTTCTGCCGCGTGATGCTCTCCGACGGTCTCACCGCCGAGCAGGCCAAGGGCGAGGCGCGCGAGGAGGTCGAGGTCCTCGACGTCGCGCAGATGCTGCTGGCCTCGGTGAAGGGCCAGCAGGCCACCAAGCTCGCGCCGGGCGCCGGCGCGGCTGCCCCAGCCAAGGCCGCTCCCGACGCTGCCCCCGACGCCGCTCCCGCCGCCGCCCCGACCGCTACCGCCACCGTCGTGGAGGAGACCGAGGTCGTCGAAGAGGCTCCGGCCGCTCCCGCGCCTGCGCCGGGCTCGGGCGGATCGCTCTTCGACGACGGCGGCTCCATGTTCGACGAGCCGGCCGCCCCGGCGAAGCCGGCCGGCGACTCTCCCGCAGGCTCCGGCGGCTCGCTCTTCGACGCCGGTGAGCCCGAGGCTCCGGCGAAGCAGGCCGAGCCTGCCGCGTCAGGAGGGTCGCTGTTCGACGTCGCCGCCGACGAGCCCACCGACGGGCCCGAGAAGGCAGCGACACCGGAGAAGTCCGACGTCGATCTGTCCGGCGGCGGCTCGCTCTTCGACCTCGCCGAGCCCGAGGCCGCACCTGCGCCTGCGCCCCAGACGACGAGCGCTCCTGCTGCTCCTGCCTCGTCCGCTCCGGCCCCGGCCGCCGAGATCCCCGAGGGCGGATCGCTCTTCGATCTGGCCGCGCCTGAACCGACCCCGGCCGCGCCCAGCACCCCGGCCCCGGAGCCCGAGGCCCCCGCCGCCGCATCACCCACGCCCGCAGCCAAGCCCGCAGCCGCGCCCGCCCCGACCGCCGAGATCCCCGAGGGCGGCTCGCTCTTCGATCTGGCCGCGCCTGAACCGACCCCGGCCGCGCCCAGCACCCCGGCCCCGGAGCCCGCCGCACAACCCGAGGCCCCCGCCGCCGCGACACCCACGCCCGCAGCCAAGCCCGCAGCCGCGCCCGCGCCGACCACCGAGATCCCCGAGGGCGGCTCGCTCTTCGACATCGCCGCACCGGAGCCTGCGCAGGCGGCGTCCGCCCCGGCCGCCCCCCAACCGGACACTTCGACACCTGCCTCCCCCGAGCCCACCACCCCCGATGCCGAGACACCCCCGCAGGCCCCGTCCAAGCCCGCGACGGACACCACGGCTCGGACGCCTGGGGAGGCCACTGGAACGTCCACTGGCGCGGCCCCCGTCCCGGCCACCGCCATCCCCGAGGGCGGCTCGCTGTTCGACATCGCGGCGCCCGAGCCGAGCGCCCCGAAGGCCGACGAACCCGTCGGCACCACAGCCGAGACCGCTGCCGCGCCCGAGCCCCACGTCGAGACCGAGACCGTCACGGCAACGGAGACCGAGGAAGCGGAGCCGGAGCCGGCCGCCGAGGCGCCCTCGTCGCCGAGCGGCAAGGCTGCCCACCAGCCGCGCACCGACGTCGAGATCGGCGAGGGGTCCCTGTTCGACCTCTGACGTCACCCGACATCAGTCGTGACATCACGTGATGTCACAAAATCCTTGACTTGACATCACATTGATGTCATCGTGATGCACATGGACATCACCCCGTACGTCGACCACCTCCGCCGCGACCTCCTCGCAGCCGCTGACGGAGCCGGCGACGAGCTGCGCGGCGCGGCCGAGCGGCTGGGCTTCGCGCTCGATCCCGCCGCCCGACTGGCCCTCATGGAGGCGATCAGCCAGGCCTGCGCCGAGATCACTGCCGAGATGCCCGACGGCGGCGTCGACGTCCGGCTCGAGGGCCGCGACCTCGCCTTCGTCGTCGACTCGGCCGCCCCCGCACCCCCGAGTGCTCCCCTGCCGCCGACGCCCCCGTCCCCGCCGACTCCGCCGGCACCTCCCGGCGAGGAGGCCGAGGAGGGTGGCATGGCCCGGATCACCTTGCGGCTCCCCGAATCGGTCAAGGGCAAGGCCGAGGACGCCGCGGCTGCCGCCGGCCAGTCGCTCAACACCTGGCTGGTCACCGTCATCCGGGCCGCCACCCGAGGCGGGAACGACCGCGGCCCCGGAGCGGTCCACGTCGACGTCGACTTGTCCAGCATCTTCCGCGAGGGCTTCGGCGATCGCGGCAAGCGTGGCAACCGCCGGATGACCGGCTGGGTCTAGGAACCCGCACGCACCTCACCTCACCTCACCTCACCTCACGCAGCGATACCGATCGACCGGGTCCGGCACATGGCCGGCCCCGCGGACGAGCACACCCTCAACCAGACCTCAAGGAGCACCCTCATGACCGAGTACCAGTTCGAGACCCACCAGCCGATCAACCTCTACGTCGAGATCGGCAAGGGAGGCGTCGACCTCCATGCCGAGGACACCACCGAGACCAGGGTCGCGATCGTGGGTCCCGACGCCGACGACGTCCTCGTCGAGCTCGACGGCGACCAGCTCCGGATCATCGCCCCGCGTCAGCGCGGGGGACTCTTCGGCGGCGACCGGCGGCTCGACGTCACCGTCACCCTCCCCAGCCACAGCAACGTCGCCACCAAGCTCGGCAGCGCCGACCTGCGCAGCACCGGCACGATCGGCGCCTGCGACGTCCGCACCGGCTCCGGCGATCTCGTTCTCGATGAGATCGCCGGGGAGTCCCTCATCGAGAGCGGCTCCGGCGACGTCACCATCGACCGCGCCGACGAGCGGCTGCGGATCAAGAGCGGCTCCGGCGACATCCGGCTCGGCCACGCCGCGCAGGACGTCGTGATCTCCACCGGCTCGGGCGACGTCCAGATCCGCGAGGCCGACGGCCCCACCGCGGTGAAGACCGGCTCCGGCGACCTGAGCATCGGTCGTGCACTGACCGACGTCGGCCTCACCACCGGCTCGGGCGACCTGGAGATCAAGGCGATCGCCGCTGGACGGGTGCAGGTCAAGGGCGCCTCGGGCGACGTCCGGGTCGGCGTCCCGGCCGGCATCCCGGTGTGGACCGACGTCTCCACGGTCTCCGGTCGCATCCACTCCACCCTCGAAGGCGCCGGCGAGCCCGAGGAGGGCGCCGACTACGTCGAGCTGCGCGCCAAGACCGTCAGCGGCGACATCCTCCTCACCCAGGTCTGACCCCTCATCGAGTCCCACGTACCTCCAGGAGCCCCACCATGAACGACACCTCCCAGCTGCTCGACTACGAGCTGCGCCGCAACCACCACTCCCAGGCCACCCCGCTCGACGACCAGGACCGCGCCCGCGCCGACCTGCTCACCGCCCGCCGCCAGAGCCGGCGGCACCGCATGGCCGGCCGGATGCGCGCCCTCGCCGACCGCATCGACTCCTGACCGCCACGTCGCCGGAGGTTGAGCAAGCCTCCGCCAGCCAGCCGGAGGTTGAGCCGACGAAACCCCGGCAACCCTCCCTGCCAACTCTCCCGAGGTCGGTTGGGAGGGCTGGTCGCGGCCGGAGGTTGAGCAAGCGAGCGCCAGCGAGCGCCGACGAAACCCCGGCAACCTTCTCGCCTCAGGTTCCCAAGGCGAGTGCAAGGTTCGGTCGGCTCAGATCGGCGTGCGGTGGAAGTTCTGGAAGGAGCGTGACGGCGTCGGCCCGCGCTGGCCCTGGTAGCGCGAGCCGTAGCGCTGCGAGCCGTAGGGGTGCTCGGAGGGCGAGGTGAGCCGGAAGAAGCAGAACTGGCCGATCTTCATCCCGGGGTACAGCTTGATCGGCAGCGTGGCGACGTTGGCCAGCTCGAGCGTGACGTGCCCGGAGAAGCCCGGGTCGACGAAGCCGGCCGTTGCGTGGGTGAGCAGACCGAGCCGCCCCAGGGACGACTTCCCCTCCACCCGCGCGGCGAGGTCGTCGGGCAGCGAGACGACCTCGTAGGTCGAGCCGAGCACGAACTCGCCGGGGTGCAGGATGAACGGCTCGTCGCCGTCGGGCTCGACCATGCGGGTCAGGTCGGACTGGTCGGCAGCCGGGTCGATGTGGGGGTAGCGGTGGTTCTCGAAGACCCGGAAGTAGCGGTCCAGGCGCACGTCGATCGACGAGGGCTGCACCATCCCGGGATCCCAGGGGTCGAGCCCGATCCGCCCGGCATCGATCTCGGCGAGGATGTCGCGGTCTGACAGCAGCACGTCGGCAGCCTATCGAGCGGGTGCGGTGTCTCCGACTCGGTCCATCGCCTCGGCGAGATCGGTGAGCGCCTCGACGATCTCGCTCGCCCGGTCGCGACCCAGGTCCGCGACCAGCCGCTCGGCCGCCACGCGATGGGCCGGATCGATCCGGCGAACAGCATCCAGCCCGGCCGGAGTGACCTGCACCAGCTTCGCGCGAGCGTGGGCCGGGTTGTCGCGATACTCCGCCAGCCCGCGATCGACCAGGACGTCGGCGATGCGCTGCACGCTCTGGCGGGTCAGCCCCATCTCCCGGGCGATCGCCGACACCGAGCGCGACTCGCGCAGCACCGCGCCGAGCACCTGCCACCACGCGGCCGTCAGGCCGACCGGCCGGGCGAGCTCCTCGGCCAGGGCGAGGAACTGGCCGTTGAGCCGGAACGACGTCAGCGCGGCAGTGCTCAGCAGGTCCTGCTCCGGGTTCACGCCGACATCAGCTCGAAGTAGCCGGCCGGGTCGCCGTCGGCGTACAGCTTGGTCCACGAGTCGAGGACGCCGGGGTCGTGCGAGCCGAGGCGCTCGAAGACCGCCCGCGCGAACGCCACGGGCGCGATCCCGCTCGCGGTGACGAGGTCCCCGTCGACGACGGCCGGGACGCCGGCGTACCGGTCCGCGCCGGCATACCCGCTCGAGGCCAGGAACGAGGCGTCGTTGCTCGTGTGCGTGCGCTCGTCGAGAAGTCCCGCGACCGCGAGCGCGTACGTGGCGCCGCAGATCGCCGCCACCGGCGTCCCGGAGTCGAGGAAGCGCCGTGCCGCCTCGACGAATCCGGCGAGGGCGGGCGAGTCCCATGTCTCCCCGCCCGGCAGCACCAACATCGCGCTCTCGGCGGGATCCAGGTCGGCGAGGGTGAGGTCGGGCACGACGCGGAGCCCGCCCATGGTGGTGACCGGTTGATCGGTCGCGCCCACGTAGGCGATCTCCCACGTAGCGGACCGGTTCTGGAAGTGCCCGTTGCGCAGGTGTGCGGCGAGGTAGCCGATCTCCCAGTCGGCGAGGGTGTCGAAGACGGCGACATGAACGGTGCGGGCAGGAGGACTCTGGGTCATGACAGCAGACTGTCATTCTTGACAGCATCCTGTCAAGCGGAGAATGTGGGCATGCCCGACCGGTACCTGCGCTACGTCGCCCTCGGCGACTCCTTCACCGAGGGCGTCGGCGACCCCGACGCCAGTCGGCCCCACGGCGTCCGCGGCTGGGCCGACCGGGTCGCCGACGAGCTGGCGCGGGCGGAGCCCGACCTCGGCTACGCCAACCTCGCGATCCGCGGGCGCAAGCTGCGCCAGATCCTCGCCGAGCAGATCGAGCCGGCGATCGCCCTGGCTCCCGATCTGGTGACCATCTACGCCGGTGCCAACGACATCCTCCGCCCGCAGGTCGACCTCGACGCCCTGGTCGCCGAGTACGACGCCGCGCTCGGCCGGCTCGCCGCCACCGGCGCCCGCCTCCTGGTCTGGACTGCGTTCGACCCCGGCGGCTCGGCGACCTTCCGGCTCCTGCGCGGCCGGTTCGCGCTCTACAACGAGCTGGTCCGGGAGAGCGCCGACCGTCACGGCGCGACCATCGTCGACTTCTGGCGGATGCGCGAGTATCGGGACTGGGGACTGTGGGACGACGACCGGCTGCACATGGGACCCGCCGGTCACCAGCGCATGGCGATCGCCGTGCTCGACACCCTCGGCGTCGACCACGACCTCGAGCCCAGCCCGCCCGTCGTCCGCGCCCTCGCCGGGCGCCGTCAGGCCCTGCGCGAGAACGCCACCTGGGTGCGCACCTCTGCCGCACCGTGGGTCCACCGACGGCTCACCGGCCGCTCCTCCGGCGACGGACTCAGCCCTCGCCGGCCGACCCTGGCAAGGGTGCGATCCACGGTGGGATAAAGTCATCCGCACTGCGGATGTAGCTCAGTTGGTAGAGCGCGACCTTCCCAAGGTCGATGTCGCGAGTTCGAGTCTCGTCATCCGCTCCACTTTCTCCTCGCTCATGAGCGCATGGCCACGCCCTCGCGCCAGTAGCCCATGAACGCGACCTGGCTCCGGTCCAGGCCGAGATCCCTGACCAGGGCACGGCGGAGACCGGTGACGACCTTCGACTCACCGGCGATCCAGGCGTACAGGCCGGCATGGGCGCCGACGCCGACCGGCGCGGCCGCCGCCGAGGCCACCTCCTCGCCCGAGGACGAGTAGACCGGCGTCTCCCACAGGTCGGGATCGATCTCGTCCTCGGCGATCTCCGCGGGCCCGCCCGCGGTCGAGCCCCCACCGGCGAGGTGCGCCAGGACCGCCGCATGCAGATCCACCCCGCGGCCGCGACCATTGCGGGGTAGCCAGGTCACCTCAACACCGGGCGGGGCGGCCACGTCGTCGAGCACATCGGCGGCGTCCGGGACCTCCAGGTACACCGCCCCGATGGCGTCGTCGGGGAGCCCGCGCAGCACGCCCCGTACCGCCGGCACGGCGGTCTCGTCACCGACGAGCAGCAGCCGGCTCGCGGCGCCGGGCGCCCACTCGATGCCGCCGAACTCGTGCCCGCGGCGCGGCGCGATCACGACGAGCCGCTGACCGGGCTCGGCCGCCAGCGCCCACCGGTTGCCCACCCCGGCCATCGCGCCGCCCGCGCCGCCGTCCGCGGCGTCCGTGTCGTCCGTGTCGTCCTCATGCACGACGATGTCGACCACGAGCCGGGTGGACGCGCCGGAGCCGGTGACGTCGCCGATCGTGTAGGTACGCATCGCCCCCCGCTCCTCCTCCGGGATCGCCATCCACGTGCTCCACCAGTCCTCGGTCGCGTTCGCGAACGACGGCAACCGCCCGGCCGCGTTGGGGAAGATGATCTTGAACCGCTGGTCCAGCAACGGCCCGTCGACGCCGAGCTCGGCCAGCGCCTCGCCGGCGAGCTCGACTCGCACGAAGGCCGGGCTCAGCCTCTCCACGTGAGCGACCTCGAGCTCGGTCAGCAGCAGCGGCAGGCTGTCCACGTAGTCGTTGACGGTGTGGCTATCGGTGCTCATCGGGTCTCTTCCAGACTGTCGGTGGGAGTGGTCGAGGTCGTGGAGGCACCACGAGCCGCGCGCCGGCCGATGGGGACGACCAACGGGCTTCCGGTCACCGGATCGGCGATGATCCGGCTGTCCAGGCCGAAGACCGCTTCGACGATCTCGCTGGTCACGACCTCCTCCGGGGTGCCGGTCGCCACGATGCAGCCGTCCTTCATCGCGACCAGATGGTCCGCGTAGCGCGCCGCGAGGTTCAGTTCGTGCAGCACCATCACGATCGTGGTGCCCGAGGCCTCGTTGAGGTCGGCCAGCAGGTCGAGCATCTCGACCTGGTGGGCCAGATCCAGGTACGTCGTCGGCTCGTCGAGCAGCAGCAGATCGGTGCCCTGGGCCAGCGCCATCGCCAGCCAGACCCGCTGGCGCTGCCCGCCGGAGAGGTGGTCGACCGGGCGGTGGGCCAGGTCCAGGGTGTCGGTGACCGCGAGCGCCTCGGCCACGGCCTGCTCGTCGGCGGCGGTGAACCGCCCGAACACGCCCTGGTGCGGCTGGCGGCCGCGACTCACCAGGTCGGCCACGGTGACCCCTTCCGGTGTGACCGGCTGCTGCGGCAGCAGGCCGAGGGTTCGGGCCACCTCCTTGGTCGGTCGTCGATGGATCTCGTCGCCGTCGAGCAGGATCGCGCCGCCCCGGGGACGCAGCAGCCGGGCCATCCCCCGAAGCAGCGTCGACTTGCCACAGGCGTTGGCGCCGACCAGCACGGTGACCCGCCCGTCGGGGACGGCCAGGTCGAGAGACTCGATCACCGTGCGGTCGTCGTAGCCCAGGCTGACCTCGGCAGCGACGAGGCGCGAGGATGGTGAGGTCCGCGTCATGCGGTGCCCTTTCCGACCGCCCCGCGCGAGAGCAGCCACAATAGGAACGGGGCGCCGGTGGCGCCGGTGATGAGCCCGACCGGGACGTTGACGTCTCCGATCAGGTACTGGCCGATGTAGTCGGCGAGCAGCATCAGCACCGCTCCGACCAGTGCGGCGCCGAGGATCGTGTGTCGCCCGGCATTCAGTGCGCGTGCGATCGGCCCGGACATGAACGCCAGGAACGCGATGGGACCGGCGACTCCGACCGCGACCGCGATCAGCACCACGGCGACCGCGAGCAGCAGGTCCGGCACGTGCCGCCCGACGCCGAGGCCGGTGGCCAGCTCGTCCCCCAGCTGGGTGGCTCGCAGCGACGGCAGCAAGGCGACCAGGATCGGGATCGTGATCACCAGGCACGCGGCGAGCAGCCGGACGCGGCCCCAGTCCGCCGCCTGGAGACTGCCCGCCAGCCACTGCAAGGCCACCTGGACGTCGTACAGGGAGGCACGGCTCATCAGGTAGTGGACCACCGAGGCCAGGGCTCCGGTCAGGGTCACACCGACCAGGACGATCCGCTGGCCACCGGCACGCCCGCCGGCCAGTCGGATCACCGCGGCGGTGGCCAGCGCGCCCACGATCGCGAGCCCGGAGACCGAGGACCCCTTGAGGCCGAGGATCAGCACCCCCCACACCGCGGCGACGCTCGCCCCCATGGTGACCCCGAGCAGGTCCGGGCTGGCCAGCGGATTGCGCAAGGTGATCTGGAAGATCGCTCCGCTGGCGCCGAAGCAGAGCCCGACCAGGATCGCGAGCAGCGCCCGCGGGAGTTTGGACTCCATCAGCAGGTACGACGCCACCGGGATGTCGGCTCCGAAGAGGATCCGGAAGAAGTCGACGATCGTGTAGGTGTAGTCGCCCAGCAGCACGTTCGCGGCGAACGCCGCGACCAGGAGCACCGAGAGTGTCGCGAGCACGAGGCGCAGCCGGCGTCGCGGTCCGCGTCGCGCCCGACGGAGGACGACGCGCGGATCCTGGTCGAGCGAGGCCTGCTGGCTCGTGGCGCTCACAGCTTCGCCACCCGCCCGCTACGGACCAGCACGAGGATCGCGACGACGCCGATCACCGACGACGTCAGCCCGACCGGGACCTCGGTCGGCGGCAGCAGCACCCGCCCGAGGGTGTCGGCCACGACGACCAGCACCGCGCCGTAGCCCGCGCTGAACGCGACCACCCGCCGATAGTCCGCCCCGACCATCCGGCGGACGACGTGCGGGACGACCAGGCCGATGAACGCGATCGGGCCGGCCACGGCGGTACCGGTGCCCGCAAGGAGGACGACCGCGACGCCGACCAACACCCGGTCCCGCGCGGTCCGCCGGCCCAGGCCGCGAGCCAGGTCGTCGCCCAGCGCGAACGAGTTGAGGGCGCCCGCCATCACGACGGCGAGCAACGCCCCGACGGCGAAGGCAGGGAGGGCCGCCAGCAGGACGTCGGGGTCGCGGCCGGCCACCGAGCCCACCTGCCACCGCCGGATTTGTTCGACCGCACCTCGGTCGACGAGCAGCAGGCCGGTGGTCCAGCTGGTCAACCCGGCGGCCAGCGCGGCACCGGCGATCGTCAGCTTCACCGGCGTCGCCCCGCCGTACCCGATGGTGGCGACCAGGTGGACGACGACGGCGGCGAGCGCGGCGCCGAGGAACCCGAACCACAGATAGCCGGCCAGGCTGCTCACTCCGAGGAACGAGATCGCGGTCACCATGGCGAACGCGGCGCCCGCATTCACGCCGAGCAGTCCCGGGTCCGCGAGCGGATTGCGGGTCAGCCCCTGCATCAGCGCCCCCGCGATCGCGAACGCCGCGCCGATCACCAGACCCGCCCAGGTGCGGTCCCACCGCTTGGCGAAGACGGCGTGGTCGGGGTCGGCGGCGTCGAGGATCGCCACCGGGGAGACCAGTCGCGAGCCGATCAGCACCGAACAGATCACCGCGAGCAGTAGAGCCACGGCCAGCAGCGCGACCTGCCGGCTCAGTGCACGGCGCACACCGGCGGGGGCCGGCGAGCCGGCAAGCGAGGCGGGCGAGGGGCTAGGCGCCGGCACCGTCGATCGCCGCTGCGACCTTGGGCACGAAGTGCTCCATGGCGTAGGGGATCGACAGCGGCGACGGCGCCGACATCGGCAGCGCGATCGTGTGGTCGACCTCCGCGTAGAGATGACCGCCGGCGATCGCCGGGATCTGGGAGTAGAGCGGATCTGCGGTGATGGTCTCGATCTCCGCCTCGCTCTCCACGTCGGTCAGCAGCGCATCGGCGTCGATGTCGGCGGCTCGCTCGGAGGAGATGGTCTGGTAGAAGACGTCCTCGGGCACGACCTCACTCACGATGGCGGGGGTCTCGATGCCCAGCTCGGCCAGCAGCTTCGGCCGGTTCTCCTCGGCGTTGTAGAAGCCGATCGTGGAGGTGTCGGCCGGGTTGAGGTAGGCGTAGGCGACGCTGGCGCCCTCCAGCTGAGGGTGTTCGGTGCGGGCGTCCTCGATGGCGCCCTCGGTCTCGGCGATGACCTCAGTCGCCCGGGTGCTGCGTCCCAGCGACTGACCGACCAGCTCCACGGTGTCGCGCCACAAGGTGAACCAGGGCGCGCCTGGGTAGCCGACGACCGGGATGCCGGCGTTGGTGAGCTTCTTGAAGTCGGCCGGGGTCAGCGCGCCGCCGGTGCCCACCACCAGGTCGGGCGCCATGGTGATGATCTCGTCGACGGGGACGCCGTCGGTCATGTCGAGGGTCGCGGGCGCCTCGGCGCCGTCGATCTCGGCGAGCGCCTCGTCGAACCAGACGGTCGAGCCGGCCTCGGTGCCTCCCCAGACCACCTTCTGCATCGCGATCGGCACCACTCCGAGGGAGAGCACGGCGTCGGCGTCGACGTAGTCGATCGTGACGACGCGCTCGGGCTCCTCGGCGATCTCTGCGACGCCGAGGCTGGACTCGACGGTCACCGGGAAGGCGTCGGCGTCGACCTCGGTGGTCGGCTTGGCGGCGTCCTGCTTCTCGGAGGTGGAGCCCGTGCTGCACGCAGCCAGGGCGGGTAGTGCGACGGCGGCGGCAGCAGCCACCACGGCGAGCCGGCGCAGGAGCGGGCGGTGTGTCACGGGCGATCCTTACGAGAGACAGCGGGGCGCGAACAACCTAAGGGTAGCCTTACCTCATTCGCGCACCGGGTGCTGCTCACACATACGGCCGGGTGAGCAGCTCGACCAGGTGCCCGCCCGGATCGAGGACGTAGATCGCCCGTCCGCCGTCCTCGTGCCGGACCTCGTTGAGCTGCGTGCGCTGCGGATCTCCCCAGTAGTCGCTGCCGGTCTCGTCCAGCCAGGCGAGCGACCGGTCGAGGTGGTCGTCGTCGACGAGGAAGGCGAAGTGCAGCGCGTCGAAGACGGTTGGCGGCTTGGCGAACTGCAGGAGCACGCCGTCACTCATGATCAGATTGGCGAACGGCCCCCACGACGCAGCGTCGTCGATCTCCAGGAGGTTCCGGTAGTACGCCGCCGAGGCGGCGGCGTCGTGAGCAGGGATGATGATGTGGTTGAAGGTGGCGGTCATCGGCTTCCATTCGTCGGGCTTCGTCCGGCGTCGGCGGGCTTCGTCGGCTTGGCAGGGCTGCGGGCTGCTCATGCCGACGGCGGAGCGCGCGGGCTCGCCGGGTCAGCCGGCGTGGCGCCGCGCGGAGCGCCCAAGAGCTTTCGCCACGCGTCACCAGACATGCGGGATCGATGGGTGCGGCGAGGTCATCGTCGTCTCCCGGGGCCCGACGCCTCCATGCCTGACAGGGACTGCCACCGGCACGCGACGTTGCCGTCACGCTACCGCAGTTGTCCGCCCCCGGCCTGCCCCAACGGATCCGCGGACCCGCAGGGATCGGCCCGACTACGTCGGTAGCCGCCGCTAGAGTCGCCGCAGAACATGCCTGAGGGGAGGGAGCCCAGATGGTGACACGAGTCGCCGCGTCTCCCGACCTCCTGACGTGGGCCGCGGGAAGCGCCGGGTGGGACGATGAGACCGCCCACCGCCGCGCACCAAACTTGGCCGCCTGGCTGAGTGGCAGCAAGCCCACCGTCAAGCAACTGGAGAAGTTCGCTCACGACACTCACGCGCCGTTCGGGCTCCTCTTCCTCGATCAGCCGCCCGAGGAGCGCAGCCCGATCCCCGACATGCGCATGCTTCGCAACGAGAGCATCCGTCAACCGTCTACGGACCTCCTCGGCACGATCTATCTGTGCTATCTGTGCGTTCCGCTGCGAAACTGCCGACGTGGATCTTCACTTGCGTGAGGCGACCCCCGCGGACGCCGAAGGGGTCGCCCGGGTGTACGTCGAGTCGTGGAACGACGGCTTCACGGACCTGATGCCGCCGCGCGTGCTTGACGCTGCGCAGATTGCTCGCTGGTCGCGAGACCTAGACGCCGAGCTCGTGCGTTGGCAGCTGGTCGAAAGTGGCGGGTCCGTCGTCGGCTTTGTGGGTACGGGACCGAGTCGCTATCCGATTGACCCTGACCTCGGAGAGCTCGACACCATCGCTGTCGCGCCCTCCGCCTGGCGTCGCGGGGTGGGGCGTCGGCTCATGGATGCCGCCCTCGATGACCTGCGTGGCGGAGGCTACGGCCAAGCCATCCTCTGGACGCTCGCCGACTACGAACGAGGGCGCACTTTCTACGAGGCCACTGGTTGGCACTCCTCCGGTGAGGTTCGCGACTCTGGGCGGGAGGTCGCCTTCCGTCATGTTCTCCTCGGTTGACCGCTCACCGGCACGCCTGTAGACGCTGCAGCGTGAGCGGGCGCCAATGGGACCACACCCAGTTAGACCCATACGCTCCTCGCATGTCCTCGTTTACCGGGTTCCCCGTAGCGGCCCTCGACTTCTACGACGACCTCGAGATGGACAACACCAAGTCGTTCTGGGAGGCGCACAAGGCGGTGTACGACGAGTCGGTGCGGCAGCCGTTCATCGCACTCACCGCGGCCCTCGAACCCGAGTTCGGCAAGGCCAAGATCTTCCGGCCCTACCGCGACGTCCGGTTCGCCAAGGACAAGACGCCCTACAAGACCCACCAGGGCGCCTTCGTGGCCGCCGGTCCGGCGATGGGGTGGTACGTCGAGCTGTCCCCGCGCGGCGTCCGGGTCGGCGGCGGCTTCTACGAAGCGAGCGGTGCTCGCTTGGCGGCCATCCGGGACGCGATCGCCGACGACCGGACCGGTCGCACACTACGCCGAACCCTCACCACCTTGGAGAAGGCCGGCTACGAGCTCGGCGGCGACCGGCTCAAGACGACGCCGCGCGGCTACGACGCGGACCACCCGCGCATCGAGCTGCTGCGCCACAAGCAGGTGATCCTCGGCCGCTCCTACGGCTTCGAGAAGGTCATCCACACCCCGGCGATGCTCACGATCATCCGCGACGACTGGCGCGCCCTGCGGCCGCTGGTCACCTGGCTTCAACGCGCCGTCGCCGGCGTGCCCGAGGATGCGCGCGATCGCAGATGACCCAGGGCGCTAGTGTCATGTCAGGTTGTTGCACTGACAGGACACTAGCTGGACGCGGACCACTCGTACTTGCCTCGATCCAGCTCGTCCTTGTGATCGGAGATGGCCGAGTGCGACGAGATGTCGGAGTCCTCGACCCAGCCGGCGGCGATGGCCAGTCGGCGCCCAGCCTCCACCAGTTCTCGAGCCGACCCTGTGGCCATCGCGTCGAGGTCGGACATCCGGGCGTTCCAGGGTGTGTGGGGTCCAATCGACCCGTAGCCGATGTTCTGCTCCCGGCTCCAGATCCCGCTGCCCGTCTGGCCGGAGGCGAGGTCGGCGGCGTCGAGGAATGCGCCGGCGATGGTGGGGACGTCGCGCGTGCCGATGGTGCGGACCATGTCGACGTTGATCCGGATCTCCGCAGCCTTGGCGAAGGTCTCGTCGACGCCGGCGCCGGGGTGGATGTGGAAGTCCTCGGCATTGCGGCTGCCGATGATCTCCCCCAGCTTCCGCATCTTCTTCGCGATCTCCTGCTCCTCGTTGAAGATGGCCGACTCCAGGTCACTGACCGCCTTCTCGATGTTGGCGAGCACCTCCATCGCGCTGCCACCGGAGATCGTGGACTCCTTCTTCTCGGTGGTCTGCTCCGGGATCACCTCCTGGAGGAAGCCGATTCCGGCGGAGAGGCCGTCCATCAAGATGCCCAGACTGGCCGGCGTGAAGACTTTCACCAGGTCGACGAACGCCTTGACGACCCCGAGGTCGATGGTGCCGCCTCCGCCACCGTCCCAGCGCAATGCCTCGGCACCGTCGACAGCGATGGCCATCAGGTCGGCCCGCGCCTTGGTCCATACCTGCTCCTCGCCCGCTACCGCGAGGCCGAGCCCGGCGGCTACCTGGGCCTGGTTGGTCATCACGCCGGTGATCCGGCCGACCCCGTAGGCGGAGTCGAAGGCGAATAGGAGGTCGGACGATGCCTGCTGACCCTGCGGGCTCACCCACTTGTTCATCAGCTCGATCGCGCTCTGCACCTTCACGTCGACGAACGAGTAGCTCCCGTCCTGCTGCTCATCCGGAGTCAGTTCGTCGACGACGTCGGCGAGCACACCCTTCACCGCCGCGAAGTCTGCCGGGTCCGGCAGGGTCCGCCAGCCGAGGAATGCCTTGTTGACGCGGTCGATGATCGGCTCGTAGATGTCGACGTACGGGTCGAGCTCGTAGACCTGGTACAAGAGGTAGCCCTCCTGCTCGTCCTTGACGTACCGCGCGCCGGGCGGGATCCGAGCGGTCCGCGTCTGGGACATCATGTTGAACCGCAGTTGGATGGTGCCCGCATGCGCCGCACTCACCCGCGGTAGGCGCGTGTCCCAACCGCTGCCTTCGAATCCGTCCGTGGGCGTGCCGATCCACTCGTGCTCGAAGAGATAGGTCTGGATCGCGTTGTCCAGCATCTTCTTCATCTGCTCACCGACCGCATCGAAGCTGTAATCGGTCACTGAGTTCTCCTCCTGCGATGGATGGCATACATCAAGCGGCTATCTACCCGCGTCTCAGAGCGACAAACCCCTGCCCCCCTGCCGGACACCCAGAGAACGGCACCTGGGCACGCCCTGTTCACCCCGTGCTCACCCGACGCCCACACGGTGGCGTCATGGTGCGTAGGCGTTCGGCAGTCCTCCACATCGGCCTGAACGACGGATCGGGCGACGTCATCGCCGCAGCGCTCGAGCAGCATGGCCATGCCCTGCAGGAACTGGGGGTGCGCAAGGCCACCTGGCCGTGTTCCGCAGGGCTCTCGGCGTCAGTCGATCGCACACACCCCGGACGAGACACCCTCGTGATGAGCCGACCGCTCCTCGCCACGTCGGGTCGCGACTACGCGCGCAGGTTGGTGTCCGCGTGGGACGGACTCGACGTCCACATCGTGCTCACCTGCGCCCGCGCGTCGGGCTCGGAGCCGGTCGACCGCCTGGCCGCGGCGCTCGAGATCTGGTCGCCCCTGGCGAGCGGGCCCGACCGGGTGCACCTGATCCTCGCCGACGACGACGCGGCCACCTGGCGCTCGTTCGGGCGGATCGCCGGATTCGGCACCGCCTCCCTCGAGGTGCCGCCGCCATCGCGACTCCAGGTCGCGACCACAGCCGACCGTCGCCCCGAGATCGAACGGCTGCGCCGCGCGTCGGCGGCAGCGGAGCGACGTGCGGTACCCCACCCGCGGCGGGGGAGGCGGCCTCGCCGGCTCTCCCCCACCGGGTGATCATCGGTTGATCAGTCGAACCAGACGTCGCTGCGCACGATCCGCTCGGCGTCCGGCAGCGAGATCGCGGGCGCGGCGAGGGTCGGCGCGACGTCCTTGCCGTCGGGGGCGTTGTAGGAAAGCACGGTGACCACGTAGCCGCGGGTCCAGAAGGTTGCTCCTTGTGCGATCACCCCATCTGCATGGTCGGGACCGCTGCGCAACAGCACACCTGCGTCGACCTGCACGCACTCGCCCCGCGCGGGCGCGGCTGCGCCGGGCGGCCGGTACGAGGGGTCGAGCGCCTTCTCGCACGAATCGAGCGGGTCGGCGTCGCCGGCAGAGCGCTCGATGCCGAAGGTGGTGAGGGTGCCGTCCCACAGGAAGTGGACGATCTTCCGCTCGGGCTCGTCGACGAACTGGAACGTGCCGCCCGTCTGGACGGCGCCGAGGTCACCCTCGCCGATCAGCTCGGCGATCCGGGCCGGGGCGTCTCCCGCGCTCACGGCGAGGTCGTAGGACGACTGGGTCGGCGCGGGTGCCCCGGCGGACTCCAATCCGTCTGCCGGCGCGGAGCCGCGGTCGGCGACGGCGACCGGGGTCGGCGCGTCATCGTCCAGGATGCCCGGCCCAACGCTCGCCACGGCGCCGATGACGCCGACCGCGGCGACCGTGGCGAGCGAGGTTCCGATGCGGCGCCGCCGGCGAAGGGTCCGGCCTCGTGCGGCGCCGCCGCGCACCAGGCGCTCGACGTCGGGCATGAGGTCGTCGGTCGCCGCGCGCACACCGTGTCGTACGGCGGGGTCGAGGGTCGTGTCGAGATCGTGGTCGGTCATGGCTTGCTTACCTTCTCGGGATCGGATGGCGTGATGGCGAGTGAGCGCTCCACGACCGGGCGCAGGCGCGCGGCGGCTCGGCTGCTGCGAGTCCGTACGGCTCCCGCGCTGGTGCCCATCTGCTCCGCGGTCTCGGCGACGCTGAGATCCTCGAGGTAGCGCAGCACCAGCACCGTGCGATCGGCCGGCTCGAGGTCGGCGAGGGCAGCGAGCAGGACCGCCCGGTCCTCGCGATCGAATCCGTCCGCGACCGGCGGCTCGGGGAGGACGTCGGTCGGTCGTTCGGTGCTGCTGCGCCGACGTCGCGCGCTCAAGAACGTGCGGGTCAGCGTGGTCTGGGCATAGGCCGCCGGATTGTCGAGCCGGCGGCCCCAACGCGATCCCCACCGCGCGTAGACCTTGGCCAGAGTCTCCTGGACGAGGTCCTCGGCGAGGTGGTGATCGCCGCACAAGAGCCAGGCAGAGCGGTAGAGCCCGGGCGTTCGCGCTCGGGCGAACTCCTCGAACTCCGCGTCGCGCTCACTGGCCCGGTCGGTCATGCTCACTCCTGGTGAATCGGCGTCACCCTCTCGACGCCGTGAGCACCCGATCCGTTACACCGCCTGCCAGAACGGTTGGGCCGATGAGTCAGTGCGGCTGCCAGGCGTCGTCGTCGGCGGTGCGGGAGGTGACCGCCTTCGGGAGCTTGCCGTCGGCGAGCTGCTGGATCGAGACCTGCTCGAAGACGTCCCGGAGCGAGCGCCGGGCCGCGATCCACACGTGCTGGAGGACGTCGGCGGAGTCGTTGTAGGTCACCGACTCCGGCCGCAGACCGTAGACCGACACCAGCGGGCCGTCGACGGCGCGGATCACGTCGGCGACCGAGACGTCGTCGGCCGAGCGGCCCATCCGCCACCCGCCGGACTGGCCACGCTGGGACATCACGATGCCCGCACGGCGCAGGTCGGCGAGGATCGCCTGGAGGAATCCGTGCGGGATCTCCTGGAGTCGGCCGAGCTCCTCGGCACTGACCGCCTTGCCGTCGGCGCGACCCGCCATCTCGATGAGGGCGCGCAACGCGTAGTCGGACTTGGCGGAAACTCGCATGAGGCCAGTGTGTCAGATATGTCGGGTCGAACACTCGACATGGTGGGCATCGTGGCACGTCGGCGGCACGTCATGGACTCCGATCCACAGGGCCGAGATCCAGGTCACCAATCCCGGGGTCTTCTTGCCTGGCTCCGACAGGCCTTCTATCATCAAGTTACTGATCGGTATCCTTACCAGTAACCCAAGCGGTTGAGGCACATCCGGACGCACCGGCCGTCGACGCGGCGGCCATGAGCAGCAAGGGACGGTGGGCAGTGAGCCACTACAAGAGCAACCTTCGCGACATCGAGTTCAACCTCTTCGAGGTGCTCGGACGCGACGAGATCCTGGGCACCGGACCATTCGCGGAGATCGACAGCGACACCGCTCGCTCCATCCTCGGCGAGATCGAGCGCCTCTCCCGCGAGGACCTCGCGGCGTCCTACGAGGACAGCGACCGCAACCCCCCCGTCTTCGATCCCGCCACCCACACCGCGCCCGTCCCGGAGTCGTTCAAGAAGAGCTACGACGCCTGGATGGACTCCGAGTACTGGCGCCTGCAGATCTCCGAGGAGCTCGGCGGCACGCCGGCGCCGTCCTCGCTCGTGTGGGGCTTCGGCGAGATGGTGCTCGGAGCGAACGCGCCCGTGTGGATGTATGCCGCAGGCCCGGCGTTCGCGGGTGTCGTGCACCGCAACGGCAACGAGCGCGACAAGCAGATCGCCCAGATCATGGTCGACCGGCAGTGGGGCACCACCATGGTGCTCACCGAGCCCGACGCGGGCTCCGACGTCGGCGCCGGGCGCACCAAGGCCACGCTCAACGACGACGGCTCGTGGAACATCGAGGGCGTCAAGCGATTCATCACCTCCGCCGAGCACGACATGAGCGAGAACATCATGCATCTCGTGCTCGCTCGTCCGGTCGGCGTCGAGGGTGCGGGCGGCCCCGGGACCAAGGGGCTGAGCCTGTTCCTCGTGCCGAAGTACCACTTCGACCACGAGACCGGCGAGCTCACCGGCGAGCGCAACGGCGCCTACGTCACCAATGTCGAGCACAAGATGGGGATCAAGGTCTCCAACACCTGCGAGGTCACCTTCGGTGACGCCTCGATCGGCGGCGGCGAGCCGGCCCGCGGCTGGCTCCTGGGCGAGGTGCACAACGGCATCGCGCAGATGTTCCAGGTCATCGAGAACGCCCGGATGATGGTCGGCACGAAGGCCATCGCCACCCTCTCCACCGGCTACCTCAACGCGCTCGAGTTCGCCAAGGAGCGCCAGCAGGGCGCGGACCTCACCCAGTCCGGCGACAAGACCGCGCCGCGGGTCACGATCACCCACCACCCCGACGTCCGGCGCTCGCTGATGGTGCAGAAGTCGTTCGCCGAGGCGATGCGCGCCCTCGTGCTCTACACGGCGTCCTGGCAGGACCGGATCCAGATCGCCGAGCACGCCGGCGACGCCGACTCCGACGACGTCCGCCTGGCGCACGCGGTCAACGACCTGCTGCTCCCGATCGTCAAGGGCTACGGCTCGGAGCGCTCGTGGGTGCTGCTCGGCACCGAGTCGCTCCAGACGTTCGGCGGCTCGGGCTTCCTGCAGGAGTACCCGATCGAGCAGTACGTGCGCGACGCGAAGATCGACACGCTCTACGAGGGCACCACCGCGATCCAGGGCCAGGACTTCTTCTTCCGCAAGATCGTCAAGGACCAGGGCCGTGCGCTCGGAGCGGTCGCTGCCGAGATCCAGGCCTTCCTCGCCGCCGAGGGCGGCAACGGCCGCCTCAAGAACGAGCGAGCACTGCTCGCCACCGCGCTCGAGGACGCCAACGCGATGGTCTCCCACCTCATCAACGAGCTCATGTCGTCGCAGGACGACGTCCGCAACATCTACAAGGTCGGCCTCAACACCAGCCGAATCCTGATGGTGCTCGGCGACGTCGTGTGCGCCTGGCTCATGCTGCGCGGCGCCGACGTCGCACTCGGCAAGCTCGCCGGCGAGGTCTCGGAGAAGGACAAGGCGTTCTACGAGGGCAAGGTCGCCGCGGCCCAGTTCTTCGCGCAGTACAACCTGCCGAAGATCTCCGCCGAGCGCGCCATCGCCGAGGCCACCGACCTCTCGCTGATGGACCTCGACGAGGCGGCTTTCTGAGCACGGCGGATCGGTCGCCGGCCCGGCCCGTCGTGACCGACGGGCCGGGTCAACGTCTCATGACGAGCTCGGATAGCTCTGATCAAGGACGTCCGTAGGGCGGGACGGGGTCGACCGGCGCACCGGGAGGGGGCACGTAGTCAAGCTCGGCTCGAACCTCGTCGCGCACCTTGCGCGCGGCAGCCTCAGACTCTTCGTCGGCTGCTTCGACCTCGCCGATAGCGGCCTGTAAAGCCGTAGCGCTCTGCAAGAGCTCGTAAGCGGTGTCCGAGCACAGGTACTCGGCATTGGCGACCAGCTCGGCCCAGCTCGGGTAGAAGCCCTGATGCGTGAGACCGATAAGGCCCTCGCGCTGCCATGCGTGCGGAGTCTTGGCCGGATCGAGCGCGGCCGCGGCGGTCAGGTTGCCGGCGATCCGGGGGAGGGTCTTCTTGGCGATGTGCTTGACGTCATCGGGTTCGACGTCAATGAGGTCCGTCCTCAGTTCGCCCGACGGGACGGTCGGCAAGTCGGGGGCCTTCAGGTCGAACGCGTGTGGGAAGTCTGCGTAGTACTTCAATGCCTCATTGATCGCCTCGTAAAGCTTGGCCTCCTGGTCGATGATCGCCAGGTTCAACTGGCGCAGCCCCTCGACCACCTGTTCCCAACAGGCTGCGGGATCTTGGGCTCCGAACTTGATCGGCTCCGGCTTCGGCGGCTCCGTCGTCCCGATCAGGGTTGCGAGTCCACTTAGGATCGTCCCCGCCCCGGCGAGAATAGGCTTTGCAGGCGTCGGGAACACCGCAGCGATGCCAGCGATCGTTCCCAGCGTCTTGAGCAGCGAGGACCAACTCCCACCGCCGCCGGCGTACCGCGCATTGATCATCGCCTTAAGTGCATTGTCGGCGAGCTCACAGACATCGCTACGAGCGTTCACCCACGCCAGGCGCTCACCAACAACCGAGATACTTGCCAAGGCCAGCATCTCGTACTGGCCGTGGACAACCGAAGGAAGCGGGAACGCGTACTTCTCCATGAAGTCGTTCCAGAACTCGCTCGACATCGTCGAGCCCTTCTCCCTCAGGTAACTCAAGCTCTCCATGGCGGGATTGCCGATCTTGGTGACGGCGTTGTCCCCATCGGTCGTCACCGAGATCTCCCAGGCATTGTCGGCCAAGGTTCGGGTGGCGGCGTCGAAGGCTTCTGGATCTGGCAACGACAGCCATGGCTCGAATACCGTCCGGATCGTCGTCTCCCAGTGACCGTAGATGTCGCGTCCGACATTGGTTCCGTCGTTGAACTCGACCGGCTTCCCATCACCGTCGGTGACCTGTCCCCCCGCAGAGCGCGGGTTTCCCGGAGGGGCAATATGCCAATAGCCGTCGCCGGTTCCGCCGCGCCAGTTCTTGAACCCCTGCGTGACGTCGCCCTCCCACTGAGCATTCGACATGTGCGATTCGATCGCCGCATCGATGATCTTCTCGACCGTTCCTGGGAGAGTGTCGTAGGTGGTCATGTCTACTCCTGAGCCCCGAGATGGAAATGATGGAAGGCTCATTGCCATGGACCGCGGCGCGTAAACCGGATGACCAGGGTCCGATCGGGAGACGCGCTGTCGAACCTCAGGCCGAGGGCGACCGCAGAGTTCCGGCGGCTGCCGCCCGCACCGCCTCGCCGAGTCGGCGGAGCATCGGCGAGTCCAGGCGCCACCGCTGCCAGTACAAGGCAACGTCGACGTGGTCGCGGGCGGAGAGGGACACGAGGTCGCCGGCAGCGAGGTCGGGTGCGAGCTGCGGCGTGGGGAGCAGGCCCCAGCCGAGGCCGAGGCGGATCGCCTCGTGGAAGTCAGCCGACGTAGGCACGCGGTGCACCACCGGCGGCACCGCCACGCCACGCGCGGCCAGGAGCTCGTGCTGGAGAGCGTCCTTCTCGTTGAACACCACCACCGGCATGGCCGCCCAGTCGTACCCACGTCCGTGCCGCCAGCGCTCGGCGAACTCCGGCGACGCGGCCGGGCGGTAGCGGAGCGCACCGAGAGTCTCGACGACACACCCCTGGACCGCCACCGGGTCGGACGTCACCGCGCCGAGGACGTCGCCACGGCGCAGCAGGTCGGCGGAGTAGGCCTGATCCTCGACATGGATCCGCAGGGCGACGTCGTCCCAGGAAGCGACCTCGCGCAGCGCGACACGGAACCAGGTGGCGAGCGAGTCGGCGTTCACCGCGATCGGCAGATCGACCCTAGACCTGCTTCCCGCGGTCAGCTCGGCGCGTGCCTCGGCGTTCAGGAGTGCCGTCTGGCGGGCGAGCCGGACCAGCACCTCACCCGCCGGAGTCGGCACGCACGGCGTCGCCCGGCGTACGACGACCTGCCCCACGGCCGCCTCCAGCCCACGGATGCGCTGACTGACGGCGCTGGTCGTGACGTGGAGACTGCGTGCCGCGGCCTCGAAGGTGCCCTGGTCGACGATCGCGGCGAGGGCTGCGAGCTGGTCTGGCGCCATGTAGTAACTCTAAAGAGTCTTCAGATTCTTTCGCTTCTCTGAACACGCTCCCGTCCCTACGGTTGGCCGCGTGCTCGCCTCTGCTTTTGCCGGTCTCGCCACCGGACTCAGCCTGATCATCGCGATCGGTGCGCAGAACGCCTTCGTCCTGCGCCAGGGGCTCGCCCGCCGGCATGTCGGCCCGGTCGTCGCCGTGTGCGCACTCTCCGACCTGGTGCTGATCGTGGCGGGCGTGGCCGGGATCGGGACGATCATCGAACAGGCCGGGTGGGTCATCGACGTCGTCCGTTGGGCCGGAGTCGCGTTCTTGACCTGGTACGGCATCGGGGCACTGCGCCGCGCCCGGCGCAAGGAGTCACTGAACGCCGCGACCGGCCAGGGCGCGACTCTCGGCAAGGCCTTGCGCACGGCGTTCGCGCTCACGTGGCTCAACCCGCACGTCTACCTCGACACCGTCCTACTGCTCGGGTCGATCGCGAACACCCATCAGGCGCGATGGTGGTTCGCCGGCGGCGCCTGCGTGGGCAGCCTGGTGTGGTTCGCCGCACTGGGCTACGGCGCGCGCATGGCCCACCGCGCGCTGGCGACCCCGCGGGCGTGGCAGATCCTCGACGTCCTCATCGGTCTGACCATGCTCGGCATCGCCCTGATGCTCGCGTTGGGCGGCTGAGGTGGGTCGGCAGGATTGGTCGCCCGCGGACGGGACACAATGCCCTCATGTCGCAGACGCCGCCCGGCCCCTACGGACAGCAGCCGTACCCGTACCAGCCAGGGGCCTACCCCAACCCGTATCAGCAGGGCCCGCAGCGGCCCAACAACACCACGCGCAACGTGCTGATCTGGGTGAGCGTCGGCGTCGTCCTGTTCTGCGGGGGCGCGTTCGCCCTCGGCTGGCTGGCTGTGACCGGTGTCTTCAAGGCGGCCGAGACCTCGGTCCAGGGCGAGAACTACCCCGGCTCGCGCCGCGATCCGATGACGATCACCGAGGGGCAGGCCTTCGAGATCCGCGACTACCACTACGCCGAGGGCTGGTCCTTCGTCAACGACCCGGCCGCCGACAGCGGCATCGCCGATCTGGTCGTGACCAACAAGCGCTCCTCTGATCAGAGCAGCACCTACGACCCGAGCCTGGTCTTCAAGTTCTACAAGGACGACCTCACCCTGCTCGAGATCGACTGCCGCGCCACCGCCGCACCCGACACCGGTAAGAAGGCCGTGATGGACTGTGACAGCTTCACCGACGGCGTCCCAGCCGACTACGACTCGGTAGAGGTGTTCGACCGCGCCTACCGGGAGTGAGGGCATTCCCCATCGAACGGCAGCGCTGAACCGGGGACACGTAGGCGAACTAAACCGGAGGATCGTCCAGATTTCGGAATCAAATTCGACATAGTGAACTGAACGGGTCTACGGTCGACGCTGGTCCCTGTGGCGCGGGTCACAGGCATGTCAGCGAGGAGCATCCGTGTCCCGTCTGTCCCCCCTCCGCCGCCGCACCCGCAGCTGGCTGCTCGGCCTCACCTGCGCCGCACTCGGAGTAGTCGGTGCCGCGGCCGTCCCTGCCCAAGCCGCCTCCGACGAGCCCGGCGCCGTCGGCGACACGATGATCGGCTGGGCCGAGATCGAGGACGGCGTCATCGCCGGCAACCCGGGCTGGAACCAGGGTGACCACGGCAACTTCTCCGGACGGGGGTCCTACACCTTCCGGGAGACCGGCATGAGCTCGACCATGTCGATCAACGCCCCCGAGGCCGGCACGTATCCGCTCTACATCCGCTACGCCGCCGGTGACCTCAGCGCCGCGGAGAACGTCCCGCGGTCCATGGGCCTGACCGTCAACGGCGCTCGCCAGCAGATCACCTACCCCTTGACCGGTGACGAGTACGGCCACTGGGAGACCTGGGGGGTCTACGAGACGACGGTGCCTCTCAACCAGGGCGCCAACTCGATCTCGATCAACTGCGACCGCAGCGTCGACTTCTGCCGTCTCAACTTCGATGCGATCCAGGTCGGCGGCACCGAGTTCGATCCGTGCGCCCCGACCTCGCCCAAGCCCGGCTACACCGCGCTGTTCGACGGAACGTTCGCCTCCTTCGACGGATGGCGCAAGCACGGCTCCGGTGGCTTCGGCCGCCAGACCGACTGCACGATCCGCGGCTTCCGCGGACTCGGCGGACTGTGGACCAGGACTCAGCAGAACGGTCCACACACCCTCGAGGTGCAGTGGCGCCGCGGCTCGGACAGTGACAACTCCGCCGTCTTCCTGGCCGCCAGCCGCGGTCCGTTGCCGCTGGGCGGGATCAACCCCGCCACCGACGCGATCCGGATCCCGATCGGCACCGACGCCAACGGGGCTACCACCGGGGCGATCGTGGTCGGCGGGGTCGCCACGGCACCCGACGCCGACGCCGTCGCCGCGGCGGTGAAGCCGGCCGGGGAGTGGAACACCTACCGGATCTCGGTCGCGCCGAGCCAGGTGCAGGTCTTCCTCAACGACACCCTGGTCGCGACCCGCCCCGGCGACACGCGCTACACCGGCTACATCGGACTCGAGAACCGCGCGAGCGGCGACGACGTCAAGTTCCGCGGCATCCAAGTCCTCGACGACTACTCCCTCGCATCGCTGGGCGCACCCGCGACGCGGGCGACCCTCCTCGACGGCTCCGAGAACCTGGGCGGCGAGTCGACCCTCGCCAATCTCGCGGCCGAGGCCCAGCGCGCCACGACTACCGCAAACGTCGGCACCGCACCCGCCCAACTGTCGTTCGTCGACCCCGGAGTGCTCAAGGGCGATCTGGCTGCCGGGGCCCTCACGTTCAAGCAGGTCGCCGGCGTCCAGCCCTCCGCGACCACCAGCATGCGCAAGGTGCTGATGACCGGCGCCCAGATCGAGAACGTGCTGGAGCAGCAGTGGCGCTCCGAGGGCCTGCTGCGGCTCGGCACGTCGAAGGGCTTCCGGTACACCTACGATCCGGCGCAGGCCGACGGCTCGCGGATCACCGGAATGTGGCTCGACGGCACCGCCCTCGTGCCCACGAAGTCGTACTCGGTCACGGTCAGCTCGGCGCTCAAGAGTGCCGCGTCCGGCTTCACATTCCCCTCGACCGGTGACAAGTCCGCCAACAAGACCGAGCAGGCCGCGCTGGTGGAATACCTGAGCGACGACGTCACGCCGGACACCACGCAGCACGCGGTCGGCGTCTCGTTCCCCGCGGGCTCCTCGGTTCTGGCCGGGGAGACGCTCGACCTCGACCTGAGCTCGCTGGCCTTCTCCGGAGCGGCCGACCCTAAGGACGCCGAGGTCGAGGTCTCACTCGGCGGCGCCTCGCTCGGCACGTTCCCCGTCGACAACACCCTCGGCGACGTCGCCTCCGACGAGTACGGCACCGCCCACGTGAGCGTCGACGTCCCGGCCGGCACGCCCGTCGGCCCAGCGTCGCTCACGGTCACCGGCGCGGCCACCGGCACCGAGGTGTCGATCCCGTTCACCGTCGCCGCCCCGCCGGCCGTGGCCTCGACCACGGTCGTGACCGTCTCGCCCGGCTCGGTGCCGGTCAAGCAGGGCAAGGCAACGGTGACGGTGACGGTCGCCTCCAGCGCCGGTGCTCCCACCGGACAGGCCGAGCTCTACGTCGACGGCGTCCGAACCGCGACCCTCCCGGTGACCGGCGGCAAGGCGTCCGGCTCGGTCGGGCCGTTCGCCACGGTGGGCAATCACTCGGTCTCTGCCCGCTTCCTCGGCAGCGACGCCGTCGAGCCGAGCGCGAGCGCCGCCGTCACCGTGGTGGCCACCAAGGCGGCCGCGACCGTACGCACCACGGTGCAGCCCAAGCGGGTGATCGCGAAGAAGACCAGGGCGAAGGTGAAGGTGCAGGTCAGCACTGCAGGCTTCACTCCCACCGGCGTCGTGGCGATCAAGATCGGCAAGCGGACCTACACCGCGAAGGTCGTGAGCGGCGTGGCGACGGTCAAGCTGGCCAAGTTCGCCAAGGCCGGCAAGTACCAGGCGAAGGTGACCTACCGCGGCGACGCGCTCACCTCGGCCCGGACGTCCACGGTCAGGATCAAGGTCGTTCGGCGCTAGGCCGTTCCACCTCCTCCCCCTCCCCCAAGAGCAGGCCCGACGGACGGCGTCCGCCGGGCCTGCTCGTGTCCGTGGGAAGATTGACGATTCAACTTTTGTTGAGCCGGTCATGAAGAAGATCGGATTCCTCAACTTCGGGCACTGGACTCCCTCGCCCCAGTCGGCGGTCAAGACCGGGGCGGACGCGCTGCTCCAGTCGATCGACCTTGCGGTCGCGGCGGAAGAGGTCGGCGTCGACGGCGCCTACTTCCGGGTGCACCACTTCGCCCGGCAGCTCGCCTCGCCGTTCCCGCTGCTGGCCGCGATCGGCGCGCGCACCAGCCGGATCGAGATCGGCACCGGCGTCATCGACATGCGCTACGAGAACCCGCTCTACATGGCCGAGGACGCCGGTGCGGCGGACCTGATCTCCGGCGGCCGGCTCCAGCTCGGCATCAGCCGGGGCTCACCGGAGCAGGTCATCGACGGCTACCGCTACTTCGGCTACGACCCCGGGCCGGAGAACGACCACGCGGCGATGGCCCGCGAGCACACCCGACGCTTCCTCGAGGTGATCGAGGGCGAGGGCTTCGCCGAACCGAACCCGCGGCCGATGTTCCCCAACCCGCCCGGGCTGCTGCGCGTCGAGCCGTACTCGGCCGGGCTGCGCGAGCGGATCTGGTGGGGCGCCGGCAGCCGTGCGACCGCCGAGTGGGCGGCCGAGCAGGGCATGAACCTGATGAGCTCGACCCTGCTCACCGAGGACACCGGCGTGCCCTTCCACCAGCTCCAGGCCGAGCAGATCCAGCGCTTCCGCGACGCCTGGAAGAGCGCCGGCCACGACTGGGAGCCCCGGGTCTCGGTGAGCCGCAGCATCTTCCCGATCGTCAGCGACCTCGACCGCGCCTACTTCGGCAGCGAGTCCCGCAGCCAGGACCAGGTCGGTTTCCTCGACGGCGGCGCCGCCCGCTTCGGCAAGACCTACGCCGACGTCCCGGAGCGGCTCATCAAGGCGCTCGCCGAGGACGAGGCCATCGCCGCCGCCGACACCCTCCTGCTCACGATTCCCAACCAGCTCGGCGTCGCCTACAACACCCACGTGCTGGAGACCGTCGTCAAGGACATCGCTCCGGCCCTCGGCTGGCGCTGACCCTCCAAGACCGCCGAGTCGGCACTTACGTCAAGCACAACTGCCGACTCGGCGTTTCTTTTTCGCCGAGTCGGCGTTTGTGTTCAACACAAGTGCCGACTCGGCGTCTGAGGGTGTCACCACAGGGCTCAGAGGTGGTCGGGGACGATGAGCGCATCGGGGTCCTGGCGCGGGGGCAGGCTGGCCAGGGCGGTGCGCACCAGCGCGACGCGGGCCTCAAGCAGCGCGCGCCGGCGCAGTCCGCTGCCTGCCTCCATCCGCTCCTCGACGGCGGCGCGCACCTGCTGGTCGGTGAAGGTGGGCCGCTCCCCGGCCGCGACGTCGACGTCGGGCAGCGCGATCAGCGCGGGGAGCACCTGTCCGCCCAAGCCGTCGAGCAGCTTGAACCGCTGGTAGCGGTCGAGCTCGTCCCAGGCCTGGTCGATCGTGCGGCGTCCCTTGCGGACGCTGCGGTCCTGCGCGGCCAGGACGCTCTTGGCGGCGCCGTGCAGGGCGGCGGTCAACTCGTGCTCGGTGAAGCGCATGGGGCCAGTGTCTCGCGTGCGACCTGAGGCCGCGTCCGGCAGGATGACCGGCATGGCAGATCCTCGCGCTGGCACGCTCGCTTCGCCGTCCGACCTGGTCGACCTCCCGCACCTGGTGACCGCCTATTACACCGGCGTGCCCGATCCCGACGACGTCGACCAGCAGGTCGCCTTCGGCACCAGCGGGCACCGCGGCAGCTCGCTGAAGACGTCGTTCAACCAGACCCACATCTGGGCGACGACGCAGGCCATCTGCGACTACCGGCGCGCCCAGGGCATCGACGGCCCGCTGTTCCTCGGGCGCGACACCCACGGGCTGTCGGAGCCGGCGTGGGCGAGCGCGCTGGAGGTGCTGGCCGCCAACGACGTGACCGTGCTGGTCGACTCCCGCGACGGCTACACGCCCACCCCCGCTGTCTCGCACGCGATCATCGCGGCCAACCGGGGCAAGGGCGCCGACGCCTCCGGACTGGCCGACGGCATCGTCGTGACGCCGTCGCACAACCCGCCCTCCGACGGGGGCTTCAAGTACAACCCGCCGCACGGCGGCCCGGCCGACACCGATGCGACGTCGGCGATCGCCGACCGCGCCAACGCGCTGATCCGCGGCGACCTCGCCGAGGTGAAGCGGGTGCCGTTCGAGACCGCGCGCCGCGCCGCAGGCTCCTACGACTTCCTGGGCCACTACGTCGACGACCTGCCGTCGGTGGTGGACCTCGAAGCGATCAAGCGGGCCGGCGTCCGGATCGGCGCCGACCCGCTCGGCGGCGCTTCGGTGCACTTCTGGGGCGAGATCGCCGACCGCTTCGGGCTCGACCTCACCGTCGTGAACCCGCTGGTCGACGCCACGTGGCGGTTCATGACGCTGGACTGGGACGGCAAGATCCGGATGGACTGCTCCTCCCCCGACGCCATGGCCTCGCTGGTCGCGCGACGCTCGGAGTTCGACCTCGCCACCGGCAACGACGCCGACGCCGACCGGCACGGCATCGTCACCCCCGACGCCGGGCTGATGAACCCCAACCACTTCCTGTCGGTGGCCATCCAGTACCTCTTCGGCGGCGCGCGCCCCGGTTGGCCGGAGTCCGCGCGGATCGGCAAGACGCTGGTCTCCTCCTCCATGATCGACCGCGTCGCCGCCGACCTCGGCAAGCCGCTCGTCGAGGTGCCGGTCGGGTTCAAGTGGTTCGTGCCGGGGCTGATCGACGGGTCGTTCGGGTTCGGCGGCGAGGAATCTGCAGGCGCCTCGTTCCTGCGGATGGACGGCACCACTTGGACCACCGACAAGGACGGCCTGCTGCTGTGCCTGCTGGCCTCGGAGATCCTCGCCACCACCGGCCGGAGCCCGAGCGAGCACTACGCCGACCTGGTCGCCCGCCACGGCGCACCGGCCTACGCGCGCATCGACGCCCCGGCGACCCGCGAGCAAAAGGCCGCCCTGGCCGCCCTCTCCCCCGACGACGTCGCCGCCACCACCCTGGCCGGCGAGCCGATCACCGCCAAGCTGACCCGCGCCCCCGGCAACGACGCGAAGATCGGCGGCCTCAAGGTCACCACCGAGTCGTCCTGGTTCGCCGCCCGCCCGTCCGGCACCGAGGACGTCTACAAGATCTACGCCGAGTCCTTCCGCGGCCCCGACCACCTCGCCGAGGTCCAGGCCGCCGCCCAGGACGTCGTCACCGCCGCTCTCGGCGGCTGACCTGGGGGCGGCTCGGTCTCGCTTGTTACTGACCGTTGTGACCTCTGACCTGCGCTTGTAAGAGCAGGTCAGAGGTCACAACGGTCAGTAACATGCCGCGCGGCCCACCGCGGCCAAGCCAGGCGGACAGCACGGCTCCCGAGTCACCTACGCGGATGCCACGCGACCGCACCGGAGAACTCCGCCAGCGAGCCACCGGCGGCGATCTTGTCTCGCGCCGGCGCCTCAGCCTGTTCCTTGCCGCGTAGCAGCTCGCCGAGGCCGACGGCTTCCTCGGGCTGGAGGAAGGCGACGCCGTCGGAGTCGCCGAAGACGACGTCGCCCGGACGGACTACGGCGCCGCCGATGGTCACCGGGACGTTGATCGCGCCCTCGATCCCACCGATGCGGGTGGTCAGCGGGCTGTAGCCACGGGAGAAGACTGGGAAGTCGTAGGCCTCGGTCTCGTCGTGGTCGTTGATCGAGCCGTCGATCACCGCGCCCGCGGCACCTCGGGCCTTGGCCGCAAAGGAGACCAGGCCGCCGAAGCACGAGCGGCCGTGGTCGCCGGACTGGTCGACGACGAGGACGTCGCCCGGCCGCAGGTGGTCCACCGCTAGGTGGACGGCGGTGGAGTCCAGGTGGGGGATCCGCACGGTCACCGCGGTGCCGACCACGCGGATCGGCCGGCGGTTCGGCACCAGCCCGATCGCGAAGCCGTGGTCGCGCAGGTGCCCGAGCGTCGAGACGCATACGTCGTCGAGCTCCTCGAGGAGAGCGGGGTCGACCTGAGCGGGCATGTCGTTCATCTGGAACACGGAGAGGTCCTTTCTCGGAAGACGAAGAGTCACTGGGTGCTGGAGACAGCAGGCAGCCAGGTGGTGATGTCGGGGAAGGCGATCAGCAGGGCGACCACCACGACGTCGGCGAGGATGAACGGCACGATCCCGCGGAAGACCCGCCCCAGCCCGGCCTCGCGCACGGCACCGGAGTAGACGAAGGCGTTCATGCCGACCGGCGGAGTGACCAGGGCCATCTCGGCGACCTTCACGATCAGGACGCCGAGCCAGATCCCGTCGAAGCCGTAGCCGACCAGGATGGGGTGCAGCAGCGGGGCGGCGATCAGGATCATCGAGATGCCGTCGAGGAACATGCCCAGCGGGAGCAGCAGGAGCAGGCACAGCACCAGCGCGAGGTACGGCGGCAGATCGGCGCCGAGTACCCAGCCGACCAGCTCGGTGCTGGCACCGGTCAGCGCAAGGAAGTAGGTGAACACCCCCGCGCCGGTCATCAGCAGGAACGTCATGGCGGTCAGTCCGACGGCCTCGCTCAAGGACTCCCCCACCGCACGCATCCAGGCCGGCGGCCGGGTGCGCAGCAGCAGGATGACCATCGCCGCGAGAGCACCGAAGGACGCGGCTTCCGTGGGAGTCGCGACGCCGAGGTAGATCGTGCCGATCGAGACGGCGAAGATCACCACCAGGTACAGGAAGCCGACCAGGTCGAGTCGCGTCGCCGGGGCTGCCGCCGCCGTCCCCTGGCCCTCCGATGAGGGAGACAGGACGGCGGTTCCCGAGCCGGAGCCCGCACCGCCGATCGCACGGTTCTCCTCGCGGCGGCTCTGCGACCCGGGCTGCGGCGACGTCCGGGGGCCCCCGTCCACGGGTGGCGTCGATCCGTCACCGTGCCGCCGTGCCTGCCGCCGGCGCTGCCGGGAGACGAGCGCCACGATGGTCGCGGCGTAGACGGCGATCGTCAGCAGGCCCGGCCCGACGCCCGCGAGAAGCAGCTGTCCGATGCTCTCCTCGGTCACCACTCCGTAGAGCACCAGCACGATCGAGGGCGGGATCAGGACGCCGAGGGTGCCACCGGCGCAGACGACGCCAGCGGCGAGCTTGATGCCGTAGCCGGCCTTGACGATCGCGTCGGTCGAGACCCGCGCCATCGTCGCGACCGTGGCGACGCTGGAGCCGGTGACCGCGGCGAACATGCCGGACCCGGCGAGCGAGGCGAGCGCCGGGCCGCCCGGGAGGCGCTTGAGCGCAGCGGAGGCGAGGTCGAAGCCGGCCTGCGCCAGTCCGGCTCGGACTGCGAAGACCCCCATGAGGATGAACAGCGGGATGATCGTCAGCGAGTAGCTGGCCGAGGTGGAGAACGGCATGCTGGCCACCGTGCTCGTGGCCGCGCCGGTGCCGCGCAGCAGGAGGACGCCCACGAAGGCGGCGCTCATCAGCGACAGGCCGACGTGCAGGCGGATGGCCAGCAGGCCGAAGAAGAGGAGCAGGACGAGGACCAGGACGGCTGCGGTGGTGGCGGTCATCGGTGGTCTCCGCTCTGTTCGTCGGCAAGGTCGGCCGTCAGCTCGGAATGTGCCCGGAGCTCCTTCCACACGGCCACCACGAAGTAGGCCAGGAAGGAGACGACGAGGACGGCCTTGGCCGGCCAGGTGGGGAGCCGCAGGACGTCGTTGGTCGTCTCCCCGCGCTCGAGCGCGCTGAGCAGCACCTCGCTCAGCCCCCACGTGAGAAGGACGCCGAGCGCGAGCAGGATGACGGCGCGTAGCAGGGACAGCGCCCACCGCGCCCTCGGCGCGAACCGCGCCTCGAAGAGATCGACGGTCACGTGCTTGCCGTCCAGCTCGGCGCTGGCCAGGCCGAGGAAGGCCGCCGCGACCAACAGCATCGTGGACATGTCCACGGCGCCGACGATCGAGTGATCACGCAGGTTGCGGCTGACGACATCGGCGACCGTGAGCATGATCAGCGCGATCAGCAGGACACCCGCGGCGACGCTCATCGCACGCGCCACCAGGGCGACCGGGCGCGGCAGCGCCACCTCACTGTGATCGACCGATGCGGTGCCGGTCGGCATGGTCGGCGAGACGCTCATCGGGCATCTCCTTCGGTGCAGTTGATCAGGGGATCGGCGTAGTCGGACTGAGGCGTCTCCTCCTCGATGATCCGGCGGTAGTCGGCCAGCACCGACTCGGCGTCGTAGCCGCGATCGGCGTACCGGTCGACCCAGCCGTCGGCGATGGCGGCCTCGTCCTTCCACTCGGCGACCTCGGCGTCAGAGAGGGTCGAGAACTCCGCACCCGAGCCCACCAGGTCGGAGCAGGCCTGCTCGCCCAGTGCGTCCATCTCCTCCAGGCCGTTCGCGATCGCATTGCCCGAGGCCTCCTCGATGGCCTGCTGGTACTCCTCGGGCATCGAGTCCAGGAGGTCTTCGTTGATCACCACGATCGAGGACGAGTACGAACCGATTCCCGGGTCGAGCACGTAGGGCGTGGTGTCGGAGAGACCGAACGTCGGCAGGTTGGCCACCGCGAGCGAGGTGTACCCGTCGATCACGCCGCGCTCCATCGACTCGTAGATGTCGGTGGCGGTCATCGCCACCGGGTTGGCGTCGACGGCGAGCAGCGCCTCGGAGGTGAGGCCACCGGAGCGGATGCTGCGCCCGTCGAGGTCCGCGAGATCGTCGACCGGCTCCTCCAGGCCGACGATGTCGATCCCCAACGGCAGGGGGAAGAGCAGGTGCACGCCCTGGCGGTCGAAGTCCTCCCGGTAGGTCTCGTTCTCCTCGTAGAGACGCTCGATCGCCGTCATCTGCACCTCGGGGTTCTTGGTCTCGAAGGGCAGCTCGATCACGGTGAACATCGACAGGTCGGAGCCGGCGTAGATGGATCCGACCTGGGCCAGGTCCGCACGACCATCAAGGGTCGCCTGGACCGACTCGTCGGCGCCCACGAGGCTCTCGGAGTAGTGGAACTGGACCTGGACGCCGCCGTCGGTGAGCTCCTCGACCTCCTCCGCCCAGCGCTGCATGGTGCGCGACTGGTCGGAGGTGGGGTTGGAGTAGGTCGTGTAGTGCAGCACGTAGTCGGCGTCCTGGACGCCGCAGGCGCTGAGCCCGCTCGCGGCCAATACCGCGACGGCGGCCCCCACCCCGAGCCGCGCGACGCGGCTGCGGGCGGTACGACGGAACGCTCGAGACATGGTCACTCCTTCGGCACGACGCGGAATCGGCGAAGCTCCAAGGCGGGGTTGACGGTGCGGACGTGGTCGAGCCGGCTGCGCTCGAGCACGGCGACGCCGATACCGGCGTTCTCGCCGATCGCGGCGATGCCGATGCCCATCGGGTCCACGATCGCGCTGTTGCCGCTCCCCGCCGGGGCGGTCTGGTCGGCTGCCAGCACGTAGACGGTGTTCTCGATCGCGCGCGCCCGGACCAGGGTGTTCCAGTGGTACTCCTTGAGCGGTCCCGGCACCCACTCGGCCGGGAGCGCGATCACGTCGGCACCGGCGTCGACCAGGACGCGCGAGGTCTCCGGGAAGCGCAGGTCGTAGCAGGTCTGCATGCCGACCTTGAAGCCGTCGACGTCGAGCAGTTCCGGGACCGCCGGGTCGGCGGCGAGGACGCGGTCGGACTCGCGATAGCCGAAGGCGTCGTAGAGGTGGACCTTCCGGTAGATCGCCGCGACCTTGCCGTCTTGGAGGCCCACGAGGGTGTTGTGGATCCGCCCGTCCTCGGCCTGCTCGTTGATGCCGGCGACCACGGTGAGGCCGAGCTCGTCGGCGAGGGTCGCGAGGCCGGTGACGGTCGGGCCGTCGAGCGACTCCGCGGTCTCCACGAATCGGTCGTCCATCGTGGGGACGGTGAAGGCGGCGTACTCCGGGAGGACGACCAGTCGTGCGCCCCGCGCCGCGGCGTCGCGGAGCAGTCCGGACATCACGTCCAGGTTGGCGGTCTTGTCGTCACCGGGGGCGAACTGGCCGATCGCTGCGGTCAGGTTGGTCATCGGGTGCTCCTCACGTCGTGCTGGATCTGCTTCAGGTTCTCGAGGGTGTTGGTGAAACCGGCGAGCATCGCGCCGTACTGCATGGACGCGACGATCGTGGCGGCGCCCTCCTCGACCGCGAGTCGCTGCTCGGGCTGACTCCAAGCGGGGAGCAGCCACGGCTTGGCCGCCGCGGTCGCGGCCCGGGCGAGCTGGCGGATGTCCGCCAGGTCGTCGTCGGTGACCGAGTAGGCGCCGCGGTCGCGCCGCAACGACAGGTCGGAGGGTCCGATGAAGATCCCGTCGACGACGGGGAGGTCCAAGATGGCCTTGACCTCGTCGAAGGCCGAGGCGTCCTCGATCATCGGGTAGCAGTGGGTGTCGCGGTCCTGTGCGCTCACCCAGTCGTCGGTGAACCCACGATAGTTCGAGGTGCGGCCGCCGGCGAACGAGCGGTCGCCCAGCGGCGGGAACTTGGCGAAGGCACAGACCTGCGCGGCGTGCTCGGCCGACTCCACGTGGGGGATCGCGACCGCGTCGGCCCCGAAGTCGAGCGCCTGCTGGATCGGCCCGCGCTCGGGCCCGAGCACCTTGGCGATCGCGCGCATGCCGGTGGAGCGGATGAACGGGATGATCCGGTCGAGGTCGTGGAGGTCGAACAGGCCGTGCTCGATGTCGAGCACGACGGTGTCGTAGCCGGCGAGGCGGCCCATCTCGACGGCGGCGATCGATGGCTCGGTGAGCCAGATCGCGACGCTCGGCGCGGGCGCCGGACCGGGGCTGGGACGTTCGCTCATGGCGGCTGTACTCCTTCAAGGTGACTCGGGACACAATGTGTAGACCTCATGTATACACACTGAATGCAGGCCGTGTAAATGGTTGAATGTCCCTCATGTCACGTGTCGAGGGCCGTAGCGGCGCCGGGCGCCCGGCCCCCAGCGCCGGCCAGCGCGCCTATCTCTGGATCAGGGACGCGATCTTGGACGGCGTCTTCGCCGAGGGTGAGTTCATCGACGAGGTCGCGCTCTCCGAGCAGGTCAAGACCTCGCGCACCCCGGTCCGCGAGGCGCTTCAGCGGCTACAGGTCGAGCGGTACGTCGACCTCGTACCCCGGCGCGGCGCCCAGGTCCGGGTCGTCACCGCGACCGAGATGCGCGAGCTCTACCAGGCCCGGTTCGTGCTCGAGTCCGACGCCGTCCGACGCATCTGTGCCCGGCGCGCGGGCGCTCCCGCGGCGGCCGGTGCTCTGGTCGAGGAGATGGAGCAGGTAGGCCTGGACGGCAACTGGAACCGCTTCGCGCAGCTCGACCAGCTCTTCCACTCCACGATCGTGCGCCACCAGGGCAATGCCGTGATCTCGGACATGTACGACGCCCTGCAGCCACGCCAGGTCCGGCTGGGCACGCGCACGCTCACCGAGGGGCCGTCGCGTCTGGAGACGATCGAGGTCGAGCACCGCGAGCTGCTCGCCGCACTGGAGAACCATGACGGCGACGCGTGCGTCGACGTGCTCGGCAGGCACCTGCGCGAGATCCCCGAGCTGGTGGATGCATTCTCCGGCGCCCGGGGCTCGCGGTAGCCGGCGCGCGAACGACCGGAGGGAAGCGGTCGCCTCACGCTTGCGCACTCAGGCCTCGGCATCCTCGCGGTGCGCCGCCTGCGCGTGATCGCTTGGGCACATGGAGTCGGCAAGTTACCTTGGTTTGGTGAGGGGGGATCCGATCATCGCTCCGTCCGCGTTGAAGCACGGACTCAGCGACGAAGAGATTCTTCACGCTTATCGACATCCAGTGCGGGCCCGAACCGGGCCGCGATCTTCCTGGAAGTCGGATACGTCGATGGCGACGAGGCCGACGTCATCGTCCATGCAATGAAGGCCCGCGAGAAGTTCCTGAGGTGAGGACCATGCCACGCACCGTTGAAGAGATCCTGCAGCACGCCGACGAGCTCGCGGCGCGGTTCGAGTCCTACGAACCCGACCCGTCCGACGAGCTTGATGCCGCCGCCGTGACCATGCTCCGCGCCGCTGTTGCCGAGCGATCGGAGGCCGAGCGTCATCTCCTCGACGCCGTCCGCGCGGCACGCGACTCGGGAATGCCCTGGTCCGCGATCGGCACCCTCGTCGGTACCAGCGGCGAGGCGGCACGACAGCGGTACGGCAACCGGGTCGCCTGATCAGGCGCCTGGCTCCGGCACAGAGGCGCCGCGCGAACTCACCCCGAGCCTCGCCGACGAGACCTCGAACCGATCTCGGACACGCCGGCAAGAATGGTTGCCGAACGTCGCGGGCCGACCTGATGGTGGGTCCCCGTCAGGCGGCCGCTGCGGCGGCGCGGGCCTGGCGCTTCTCCTGCTGGGTCAGGCGTGCCTGGGCAGCGCGGCGGACCTTGGGGCCCTTGGTGGTCATGCCCCACAGGAGCTTGAGCTGCTCAGGGAGGTTCTTGGCGTTGGTCGTCGCGAGCCAGCCGTTCGGCAACGAGAGGCGGACGACGCGGTGCCAGGCGCTGGCGACCTGCTGGGGCAGCGGGGCCGAGTGGTAGTTGAGGTCGTACTTCTCGAAGAGCGCCTGGACCTGCGGGGCGATCTCGGCGTAGCGGCTGCTGGGCAGGTCGGGGAAGAGGTGGTGCTCGATCTGGTGGCTGAGGTTGCCGGTCATGATGTGCATCAGCTTGGAGCCGGAGATGTTGGCAGAGCCGAGCATCTGGCGCAGGTACCACTGGCCGCGGGACTCGTCGTCGGGGATCGACTTGCGCTCGAAGGTCTCCACGCCCTCGGGGAAGTGGCCGCACATGATGACCGAGTGCGACCACAGGTTGCGCACGACGTTGGCGGTGAAGTTCGCCGCGAGCACCTGGAGCGCGCCGCCGAAGGGCAGCGCCAGGGCGGGGTGGACGACGTAGTCCTTGGTGGCCTGCTTGCGGATCTTGTGCAGGGTCTTGCGGGCGTTGGCCTTGAACTGCGCCGAGCGGCGCTCCTTGGGCATCCGCAGGTTCTTGCCGAGCTCGAGGTCGTAGGCGGCGATGCCGTACTCGAAGAAGCAGGCGTTGATGAAGTTCCACAGCGGCTGGCCCAGGTGCATCGGGTGCCAGCGCTGGTCCTCGTCGACGCGCATGATGCCGTAGCCGAGGTCGTTGTCCTTGCCGACGATGTTGGTGTAGGTGTGGTGGATCTCGTTGTGGGCGTGCTTCCAGCCGTCGGCGGTCGAGGCGTTGTCCCACTCCCAGGTCGTGGAGTGGATCTTCGGGTCGCGCATCCAGTCCCACTGGCCGTGCATGACGTTGTGCCCGATCTCCATGTTCTCCAGGATCTTGGCGACGGAGAGGCCGATCGTGCCGGCGATCCATGCCGGCGGGAACACGCTGGCCAGCAGGACCGCACGGGAGCCGAGCTCGAGCTTGCGCTGGACGTCGACGACGCGGCGGATGTAGCGGGCGTCCTTCTCACCGCGGGCGTCGAGCACCGACTGGCGGATCGCGTCGAGCTCGACTCCGAGCTGCTCGATGTCCTCGGGGGTGAGGTGCGCGGTCGGGTTGACGGGGAGCTTGGTGATGACGGTCATCAGGGTGATTCCTTCGCGGTTCAGCTGTCGATGGAGCAGGGGCCGGCGGCGGCGTTGATGCAGGTCTGGATGGGCACGCCCTCGGGCCCGGTCTCGCCGGGGACGGCGACGGTCAGCGCGCCATTGCGCAGGTCGCGGACGGCGCCGGAGCGCAGCGGGACGACGCAGCCGAAGCACACGCCCATCCGGCAGCCGCTCGGTAGCAGGACGCCGGCGCTCTCACCGGCGTCGAGGATCGGGGTGGTGCCGTCGGCGTCGACCACGGCGCCGCTGCTGAAGGTGACCTCGCCGCCCTCGCCGGCGTCGCCGAGGAGCACCGGGCGGAAGCGCTCGGTGGTCAGCGGCAGGCCGCGGTCGGCGTGGTGCTGCTCGAGGGCGTCGAGCAGGCCGGCGGGGCCGCAGGCGTAGGCGAGCCGCTCGTCGAGGTCGGGCACCAGGTCGCCGAGGTCGGCGACGTCGAGGACGCCGTCGCGCACGTCGTAGCGCTCGACCAGCCGCAGGTGCCCGGCGTCGGCGTGGGCGCGCAGCTCGTCGCGGAACATCGCGGTGTCGGTGGAGACGTTGACGTGCACGAGCACGATGTCGAGAGCGGGCGGGACGGCGCGGGAGAAGAGGTTGCGAAGCATCCCGATGACCGGGGTGATGCCGGAGCCGCCGGTGACCAGCAGCAGCTTGGCCGGCAGTGGGTCGGGCAGCACGAACTCGCCCTCGGCCGGCGCCATCTGGATCATCTGGCCGACCTGCGCGCGGTGCACGAGGTGACCGGAGACGACGCCGTCGGGGATGGCCTTGACGGTGATCGAGATGCAGCCGTCGGGCCGGGGGCCGTGGGTGAGGGAGTAGGTGCGCCACAGCCGGACGCCGTCGACGTCGACACCGACGCGGACGTACTGGCCGGGCACGTGGCCGCCCCAGTCCTTGCCGGGCTTGAGCACGATGGTCGCGGAGTCCGCGGTCTCGGGCTGGATCGCCACGATCCGGCCGCGCAGGTCGGCGCCGGCGCGCAACGGGTGAAAGACGTCGAGGACGTCGGCCAGCTCCAGCGGCGTGATCGCGGCGTCGACCACCTTGCGAAGGCGGCTGCGCAGCGAGGGCCGGGCCGCGGGTGCCGGTACGGGCTGATCGGCAGGGAGGTCGGGGGCGGTGGGGGCGGTCGCGCGAGGGGGCAGCACCGTCGACGTCATAGCTCAGAGTTTGCCCGCTGCGCGGGGTAAACTCCTGATCAAGCCACGTGAATCTCGAACACCCTTTTGTTCGCAGGAGACAAACAATGCCGCCTCGCCCACGGCGAACCACCGATCACGACCTCTTGCTGCCGCCCGCTGTCGTCACCGCGATCCGGGCCGAGCTGCCTCGGGTCGCCGAGGCCGCGGTCGCGGTGATCATCGAGGAGGTCCCGACCTACGCCGACGCCTTCAGCGGCCCGATGGGCGAGCGCATTCGCAGCGCGGTGCAGATCACCCTGGGTGGATTCCTCTCCCTGGCCAGCGGACGCCGCGGATCCGACGCCGTCACGGTGCCCGCGGTCGAGGGCGCCTACCAGCTCGGGCGCGGCGAGGCTCGCAGCGGCCGCGGCACCGACGCGCTGCTGGCGGCCTACCGGATCGGCGCCCGGGTGTCGTGGCAGCGGATGGCCGGCGACGCCGTCCGCGCGGGCCTGGACGCCGACACCCTGGCCTCCTTCGCGGCGCTGGTCTTCGCCTACATCGACGAGCTCTCCGCGGCCAGCGTCGCCGGGCACACCGACGAGCTGGCCAGCGCCGGCCGGGTGCGCGAGCGGCAGCTGGAGCGGCTGGCGCAGGCCCTGGTCGGTGGCGCCGCGGCCGAGGAGATCCATGAGGCCGCCGAACGCGCCGAGTGGACGCCCAGCACCACGCTCACCGCGGTGATCCTCCCCGAGTCGCAGGTGCGACCCGTGCGCGCCTCGCTCCCCGCCGGCACCCTGGTCGCCGTCGAGGTCGCCGGGCTCGACGGCGCCGCCCTGTTGCTGGTCCCCGACGCACACGACGGCGCCCGCAAGGCGCTGCTGCGCGGACTGACCGGGCGCGGCGCGATCGCCGGCCCGGCGCGGCCCTGGCTGGCGGTCCGGACGTCGTACGAGCGCGCGCTGCGCGCCCGGGCACTCGGCCTCGGCGAGGACACCGAGGCCCACCTCCCCACCCTGGTGCTCACCGCAGACCCCGAGGCGCTCGCCGACCTGCGGGCCCGCGCGCTGGAGCCGCTGGCCGACCTCCGCCCGGCGACCGCGGACAAGCTGGCCGACACCTTGCGCGCCTGGCTCCTCCATCAGGGACGCCGCGACGAGACGGCCGCGGCGCTGTACGTCCATCCCCAGACCGTTCGCTATCGCATGAGCCAACTACGCGAGGTCTACGGCGACACGCTCGAGGACCCAGACACCATCCTCGCGCTGACGCTCGCGCTAGGGGTGCCGTCCTCCGTTGGCGACCACCCGTAGCCTGACCCGGTGCCGCGCCCGCCCCGCCTCCTGCTCGCACTCGCCTCGGCAGCCGTGCTCGTCGCGGCATGCGCGGGGTGCTCGGAGCAGGGCGGTCGCGACGACGACGAGATCTCCCCTGCCCCCGAGAGTGCCTCGGCGCCGGCGTCCGAGACAGCAGCTGACGAGGCGATCTCCTACGTCGCGCTCGGTGACTCCTACGCCGCCGCCCCCGGCGTCCCGAACACGTCGGGCGAGGACGGCTGCTTCCGGTCCGACCAGAACTACGCCCACCAGATCGCCGCGGCCGACGACACGATCGAGCTCACCGACGTCACGTGCAGCGGCGCGACCACCGACGACGTGCTCACCAAGCAGGTGCCCGCACTCGACGCCGACACCGACCTGGTCACCCTCGGCATCGGTGGCAACGACTTCCAGCTCTTCCTCACCCTGATCGGCGAGTGCACCGCGCCGGGACCCGACGCAGCCGGAACCCCCTGCACCGATGCGGTGTCGAAACGGGCCGAGACGTGGCTCCCCCGCATCGAGGCCAACATCGGCAAGACCCTCGACGCCGTCGTCGAGGCCGCGCCCGACGCGCAGGTCGTCGTCGTGGGCTACCCCACGCTGCTGCCTCGGACCGGCTCCTGTCCGGATCTGATCCCGCTGCCGACCGGCGACTTCCCCTTCGTCAACGACGTCACCAACGGCCTCTCCGACGCCCTGCGCACCCAGGCCGAGAAGCGCGACCTCGACTTCGTCGACGTCGCCAGGGCCAGCCGCGGCCACGACATCTGCGCCAAGAAGCCGTGGGTCAACGGCGTGGACACCGCCCCCGACGGCACCATCGCCTTCCACCCGTTCCTGGCCGAGCAGCGCGCGGTGGCGAAGCTGGTCGAGCAGGCCGTCGGAGGTTGAGCAGCCGACGAGTGAGGAACGAGCTCGTCGGCGCCGACGAAACCTCGCAACCGACCTCGGAAACGTTGGCAGCGACGGTTGCCGGGGTTTCGTCAGCGCTCGCTTGCGCTCGCTTGCTCAACCTCCGGCGGCGTCGCCTGATTCGGTACCCGGGGTTTCGTCAGCGCTCGCTGGCGCTCGCTTGCTCAACCTCCGGCGGCGGGATGGGCGGCGCGGTGGACGATGCGGCCGGCGACGACGGTGAGGGCGACCGGCATCGAGCGGAGGGCGGCCGCGGACTCACCGGACGTCCCGGCCGGAGCGAGGGGGTCGCGGTCGAGGAGGACGACGTCGCCGGGTGAGCCGACGCGGACGGTGGGCTGCTCGTCGACCGAGGCGGCCAGCGCCTCGCGCGGGGTGAGCGCATGCTCGGGGTGCCAGGGGTCGCGGTCGTCGGCGCTGCGGTGGACGGCGGCGGCCATGGCCAGCCATGGGTCGAGCGGCGAGACGGGGGCGTCGGAGCCGAAGACCAGCCGGACGCCGGCGTCGCGCATCCACACGAACGGGAAGCACCGCTCACCGCGGCCGGGCCAGATCTGCTCGCTGAGGTCGCGGTCGTCGAGCAGGTGGGCCGGCTGGGCGCTGGCCCGGACGCCGAGCGCCGCCATCCGCTCGACGTCGGCGTGCGAGATGAGCTGCGCGTGCTCGATCGAGCCGAGCGCGCCGGTGGCGGCGTAGGCGTCGAGAGCGGCGCTCACCGCGGCATCGCCGATGGCGTGGGTGGCGACGTGGAGCCCGGACATGTGGGCGCGCGCGAGCAGCGCCTGGAGCTCGTGCGGGGCGAGGTTGGCGGCTCCGGCCGGTTGCGGGTGCGAGGGGTCGGCGTCGGCGTACGGCTCGCAGCACCATGCGGTGCGGGTGTTGAGGGAGCCGTCGCTGATGATCTTGAGCGGCCCCATCACCAGCCGCGGATCGGGATCGGCGGGGTCGAGCGGGGTGCCGGTGCGCAGCCCGGAGGCGATCACCGACTCCAGCCCCTCGGCGTAGGTCGCCATCCGGATTCGCAGCAGGTCGCAGCCGGCGTGCCAGCGCTCCAGCCACTCCGCGGCGCCGCCGGTGAACTCGAAGTCGACCAGCCCGACGACGCCGCGCGCGGCCGCCTCGGCGAGCGACTCGCGGTAGGCGCGGGGGCCCGCGCCGTCCTCCGGGCCGTCGTCGGTGAGTGCGGCGAGCCGCTCGTAGGCGGCGAACCACTCGTTCTCCCGCACGACCTCCTCGCGGGCACCGAGCCCGAGAGCGGCCAGTGCGGCGCTGTTGAGCCAGGCGTGGTGGCCGTCACCGGCGATGAGCACCACCGGCGTCACGCCCGAGACGGCGTCGAGCGCGGCCACCGAGCCCTCGCTCGCCCAGTTGCCGGGCCGATGCCCCCAGCCGATCACGGGTCGCCCCGGCTCCTGCTCGACCAGGCGGGCGACGAGCGCCACGGCGTCCTCGGGGGATCGGAGGCCGAGCGTGTCGACGCGGCCTCGGCTCAGGGTCCACTGGCCCAGGTGCACGTGCTGGTCCCACAGTCCGGGGATCAGCCAGCGCCCTTCGGCGAGCACCTCCTCGACGCCGTCGGGCCGGTCGAGCCCGGCGCCGATCTCGACGACGCGGCCCGAGGAGATCAGGACGTCGACCGGCTCACCACCCGCGGGCGCCACGTCGCCGACCCCGAGCGGCACGATCCGGCAGCCGCGCACCAGCAGATCCGACACCCGGGAGACGCTACCGCCGATCCGGCGCCGCAACCGCCCCGGATAGGGTCGCGGGCGTGAGGTGGCGGACTCTCGGCGTGGCGCTGGTGGCCCTCGCCGTCGGCGCCGGCGGCGGGTGGGCGCTCGCGGCGCGCGATGTGCCGGAGAAGGACGGGCCGGAGCGGACCGGCTTCGCCACTCCCGCCCCGATCAGGGCGGCCCACCCGGAGTTCCCGGTGCGGATCTACCAGGACGACCCGGACGATCCCGCGCTCGAGCCGGGCATCCCGCTCGACGCAGGCGTGCGGCTCACCGCCCAGGACGCCCAGGGCCGGCCGTCTCGCTACTCACTGAGCCTTGATGTGCCGAAGGGATGGACGCAGAGCTCGAGCGCTCCGGCCGAGTGGCGGTTCACCAGACCCGGGAACGACATCAACGCCTTCGGAATGAGGGTGAAGATCGTGGTCACCGACGAGGACTCGGTGGCGCGGGCGATCGCCAACCGGGAGGCCGCATGGCGCTCGGCCGACGTCCAGCCCGAGAACACCGTCGACAGCGTGAACTTCACGCAGGAGGACTCTTTCGGGTTCCGCGTCGACTACGTCGAGGACGGCTACAAGCGGGTCGCCTTCGAACGTTGGATCCCAGCGAACGACGGCACCACGGCCTTCGCCACCGTCGCGGTCTTCGGCCGCGAGCGCGACGTCGCCGGCATGGAGGACCTGATCAACCTCGTCTACGCGAGCATGACGCCGATCGAGCGGCCCGCCGGCAACTGAGCCCCGGATGACGGCTCAGACGTCGATCCGGATCGCGTCGAGCACCGCCTTGGCCGCGGCCCGATCGGCCGTGTGCAGCTGGACCCACAGCAGCTGGCCGTCGGAGACCTGCACCACCTGCTCGACGATGACCGACCTGCCCGGCCCGCACTTGGTGTAGAACGCCGTGACGCGCGGGTCGTCGGCGTTCGCGTCGGTGGAGGGATCGTCGGCGGTGCACTCGGAGTGACCGGGGAGCTCCTCCGGGAGCTCGGTGCCCGGCAGCAGCCCGAGGAAGAGGCCCTCGCCGTCCTGGTTCCACGTCGGGGAGGTGCCCACCGAGAGTGCTGCGTACTCCTTGCCCATTCCGTTGGGTGGCTGCCACGGGCCCACCGAGTAGGCGGTCCACTCCGCGGGCACGGTGGCCGCCAGCCGCTCGGTCTCGTCCTCGACGGTCGACGTCGTCGGCGCGGCGTCGTCGGTGGTCGTCTGCTGCGCGAAGTAGCCGCCCGCACCGCCGAGCGCCAGGCCGACCACGGCGACCAGTGCGGCGGCCAGGACGCCGCGACCGCGTCGTCGAGGAGGAGCGCCGGATTGCCCGCCGGACATCGGTGCCGTGGGCGGATCGGCCGGAGGGGCGCCCGCCGACGAGGGGGCCGGCTCGTGCAGCCAGTCGTAGGAGCCGCTCGACGGCCCGGTCGACGGCCCGCTCGACGGCACGGGCGTCGGCGTCCGGGCGCCGGACGCCGGCGGCTGGGTGGGTCGCTGGCCGGGGATCGTCAGCTGCGGGTCGACCGGCAGGACCCGGGTCTGGGACTGGTCGGCGTCGCCGACCCAGCCGCGCAGCGCCTCACCGAGTGCCTCGACGTAGGCGGCCACCGAGGGCCAGCGGTCCTCGCGGTCGCGGGCGATCGCCCGGCCCACCACCTGCTCCACCGCCGGCGGGAAGACCAGCTGGCCGGTGGACAGCGGCTTCGGCGCCTTGGGGGCGGCGGCGGCGGGAAGGGTGGCGTGGTCCCAGGGGAGCCGCCCGCTGAGCAGCAGGAAGGTGAGCACGCCGAGGGAGAACTGGTCGGCTCGCGGGTCGGGCGCCTCGCCCTGTGCCTGCTCGGGCGCGACGAACGCCGGCGTCCCGGCGATGACGGTGAGGCGCGAGGAGACGTCGAGCGCCTTGCCGAGGCCGAGGTCGCCGAGCATGGCGCGCATCTGGGTGCCGTCACCGGTGGCCTCCGCGCTGCGGAAGAGCACGTTCGCGGGCTTCACGTCGCGGTGCAGGACGCCGCGGTCGTGGAGCGCCTGGAGACCGGCGCCGACCTGGGTGATGACCTCGTAGGCCTGGGGGATGGTGAGTCCGCTGGCGGCGAGCCGGTCGGCGAGGGTTCCCTGGTCGGCGTAGGCCATCACCAGATAGGGACGGCCGTCGTCGAGCGCACCGGCGTCGTAGACGGGGACGACGTGCGGCGACTCCACTCGACGCAGGAATCGCCCCTCCTCGATGAAGCGGGTGCGCACCTCGTGCTGCTCCGACCAGTTGTCGGCGAGCACCTTGATCGCGACCGGCGCGTCGAGCTGCTCGTCGTAGGCGAGCCAGACGGTCGCGAAGCCGCCGCTGCCGATCCGGCGTCGGACGGCGTAGCGGCCGAGGTGGCTCGGACCCGTGGTGGACACCACTGCATTATCTTCGAGGCGATGAGGGAAGGAACATCGGCATGACCGCCACCGACGGAGAAGCCGCTACGCCGGACGAGATCGACGACCTCGCGCACCGCGCCCAGGACGGTGATCGCGACGCGCTCGAACAAGTGCTCGCCGCGATCCGGCCGCGCACGCTCAACGTGTGCCGCGGCGTGCTGCCGCACCTGGCCGACGCCGAGGACGCCTGCCAGGAGGCGCTGCTCAACATCGCCACCAAGATCGGCTCCTGGAACGGCCGGGGCCGGTTCACCACCTGGACGCACGTGGTCGCGGTGAACTCCGCGCGCTCGACCTACCGGCGGATGAAGAACCAGGCGATCGCGGCCGACCCGCAGGAGCACAACGCCGTCGGCGAGCGGCCCGACCCGCGCACCACCAGCGTGATCGCCGGCACCCGGCTCGACCTGCTCGAGGCGATGGAGACGATCGAGCGCGACCATCCGCAGTACGTCGAGCCGCTGCTGCTGCGCGACGTCTACGGCATGGCCTACGACGAGATCGCCACCCTGCTCGACGTCCCGCTGGGCACCGTGAAGGCGCAGATCCACCACGGCCGCAAGCTCGCCCGGCCGCTGCTGCGGGGCGAGGAGTGAGGAAGCGCCGTCCCGGTCGCGCCCGCGCGGCCGCGGTGCCGCTCGCGCTCCTCCTGGCGCTGGTCGCCGCGGGCTGCGGCGGCTACGACCTGCCCGACGACATGGCGACGCCGCAGGGCGGATCGACCGGCGGGCCATCCAGCACGGCGTCCGACCCCACCGAGACGGCGCCCGCCCAGAGCGCCGATCCGCCCCCGGCCGACCTCGACCTCGCGCTCAGCGAGCCGGCCGAGGACAGCTACTACCCCGAGGTCGGCGACCCGTCGGTCGATGCCCTGCACTACGACCTCGACCTCACCTGGGACCCCGCCACCGACACCCTCACCGGCGCCGAGACGCTGACCTTCCGCTCCACCGGCACCGCCGACCGCTTCCAGCTCGACTTCGGCGAGCCGCTGGAGATCAGCTCGCTCACCCTCGACGGCGCCGAGGTGTCCTACGAGCACACCGGCAAGGACCTGGTGGTCACCGCGCCGGTCAAGCAGGACCAGCGCTACGAGCTCGTCGTCGACTACTCCGGCACCCCGGAGCCGGTGCGGGCGCCGACCGAGCGCTCGGACCTGCTCTACACCGGGTTCACGATCGACGACGAGCACCAGACCTGGACGATGCAGGAGCCGATCGGCGCCTACTCCTGGTACGCCGTCAATGACCAGCCCTCCGACAAGGCGCTGTACGACTTCACCCTCCAGGTGCCCTCGCCGTGGACCGGCGTCGCGAACGGCCTGCAGACCGCCGACGAGCTGACCGGCGACGACGACGCCACCCACAAGACGCAGTTCCACCTCGCCGAGCCGGCGGCGTCGTACCTCATCACGCTCGCCTTCGGCGACTACGACAAGACCGAGGACATCGGCCCGAACGACCTTCCCATCACCTACTGGACCCCACGGGGCGACGAGCCGGGCGACGGGCTGCGCTACTCCCCCGAGGCGATCGCGTGGCTGGAGGAGTACCTCGGGCCCTACCCCTTCGACACCGCCGGGATCCTGCTGGTCGACTCCGAGAGCGGGATGGAGACCCAGACCCTCATCACCCTCGGTGACACGCCGTACTCGACCTCGGCCGACACCGTCGTCCACGAGTTCGCCCACCAGTGGTACGGCGACCAGGTCAGCCCCGACGACTGGCGCGACGTGTGGATGAACGAGGGCATGGCGATGTACCTCCAGCTGATGTGGCAGGCCGAGCAGGAGGGGACGCCGTTCGAGCAGTACCTCGACGGGCTCGCCGACGATGAGCGTCACTACCGCGAGGAGAGCGGCCCGCCGGGCGCCTACGACCCCTCGGAGTTCGGCAACTCCAACGTCTACTTCGGCGGCGCGTTCTTCTGGCAGGCACTGCGGGAGAAGGTGGGCGACGAGAAGTTCTTCGAGGTCGTCCGCGGCTGGCCCCAGGCCCAGGACAACAAGAGCACCGACCGCGAGACCCTCCTGGCCTACCTCGAGGAGCAGACCGGCGAGGACCTCGACGACCTGTGGAACGGCTGGGTGCTCGGGGAGTCCTCCCCGACGTCGTAGGCCGGTCTCCGGGATCAGTCCTGCGATAGTCCCGGGCGTTCGGGTTGCTCGCGAGGCTGAAGAACAACCGGATCGCCCGGGACTATCCCACTTGGGGACCCTCGCGCGGAGTGGTGAGCGGGGGGACGCCGCCGAGGCCGAGTCGGTAGCGGACGTGGGCGGCGTGGGCGGCCAGGGTGTTCCAGAGGGTCTTGTGCGCAGCCCATGGGAGCGGGTCGTCGCCGTGGTACCAGGTCTCGCCGAACGAGATCCACACCGGCGTCCAGGTGCGGGCGTCGTCCCAGGCGCCGCGCTTGGACTCGATGAGCCGGCGGCGGATCTGGAAGGCCCGGCGCGGGCCGTCGGCGCACACCGGAGCGGTGGCGACCGGCCACACCCACAGGTCCAGCGGCATCAGGTCCAGCTCGAGCTCACGCAGCCGCGCGGGATCGACCAGCACGGTCGCCACGTTCTGGTGCGGTCGCCTCACGCGAGGAGGCTACGTGGGCGGCAGGGAGTTGAGAACCTCCTGCTCCCGGGCGCGGGACAGCCCCGTGGACGGCGGATCGGGCTCGGCGCGCAGCCACGCCAGGGTGTCGCGCGCCGTCTCGGCCACCGGTCGGGTGCTCAATCCCGCGGCGAACGAGGGGCCAGGATCGTGCGACATCAACCCGTCGTAGTCGGGGCGCGGCAGCCACAACGGCAGCGCCCCCGGCCCCATCCACGGCTCGACGCCGGCCTCGGTCAGCGCACTCCCCGGCACCCAGGCCAGCTCCGGGGTCGCGCCCACGCCGGCGGCCACCGCCTCCAGCAGCTCCGACGTCGTCGACACCGGACCGACGCCGTCGTAGACGCCGGTGGTGCGCTGCTCGGCGGCAGTGACGATCCAGGACGCCAGGTCGCGCACGTCGATGATCTGGACGACGTCGTCCGGCTCGCCCCCGGCCAGCACCCGCCCACCGGCGCGGGCCTCCGCCAGCCGGGCCGGCCAGTACGAGAACCGTCCGGTCGGATCGCCCGGCCCGCAGATGAGCCCGGGCCGGATCACCATCGCGGACGCCGCGCTGGCGAGCACCGCCTCCTCACAGCCGCGCTTGAGCGGGCCGTAGGCCTCCGGGTGCTCGGCCAGGTCGGCGTCGGCGTGGCGGGCCGGGTGGAGGGGCAGCGTGTCCGGCGTGCCGCCGGTGAGGGAGTCGTCGGAGTAGACGTTGACGGTCGAGACGAAGATCCAGTGCGCGTCGGTCCAGGCCGAGAGGGCCGCACGCACCCACGAGGGCTGACGGGCGACGTCGACGACGACGTCGACGCCGCCGACCTCCTCGCCCGGCGCCGGCTCGGCGCTGCGGTCCCAGCGGACCCACTGCGCGCCGTCCGGCACCGTCCCCGAGTCCGCACGGCAGGCGCAGACGACGTCGTGGCCGCGTCGCAGCGCCTCGGCCGCGACTGCCTCGGACAGGAACACCGTGCCGCCCAGCACCAGGATCCGCATGCCGACAGCCAACGCGTCGTTCCGCGACGCGGCAAGCGATTCCGCGGTCGGCAGAATCGGCGGGCTCGCCGCGAGTGGACAACAATTCGTCAATCACCTAATCTTTTGATTGATGAACGCCACCCTGCTCGACCAGACCCGCGCCCTTGCGAACGAGAAGCGCCTGGAGATCCTCGCGCTTCTCAAGGACCCGGCGCAGCACTTCACCGTGGAGGAGTACGACGCCGCCGAGGGCCTGTGCGGACTCACGATCGCCGAGCGACTGGGGATCGCTCCGGCGACCGCCTCGGCGCACCTCAAGGTGCTGCTCCAAGCCGGACTCGTGACCTCGGTGCGGATCGGGAAGTTCACCTACTTCGCTCGTCGGCCGGACGCACTCGGGGAGCTTGCCGAGCAGATCCGAACCTTCTGAGCCACGCACCGAGCAGGACCGGCCACCGACCCGCGAGTCCTATCAATTCGTCAATCACCTGATCGTCGCATCCGATGCGGCCGTCGCGAGCATAAGGAGCACACCGTGACCTCTGTCCATCTCGTCTGGGCGCACCCGCGCACCGATTCACTCACCGCCCGCACCGTGGCCGCGATCCGCCACGAGCTTCGCCGCTCCGGTGTGCCGTTCACCGAGATCGACCTCTACCGCAGTGGCTTCGACCCACGGCTCCACGAGGCCGACGAGCCCGACTGGGGCCGCGCCAAGCGGTACTCCGAGGAGGTCATGCACCTGGCGGCCCAGGCGCAGGAGGCCGACGTGCTGATCTTCGTCTTCCCGACCTGGTGGGCCTCGGTGCCCGCCATCATGAAGGGCTACATCGACCGGGTCTTCAACTACGGCATCGCCTACGGTCGCCGGTCCGAGCTCGGCCCCAAGGTATGGCGTTGGATCACCCCGGTCGGCGAGACGTACGAGGAGTTCGCCGCCGAGCGGCACGCCGACACCAGCATGGCGCACGTCCTGAACGAGGGCATCGCGCGCTACAGCGGGGCCACCGACAGCGAGGTGGTGTTCTTGTACAACGCCTTGGGCGAAGGGCTCCGGGACCTCCCCGGCCACCACGTCCAGCTCGTCGAGCAGGCCGTCGAGACGGTGCGGGAGGTCCTGGAACCGGAGTGCGTCGCGGTCGGCTGACCCCGCCTCAGGAGCTGGGGGTGAAGGAGCTCAACAGGTCTCCCAGGCACCCGAACGAGGCGCTCAGCACCGGCCCGGCCGCGGCCGGGTTGTCGGTGTTGAGGAAGTTCAGCTCGGAGTCGAGCACCTCGAGCTCCTGCAACTTCGCGATGCCCTGTTGCTCGACCAGGTTGCGGGCGATGCAGGTGCTGGCCTCGACGTCGTCGGCGCTGCCGTCGTCGAGGATGCCCTGGGTGATGTTCTCGATCGCCTTCTGCTGGTCGGCGTCGGTTCCCTCGCCTCCGCCGGTGGTCTCGGTGCCGGGCTCCCCGGTGCTGCTGGTGGTCTCATCGCCTTCACCCGCGGTATTGGAGCCGCCGGAGTCGGCGATCACCTTGGCCAGCACGACCGCGCCGACCACGAGGACGACGGTGACCACCGCCACCGCGACCCACATCCGGTTGCGGTTGCCACCGCTCGGGCCGCTCGGCCCAGTCGGGGCACCCGGGCCGACCGGCGTTCCCGGTCCGGCCGAGGAGGCGAAGGTGGGCGGCGTCGGCGTCCGGAACGTCACGGGAGCCGGTACCGGTGATGGCGAGGAACCGGCGGTAGGACCGGTCCCGGGCGTCGGCGTCTGACGCGGACCGCCACTCCACGGCTTGGGGTCGGAGACCCGCGTACCCGGGGTGACCTGCTCGTCGTCGTGCAGCGGCCGGACGCGAGTCGGATCGTCGGGCAGGCGCAGGACCTGCTTGAGGTCGTCGCGCAGGGCCGCCGCGCTGCCGTAGCGGTTCTCGGGCTGCTTGGCCAGCGCGCGCCGCAGCACCCGGTTGATCTCCGAGGCCAGCGGACCGGTGGGCGCCAGCTGTGGGATCGGTCCCTCGAGGTGGGCCATCACGATCTGGTAGTCCGTGCTCCCGCTGTAGGGCGCCTGGCCGCTCAGAGCCGCCCACAGCAGGCAGCCCATCGAGTAGATGTCGGACGCCGGCCCCGACTCGGCGCCCATGTGGAGCTCGGGCGCCATGTAGGTGGGCGTCCCGATCGCGTGACCGGCCTGAGTGAGCTGGTTCTGGGCATCCATCTGGCGCGCGATCCCGAAGTCGCCGAGGTAGGCCTGGAGCACGTTGTCGCGGTTGCGCAGGAGCACGTTGGCCGGCTTGATGTCGCGGTGGATCAGCCCGGCGGCGTGCGCGTCGGACAGCCCGTCGGCCACCTGGGCGATCAGGTTGAGCGCGATCCGCGCCGGCGGCCGGCCGTGGCGGGTGAGCATCTGGCCCAGGTCGCCGTCGGGGATGAGCTGGGAGGCGATGTAGAGGCGGCCGTCGGCCTCACCGAAGGAGTACACCTGGACGACGTGGGGCGAGTCGAGCGAGGCCTGCGCCTGCGCCTCGCGGGTGAACCGAGCGCGGAACTCCTCGTCGTCGCCGATGTGGGGCGTGATGACCTTCAGCGCGACCTGGCGGTTGAGCTGGGTGTCGAGCGCCTGGAAGACGATCCCCATGCCGCCCACGCCCAGGCGTCGCCCCAGCCGGAACGCGCCGAGCTGCGCGCCCGGCTCGGGAGTTCCGGTCGTCATGGTCACGCCAGCCTATCTACCCAGCCAGACGCCTCCGCACGCACCTGTCCGGCTGGGATAGTCCCGGGACTTCGGGTTGCCTGAAGCGCGAAAGAACAACCCAAAGTCCCGGGACTATCGCCCTCGGGCCTCAGAACAGCAGGGCGGAGCCGGGGTCCTCGAGGATGCCGGCGACGTCGGCGAGGAAGCGGGAGCCCTTCTCGCCGTCGATGTGGCGGTGGTCGAAGCTCAGGGCGAGCGTGGTGACGTGGCGCACCGCGATCTTGTCGGAGCCGTCGTCGCCGGCGACCACCCAGGGCTGCTTCTTGATGGCGCCGAAGCACAGGATCGCCGACTCGCCCGGGTTGATGATCGGGGTGCCGGCGTCGACGCCGAAGACGCCGACGTTGGTGATCGTGAACGTGCCGCCGGCCATCTCGGCGGGCTGGGTCTTGCCGTCGCGGGCGGTGGCGGTGAGCTCGCCGAGGGCGGTGGCGAGCTCGACGAGACTGAGCCGTTCGGCGTCCTTGATGTTGGGCACCACCAGGCCGCGCGGCGTGGCGGCCGCGATGCCGAGGTTGACGTAGTGCTTGTAGACGACCTCCTGGGACTGCTCGTCCCAGAACGAGTTGATCTCCGGGGTCCGGCGCATCGCGAGCAGCACGGCCTTGGCGAGCACCAGCAGCGGGCTCACCTTGAGGTCGCGCAGCTCGCGGCGCTTCTTCAGCCGGGCGACCAGGTCGACGGTCGCCGTGGCGTCGATGGTGACCCACTCGGTGACGTGCGGCGCGCTGAAGGCCGAGCCGACCATCGCCGAGGCCATCATCTTGCGCACGCCCTTGACCGGCTCGCGGGTCTCGCGTTCGCCCGGCGCCGCGGAGAAGGCAGCCACCGGGGCCGCGGCGGTGGTCGAGCCGGTCGGGGCGGCCGCGCCCGAGGCGGCCTGCTCGACGTCGGCGCGGGTGATCGTGCCGTGCGGGCCGGACGCCGCACAGGTGGCGAGGTCGACGCCGAGGTCCTTGGCCAGCTTGCGCACCGGCGGCTTCGCCAGCACCCGGACGTCGCCGGCCGACCGCGCCTGGGCTGGCTGCTCAGGCTGCTCGGCGCCCGCGGCCCGGGCGTCCTGGGCCGGCACGGCCGGCTCGTCGGACTCGATGACCGGCTGGCTCTGTGCCCCACCGGGGGCGAAGGCACCCTGGACCTGCATCTGGGTGGCTGCGGCCGACTCGGTCGACGGCGACGCAGAGCCCTTGCGGGGACGGCGCACCGGCCCACGCTCGGCCTTCGTGCGGCCCACCAGGCTCTCGCCCTCGCCGCCGCCGCTGGCGGCGGGGTTGGACAGGTCGATGACCATGTCGGCGACCGGGGCCGCCGGAGCGGCCGGCTCCTCGGCAGCAGCCGCGCCCGGCTCGCCGATCCGGATGATCGGGGTGCCGACCTCGACGGTCTCGCCCTCGGCCACCAGCAGCGCGCTGACCTCACCGGCGTACGGCGAGGGGAGCTCGACCAGCGACTTGGCGGTCTCGATCTCCACGACGATGTCGTTGATCTCGATGACGTCGCCGACCTTGACCTTCCAGCTGACGATCTCGGCCTCGGTGAGGCCCTCCCCGACGTCGGGGAGCAGGTACTCGGGCATCGCTCAGAACTCCAGACTGCGGTCGACGGCGTCGAGGACCCGGTCGAGGTCGGGGAGGAACTCCTCCTCGATCCGCGAGGCCGGGTAGGGCGTGTCGAACCCGCCCACCCGCAGCACCGGCGCCTCCAGGGAGTAGAAGCACTCCTCGGAGATCCGGGCGGCGAGCTCGGATCCGAGGCCGAGGTTCGTGTGCGCCTCGTGGACGACGACGGCCCGGCCGGTGCGGCGCACCGACTCGTGCACCGGCGCCATGTCGAGCGGAGAGAGGGTGCGCAGGTCGATGACCTCCAGCGAGCGACCCTCGGTCGCAGCGGCCTCGGCGGCCTTGAGCGCGGTCTTCACCGTCGGGCCGTAGGCGAGCACCGTGGCGTCGGTGCCGGCGCGGACCACGCGCGAGGTGAACAGCGGGGCGACGTCGTCGATCGTCTGGGTGTCGTCGAACTCGGCCTTGTCGGCGTGGTACTGCCGCTTGGGCTCCAAGAAGATGACCGGGTCGTCGCAGGCGATGGCCTGCTGGATCATCCAGTAGCCGTCGATCGGGTTCGAGCAGGCGACGACCTTCAGGCCGGGGGTGTGCGCGAACTGCGCCTCCGGGGACTCACTGTGATGCTCGACCGCGCCGATGCCGCCGCCGAACGGGATCCGGATGACCATGGGCATCTTGGTGCGGCCCTTGCTCCGGTAGTGGATCTTGGCGACCTGGCACACGATCTGGTCGTAGGCGGGGTAGACGAAGCCGTCGAACTGGATCTCCACGACCGGGCGGTAGCCACGCATCGCCATGCCGACCGCGGTGCCGACGATGCCGGACTCGGCCAGCGGGGAGTCGATGACGCGGTCCTCGCCGAAGTCCTTCTGCAGACCGTCGGTGATCCGGAAGACGCCGCCGAGCTTGCCGACGTCCTCGCCCATGAGCAGGACCTTCGAGTCGTCCTCCATCGCCTTGCGCAGCCCCATGTTGAGGCCCTTGGCGAGGGTGATCTTCTGGCTCATCAGTGCGCCCCCTCGAACGAAGCGTGGTACTCGGCGAAGGCCTCGCGCTGCACGCGCAGCTCCTCGGGCTCCTGGTCGTAGACGTACTCGAAGATGGCCTCCGGCTTCGGGTCGGGCATCGCCTTGCAGCCCTCGCGCAGGGTGTGGCCGAGCTCGTCGGCCTCCGCGGCGAGCGCGTTCATGAACTCCTCGTCGACCAGCCCGTTGCGCCGCAGGTAGACCTCCACCCGCGCGATCGGGTCCTTGAGCTTCCAGCTCTCGACGTCGTCGGAGAGCCGGTAGCGCGTCGGGTCGTCGGTGGTGGTGTGGGCACCCATCCGGTAGGTGTAGGCCTCCACGAGCGTGGGGCCCTGTCCGTCGCGGGCACGCTGGAGCGCGGCCTGGGTGACGGCGTAGGTGGCCAGGACGTCGTTCCCGTCGACCCGGACGCCGGGGAAGCCGAAGCCGAGGGCGCGCTGGTAGAGCGGGATCCGGGTCTGGCGCTCGATCGGCTCGGAGATGGCCCACTGGTTGTTCTGGCAGAAGAACACCACCGGGGCGTTGTAGGAGGCGGCGAAGATGAACGCCTCGTTGACGTCGCCCTGGCTGCTGGCGCCGTCGCCGAAGTGGGCGATCACCGCGGCGTCACGCTCGGGGTCGCCGGTGCCGACCACGCCGTCGCGCTGCATGCCCATGGCGTAGCCGGTGGCGTGCAGGGTCTGCGCGCCGATCACGATCGTGTACTGGCCGAAGTTGACCTCGGCCGGGTCCCACCCGCCGTGGTCGACGCCGCGGAACAGGCCGAGCAGCTTGAGCGGGTCGAGGCCGCGGCACCAGGCGACGCCGTGCTCGCGATAGGTCGGGAAGACGTAGTCCTGGGGGCGCAGGGCCCGACCGGCGCCGATCTGGGCGGCCTCCTGGCCGAGGAGCTGGGCCCAGATGCCGAGCTCGCCGTGGCGCTGGAGCGCCGTGGACTCGGTGTCGATGCGCCGGGTGAGCACCATGTCGCGGTAGAAGCCGCGCAGCTGCTCGGCGGAGAAGTCGAGGTCGAACTCCGGGTGGTGCACCCGCTCGCCCTCGGGAGTGAGCAGCTGGACCAACTCGGGGCCGCCGTCACTCTGACTGGGACCGAACACCTCGACCAGGTCGGGACCGAAGCCCGACGTGGTAGTGCCCGGTTCGGGGGGTGCATTCATCGAACGGCTCCTTCTCGTGGCCCGGCGGTGGGGTCACCACTTCCAGGTGCTCGGGGCGGGTCGGCCGCAGGGGTGGCGCGGCTGTGACCCGGGACACAGACCGAAATCGGTGCCAACCTACCGCCGCGCCGGTCACGGCCGCCAATCCACCGAGCCGCCCCCGCGCGCGACGGCGTCGAACTTCCGCTCGGCCTCCGGTTGCGCCGGCACCGCCCGGTGTAGGTTGCCCCCGACCGCTGCCAGGGACCACGGCGGTCGCCACCGTGACGAACCCCCTGCGTCACCCCCCACGACGGTGTCGGGATCCGCAGGAGAGGCAGACATGAGTCGGTACGAGGGGCGCCACGGAACGGGCGCGCGACAGTCCGGGGCACGGCTGTTCGGATTCGTCGCCGCCGTATTGCTGCTCATCACGACCGCCGGAGCGGCCTGGGTGATCCGTACTGCCAACGACGAGCCCGCCGAGGCCGGCGGCCCTCCCGAGCCGCCGCGGACCAATTCCTCCGGGGAGCCGTGCCCGGCCTCGGTGCGCGTGGCCGTCGAGCCTGCCTACCTCGCGTCGTGGACCACGGTCGCCGGGGCGTACCGCGTCGACGGCTGCGCCCCGGTGCAGATCGAGGCGAGCTCGTCGGACGTGCCGACGACCGGCGACGACGGCCCGGCGGGCTGGCTGGCCGGGAGCCGCCAGCAGGTCGAGGCTGCCGAGGGCGAACTCAGTCCGGTCGGCGAGCCGACGACGGTGGCCGGTGTGCCCCTTGTACTCGCCCTGGACCCCGAGACGGTCGACGGCCTCGGTGGCCCCGACACGCTGGCCCGACCCGCCGCGCTGGGACCCCTGGTGCGCGGAGTGCGGTCGCTCCCCGACGGCGCCGAACTGGCCATCGCGCTGCCCGACCCGGGCACGAGCGTCACCGGGCGGCTCGGCTTCCTCGGCCTGGTGACCACCGCGACCGGCGAGGCCTTCGCGGTCCCGTCGTTCATCACCCCCACCCGGAAGGACCTCACCACGATCCGCATCGAGCATCGTGTGGTCGCGCTCACGCCCGACGAGCTGGCCGTCCTCGACGTCGACGCCGACCCCGCCGCGAACGCCTTCCTCACCTCCGCGCCGGTGCTCGCGGCGTCCGGCTCCGACCTGGCGCCGGTGCCGCTGCGTGGACCGCGGCCGGCGGTGCCACTGGTCACGCTCGACGCCGATGCGACCGAGCCGCTGGCCGCGTTCGCCACCTTCCTCACCTCCCCCGAGGGCGCTGCCGCCCTCGCCGGCGCGGGATTCGTGCCGGCCGACGAGCTCGGACCGCTCGACGAGATCTCGGCGAAGGACGCCGGGCAGGTCGGCACCGCCTTCGGCTTCATGCACCAGCGGATCTCCACGATGGTCGCGATCGACGCGTCCGGCTCGATGGAGGAGACCTTCCCCGGCACCGACACGAGCAGGATCGAGCTCGTGCGGCGTGCGGCCCGCGATGGCATGCGGGTGGCCAGTCCGGCGTCGCGATCGGGGCTCATCGTCTTCCGCAGTGACGACGATGACGACGTACCGGTGATCACCCGGCCGGTGGACCTGGAGCCGAACGGACCGCAGAGCGGGCCCTCCCACCGCCAGGCGATGCTCGATGCCCTCGACGAGCTCGAGGTCTCCGGCGGCACTCCCCTCTACAACGCCGTACGGGAGGCCTACGACTACACCCTCGAGCAGTACGAGCCCGGCATGGTCAACCAGCTCCTGGTCCTCTCCGACGGACAGAACCGTGACGCCGCGGGCTCGATCTCCCTCGAGGACCTCCTCGCCGACCTGGCCGATGCCTCCGACCCCGACCGGCCGGTCCGGATCATCGCGATCGGCATCGGCGCCTCGGCCGACATGGAGGCTCTGACCGACATCGCCGAGGCCACCGGCGGCCGGGCGACCTGGCTGCAGAGCTACGAGGGCTACGCCGACGCGGTCAGCGAAGCGCTGTTCACCGGCTGACCGGAGACCCCAACCGGCTCACGCACGCGCAGGCCGAGCAAGCGCTCGGAGGTTGAGCAAGCCGACGAGTGAGGGACGAACTCGTCGGCGCCGACGAAACCCCGAAGGCGACCTCGGGAGCCCTGGCAGCGCCGGTTGCCGGGGTTTCGTCGGCGCTCGCTGGCTGTTCTATACCGCGAGGTTGGTGACACCGGGGGTGCGGGTGACTGGGGGTCTTCCGGCTAGTGCGGTGTGGGGTC